>CANJKV010000070.1 GCA_947474855.1 Aurantimonadaceae bacterium | reverse complement strand
TGAGGGCTGAGGGCTGAGGGCTGAGGGCTGAGGGCTGAGGGCTGAGGGCTGAGGGCTGAGGGCTGAGGGCTGAGGGCTGAGGGCTGAGAGCCCGAGGCAGGTGCCGCCCGCAAGCCTTTCCGGCTCGTCATCCCGGGCTTGACCCGGGACCCATTCCGAATCGGTTTCGCTGCCAGCCGCTGCCGGACGGGCCGGTCCGAACCCGAGGCGAGCGGGTTCCGGCGGCTCGGCATGGATCCCGGGTCAAGCCCGGGATGACGAGGCGGAAGCGAAAGCGGGCGCGGATGAGACGGCGTTCCCCGAACCCGGTCCGGGAGGGCCGAAGGTCCTCAGACCAGATCCGCCCCGCCTGCCTCGTAAGGCGCGTCGAGGACGAGCACCCGCGTCCCCGTATTCACGCGCGTTTCCAGGTCGATGACGTCCTGGTTGAACATGCGGATGCAGCCGGAGGAGACCGACTTGCCGATGGTCCAGGGCTCGTTGGTGCCGTGGATGCGGTAATAGGTGTCGCGGCCGCCGCGATAGAGGTAGAGGGCGCGCGCGCCGAGCGGGTTGCCGAGGCCACCCGCGACGCCCGCGGCGTGCGGGCGAAAACGCTCGGGCTCGCGGCGCAGCATGTTCTGCGTCGGCGTCCAGCGCGGCCACTCGGCCTTGCGCGCCACCGTCGCCTTGCCCGCGAAGGCGAAGCCCGCCTTGCCGACGCCCACGCCGTATCGCATCGCCCGCCCGCCCGCCATCACGAGGTAGAGGTGATGGCCGTAGGGGTCGACGACGATGGTGCCCGGCGGCTCGTCGGTCCGGAAGTCGACCTCCTGGCGGATGTTGCGCTCCGAGACGATCTTCGGGTCGATCGCGGGGATCACGAAGGCGCCGTCGTCCACCTGTCCGTAATATTCGAGGATCCGCGGATCGACGGACGGATAGGGCGACAGGCTGAGCGCCAGCGCGCGGCCTTCCGACTGCAGGGTCGAGCAGGCGCCGACGAGCGGCAGCGCGGCGATGAGAACGGCCCTGAGGACGGATTTCGGCGGCATGGGATCGAAGTCTCCGGAGGGTCAGGAAGACGGGTGGCGGCGCACCCGCGTTCAGGCGACGAAGCGCTCGTTCTTCGACGTCTTGACGTAGGCCGCGGCCGCCACGACCGCGAGAAGGATCGCCCAGGCGGCGACGGCGAGCTGGAGCACGGCCGTTACCGAGTCGGACAGGCCGAGAGTCCCCTGCGCCAGTTTCAGAAGAATGAAGCCGGAGCACGCCCCGATCATGAGTCCCAGAAAGGCGTAGACGAAGGAGAAGAAGGCCGTCGCCAGGCCTTGAAGCGCGCTCTGCATGGAAAGGCTCGTGTCCGGGTGAGTTCGAGGATCGGCGCTGCGCCGGACGGTTCCGACGCGACGCGTCGCGCCCCGGCCGGAGCCGAAGCGACGCACGCGCACAGCCTTGCGCCGCCTCTATGGCGTTTCGGCGGCACCATCGCGGCGCTGATGCACGGGCTTTTCGGCCCGGGCGAGGTTCAGCGCCGAGTTGACGAGGGCGATGTGCGAGAAGGCCTGGGGAAAGTTGCCGAGCTGGCGCCCGGCCACCGGGTCGTACTCCTCGGCGAGAAGCCCGAGATCGTTGCGCAGGGCGAGGAGGCGCTCGAAGAGGCCGAGCGCCTCGGCCGTGCGGCCGAGCGCGACGTAGGCGTCGACGAGCCAGAATGAGCAGGCGAGAAAGGCGCCCTCTCCTTGCGACAAGCCGTCGCCGCCCGACGCCGTGTCGTAGCGAAGAACGAGACCGTTTCGCAGGAGGCGTCGCTCGACGGCGGCGACGGTTCCGACGATGCGCGGGTCGTCCGCCGGCAGGAAGCCGAGGCCGGGCAGGAGAAGGAGGCTCGCGTCGAGCGCCGTCGAGCCGTAGCTCTGAACGAAGCTGTTCTCGTTCGCGTCGAAGCCGCGCGCGCAGACCTCGGCATGGATCTCGTCGCGGATCGCCCGCCAGCGCTCGACCGGCCCGTCGAGGCCGAAGGCGTCCGCGTCCTTGAGCGCGCGGTCGAAGGCCACCCAGGCGAGCGCCTTGGAATAGGTGAAGTGCCGCGGCTCGCCCCGCATCTCCCAGATCCCGGAATCGGGCTCGCGCCAGACATCGGCGAGATGATCGAGAAGGGAGCGTTCGAGCCTCCACCCGGCCTCCTCGACCTGGAGTCCGGCGCGCCGTCCCTGGTGCAGGGCGTCGAGCACCTCGCCGAAGACGTCGATCTGGAGCTGCCGATGGGCGGCGTTGCCGATCCGCACGGGCCGGCTGTTCTCGTAGCCGGGCAGCCAGCCGGCCTCCCATTCGGTGAGCCGCCGCTCGCCGCCGACGCCGTACATGATCTGCATCTCGTTCGGACTGCCGGCGACCGCGCGCAGGAGCCAGCCGCGCCAGGCTTCGGCTTCGTCGGCGTAGCCGGCATTGGCGAGGGCGAGAAGCGTCAGCGTAGCGTCGCGCAGCCAGCAGAAGCGGTAATCCCAGTTCCGCTCGCCGCCGATCCGCTCCGGAAGCGAGGTGGTCGGCGCGGCCACGATGCCGCCGGTCGGGCGATGGGTCAGCGCCTTCAGCGTCAGGAGCGAGCGCCGCACCGCCTCCGTCCAGGCGCCCGTCGGCGCGCAGCGCCCGGCCCAGTCGGCCCAGGTGGCCTGCGTTTCCTCCAGCGCGAGCCAGGGATCGATCGCCTCGGGCAAGGCGAGGTGGGAGGGCGCATAGGTCAGAACGAAGGGCACGCTCTCGCCGGCCGAGACGACGAAGCGCCCCACCGTCTTCAGGTCCTCGCCCTCGACGGGAACGGGCGTGCGCAGCACGACCATGTCCGGGCCGGCAACGGCCTTGAGCGTTTCGCCGTCGATCCGCGTCACCCAGGGCGTCGCCTCGCCGTAGCCGAAGCGCAGGACCAGTTCGGTGCGCACCGCAACGCGCCCGCGCTCGCCGACGACGAGACGGACGATGTCGGAGGCGACCCCGCGAACCGGCATGAAGTCGATGAGGCGGACCGCGCCCTCCGCCGTCTCGAACAGCGTCTCCAAAATCAGCGTATCGCCGCGATAGCGCCGCGTCGTGTCCAGGATCTCGCCCTCCGGGGCGATCAGCCAGCGGCCGTGCTCGGGCGTGCCGAGAAGCGCGGCGAAGCAGGCGTCGGAATCGAAGCGCGGCCAGCAGAGCCAGTCGATCGATCCGCTGCGCCCGACGAGAGCGGCCGTTTCGCAGTCGCCGATGAGGCCGTAATGTTCGATGGACGCGGAGATGGCGGCCTCCTCCGGTTGAGCGGGCACGTGACGGGTCGGTCAACGCATCGATAGGCGGCTCCGTTTCACGCCGCCTCGACGGGTTCCGCTTCGAGAACGGCGAGGATGCGCGGGCGCAGCGCCGTCAGGCCCTTGTACTGGAGGATGTCCTCGGGAAGCGTCCGCAGCACCGCGGCGAACTGCCGGCGCCATTCGGGCACGCGGCAGATCTCGCCAAGCGGCAGGAGGTAGGTGCGAATCAGGAACATGATCGCCCCGCTTTCCGGCAGGCGGACGAGGTGCTGCACCTCGTTGCGCATGTGGAAGACGGCGGCGAGGTCGCCCGTCGCCAAGGCCCGGCGCGAGGGACCCCATTCGTGATAGCTGTCGAGGGCGGTGTCGAGCCGATGGCCGGCGGTCGAGGTCCAGTTGATCCGGCGGAAGACCTCGCCCGGCTGGAGCCGCATCAGGAACTGCTCGGCCCGCGGGATCGCCCCGTCCGCCAAATCGTGCGGCACGGGGCCGTGGATCTCCCGAAATGACATTCCAAGGTCGAAGGCCATCGACCAGTTCGAGGCGAAGGTGACGCAGCCGGCATCGGCGAAGAGCTGGCCTTCGCGCTGGTCCAGAAGAACGACGTCCTCCTGGATCTGGCTGGCGAGGAAGCGCAGCGGCGCCATCGGCAGCGTGTCTTCCTCGCCGAGGCGGAAGCCCTGGGTCAGGCCAAGGCGATGGTTGCTCCAGACGAGGTGGCGGCCGGCCCCGGCGAGGCTCATCGTCTCGGGATGAGTCGCGGCGAGCTCGCGCAGTCCCCAAACGAGCGCGTCCCAGGTCGCCGCGCGCATGTGCGGCAGCTCGACGTGGCGGGCGGGATCGCGGGCGAGAACCGCGGCGCGCTCACTGAGTTCGGCTTCGTAGTCCGCGTCGACGTCGAGCACGGCGCCGCCCCACGCGCCCACCGGCGTTCGCCGGAGCTTGGGCGCCGGCTCGACATTGGCGCTGTAGCGGTAGGCGTCGCCGGTGAAGGGCCAGGGAAAGCGGCTGAGGCGCGCTTCGTCGGGGGTCATTGGCCCAAGCCTTCAAAGATCGAGGGTGATGAGGCCCGCGCCGCGCGAGACGCAGGGCATCAGGCAGTTGCCGGCCTCGCGCTCGGCCGGCGAGAGGTAGTGGTCGCGGTGGAGGATCGTCCCCTCGACGCCCTCCATGCGGCACTCGCCGCACACGCCCTGGCGGCAGAGCGAGGGCCAGGGAATGCCGGCGGCCTCCACCGCGTCGAGGAGGCTCGCTTCCGCCGGCACGGCGATCCTGCGGCCGGTCCGGCGCAGGATCGCCTCGAAGGGCGCGCCGGGGGGAAGAACGGCGCCGAAGCGCTCGGCATGGCAGCGCTCCGCCGGCCAGCCGGCGCGGGCGGCCCGCTCCAGGACGTCGTCGATCATGGCTTCGGGGCCGCAGACGTAGAGGTGCGTGCCGAGCGGCTGATCGACGAGCGCCGCCTCGACCGCCGCCGTCATCGCGGCCCGGCCGCGCAGCACCCGCAAATCCCCGCAGAGCGCGTCCAGCTCGGCCGCGTGCGGCACGGGCGCGCCCTCGCGCACGGCGAAGAGGAGGCTCGCGCTGCGCCCCCAGCGCCTGGCGGCACGCAGATGAGACAGGAACGGGGTGATGCCGATGCCGCCTGCGATCATCAGGTGGTGCCGGGCGGAGGCGACCGGCGCGAATGCGCTGCGCGGCAGGCCGCAGGCGAGGCGGTCGCCGACCCGCAGCGCATGCATGAAGGTCGAGCCGCCGCGCCCGTCGCGGCGATGGTGGACGGAGATCGCATAGGTCTCGGGCGCGCCGCTCTCGCCCGTCAGCGAATAGCTGTTGATGCGCCCTTCGCCGCAGAAGACCGGCAGATGGCTGCCAGGCACGAAGGAGGGGAGCGGATCGCCCGAGGGATGCCGCAGCACGAAGGCGCGGATGTCCGGCGCGACGTCGAGGACGGCGTCGACGACGAGCGGAAGGCCGGGGCCGGCGATCACGGCCTGCCGCCTTCGGCGTCCGCGACGAAGGCGGCAAGCCGGCCGAGCCGGCGCGACAGATGCTGGTGAACGACGAGCCGAAGGCCGCAGCCGGGACAGTCGACCTCGTCGCCGGGCTCGCCCTCGGCCTCGAAGTCGGTCCGGCAATGGACGCAGACGAGCGGGGAAACGCCGTCTTGGACGGCGAAGGCTCGGATTTCCGCCTCGATCATGCCGGCGCGCCTCGCCAGCGCGGACAAGCGCAGGACATCGGCCGCGGGCGCGGCGATCATCAGCCGCCAGCCGGTCCGTGCGCTCGCGAGCGCCGGCTCGAGCCAGACCGCCGCACGGTCGCCGCTCTCCTCCGTATTCTCGTCGCGAAAGGCGAGGACGGGCCGATCTCCGGCCCGCGCCCGCCACCCGTCCAGCACGGCGGCCGCGCCTCGGCCCGTGCCCACCAGCACGAAGCCGCGCCCCGCCTCGTCGAGCGGCGGCGGCGCATCGGGCCAGGTCGGCAGGCTGGTGCGCGCGGAAGCGACGAAGCGGCGGTGCCGTCGCGGCCGGGAAGCGGAAGCGGTCGTCTCATGCATGGGATCGATGATGCGGCGCGGGTTTTCGGCTGGCAAGCCTCTCTTGCCGCCGCGCCGCGCCCGCCGCTAAGGCAGGGGCGACCCGTCGATGCCTCGAGGAGACGATCCATGCCCGACCTGATCCTGTCCAACGCCGCCCTGCCGGACGGACGCACCGGCATCGACCTCGCCGTCGAGAACGGGCGGATCGTCGGGATCGGCGCCGGCATCGCGGCGCAGGCGGGACAGGCCGGCGAGGTGATCGATGCCGGCGGGCGCCTCGTTTCGCCGCCCTTCGTCGACCCGCACTTCCACATGGACGCGACGCTCTCGCTGGGTCTCCCCCGGATGAACCAGTCCGGCACGCTGCTGGAGGGCATCGCGCTCTGGGGCGAGCTGAAGCCCATCCTCACCGTCGAGGCCATGGTGGAGCGGGCTCTGCGCTACTGCGACCTCGCGGTCACCCGCGGCCTCCTCTTCATCCGCTCGCACGTCGACGTGTCCGACCCGACGCTTCGCACGGCCGAGGCGATGATCGAGGTGCGCGAGAAGGTGAAGCCCTATATCGACCTCCAGCTCGTCGCCTTCCCGCAGGACGGCTACTTCCGCTCCGCCGGCGCGGTGGAGCTGCTCGCGCGCTCGCTCGACATGGGCCTCGACATCATCGGCGGCATCCCGCACTTCGAGCGCACCATGGCGGAGGGCGCGGCGAGCCTGGAGGCCCTGTGCCGGCTCGCGGCCGAGCGCGGCCTGCCCGTCGACATCCACTGCGACGAGACCGACGACCCGCTCTCGCGCCACGTCGAGACGCTGGCGGCCGAGACGCTGCGCTTCGGTCTGAAGGGCCGCGTCGCCGCCTCGCACTGCACCTCCATGCACTCGATGGACAACTACTACGCCTCCAAGCTCATCCCCCTCATCGCCGAGGCCGAGCTCGACGTCATCCCGAACCCGCTCATCAACATCACCCTCCAGGGGCGGCACGACACCTATCCCCGGCGCCGCGGCCTCACCCGGGTCGCCGAGCTGCGCGCGGCGGGGGTCAACGTCTCCTTCGGGCACGACTGCGTCATGGATCCCTGGTACCCGCTCGGTTCCGGCGACATGCTGGAGGTCGCGCACATGGCCGCCCACGCCCTGCCGCTGACCTCCCGCGAGGGCCTGCGCTGGCTCTTCGACGCGGTGACGGTGAACGGCGCCAAGACCATGCGGCTCGACGGCTACGGGTTGGAGGTCGGCGCCCGGGCCGACTTCGTGCTCCTCCAGGCGGCCGACCCGATCGAGGCGCTTCGGCTGAAGGCGCACCGGCTCCTCGTGGTGAAGAACGGCAAGGTCGTCTCCCGCGCCGCGCCGAAGCTGTTCCAGCTCGACCTGCCCGGCCGGCCGGGCACGGTGGACGAGGCGTCCTATGCACCGCGTGCCGCCGAGCGAATTGAGCGGTGAGCAGGCAGCAGGGCTGATTGACAGCGAAATGGGCATTGCGTCATGTCTGCGCGGTCATTCCCGCCCGCCGGCCCGTTTCGAGGATCGCTTCATGTCCGTCCACCCCACCCGCCGTCACGTCCTCGCCGGCACGGCTCTCGCCCTCGGAGCCCTCGCGCTCGGCCGGCCGGCCTTCGCGCAGGCGGCCAAGCCGAAGGTCGCCGGCGTCCATGCCTCGCCGGTCGAGAACGCCTGGAACTCGCGCCTCCACGCAGCCCTCCAGGCCGCCGCCGAGAAGGGCACGATCGAGTACGTGTTCTCGGAAGGCGTCAGCGCCAACGATTATCCCCGCGTCATGCGCGAATATGCCGAGGGCGGCGCGGTGCTGATCGTCGGCGAGGCCTATGCGGTGGAGAACGAGGCGCGGCAGGTGGCGGCCGAGTATCCCGATGTCGCCTTCCTGATGGGCTCGTCGGGCGAGCCGACCGGCGACAATTTCGGCACCTTCGGCACCTGGAACCACGAGGCGGCCTACCTGGCCGGCATGCTGTCGGGCCGCATGACGCAGACCGGAACGGTCGGCGCGGTCGGCGCCATCCCGATCCCCGAGATCAACATGCTGATCAATGCCTTCCGCGCGGGCGTCGCGGAAACGCGGCCGGACGCCAAGCACCTCATCGGCTTCATCGGCACCTTCTTCGATCCGCCCAAGGCGCGCGAAGCCGGTCTCGCCCAGATCGACGCGGGCGCCGACATCCTGTTCGGCGAGCGCATCGGCACGGCGGACGCGGCCAAGGAGCGCGGCATCAAGGCGGTGGGCTCGCTCACCGACTACACCTCGCGCTATCCGGACACCGTCTTCGCCAACGCCGTCTGGAATTTCGACCCGATCCTCGCCGCGGCTCTAGCCGACAAGACGGCGGGCAATCCGACCGGCAAGAACTACACGCCCTACTCGCTGATGAAGGAAGGCGGCAACGACATCGCCTTCACGGCCTCGATGGTGCCGGCCGAGGCGATCGCCGAGATGGAGGCCAAGCGCGAGGCCATCAAGAGCGGCGCCTTCGAAGTGGCGGTCGACATGAGCGAGCCGAAGTAAGCCGCTCCGCCCATGACATCGCGGACCGCGCCGGCGCTGGAGATGACCGGCATCGCCAAGCGCTTCGGCGCCTTCACGGCGCTGGACGGCGTGGACCTCGAGCTCGCGCGCGGCGAGATCGTCGCCCTTCTGGGCGAGAACGGCGCGGGCAAGACGACGCTGATGAACGTCCTCTTCGGCCACTACTCGGCCGACGCGGGCGAGGTCCGCGTCTTCGGCGAGACGCTGCCCGCCGGCCGGCCGCGCGCGGCGATCCGGGCCGGCGTCGGCATGGTCCACCAGCACTTCACCCTAGCGCCGAACCTCACCGTCGTCGAGAACGTCGTCGCCGGCATGGGGCACCTGTCCGGCCTGTCGCTGAACCTCCCGGCCGCGCGCGCCAAGCTCCGGGAGCTTGGCCGACGTTTCGGCCTCGCCGTCGATCCGGACGCGCGGGTGGGCGACCTGTCGGTCGGCGAGGCGCAGCGGGTCGAGATCCTGAAGAGCCTTTTTCGCGACGCGCGCATCCTCGTCCTCGACGAGCCGACCGCCGTGCTCACCCCGGCCGAGGGCGAGACGCTCTTCGCGACGCTGCGGCTGATGGCGAAGGACGGCCTTTCCGTCATTTTCATCTCCCACAAGCTCGGCGAGGTCCTCACGGGCGCCGACCGCGTCGTGGTGCTGCGCGGCGGGCGGATGGTCGGCATGCGCGCGACGCGCGAGACCAGCCGCGAGGAACTGGCCGAGCTGATGGTCGGCCGCCGCGTCGAGCGGCCCGAGCGCCGCGAGCGCCCCGCCGGAGCCCCCGTGCTCGTTGCGCGCGACCTGACTCTGCGCCGCGGCGGGCGTACGCTCCTCGACAAGGCCGGCTTCGAGCTTCGGGCCGGCGAGATCCTCGGCCTCATCGGCGTCTCCGGCAACGGGCAGAAGCCGCTCGCCGATATCCTCTTCGGCCTGGAAGCCCCGAGCGCGGGCACGGTGGAGATCCTCGGGCAGACGCCCGCCCGCCCCTCCCCGCGCGACATGGTCCGCCGCGGCCTCGGCCGCGTGCCGGAGGACCGCCACGCGGAAGGCTCGATCGGCAACCTGACGCTTTGGGAGAACGCCGTGCTGGAGCGCGTGCGGGAGCCGCGCTTCTCCGGCCGCTTCCTCGTCCGGCGCGGGGCAGCGCGCGCCTTCGCCGCGCATCTGGCGAGCCGCTTCGACATCCGCGGTGCCGCGCCCGACAAGCGCATCCGGCTCCTCTCCGGCGGCAACATGCAGAAGCTCATTCTCGGCCGGAACCTCGACAACGAGCCGCCCGTCCTCGTCGTCGCCCAGCCGACGCGCGGCCTCGACGAGGGCGCGATCGCCGGCGTCCACGCCCGGCTCCTCGAAGCGCGCGAGCGCGGCGCCGGCATCCTCCTGATCTCCGAAGACCTCGACGAGGTGCTGCGCCTCGCCGACCGCGCCGTCGCGATCCATGCCGGCCGGCTCTCGGCCGCCGTGCCGACCGCCGGGCTCGACGCGCGCCGGCTCGGCCTGATGATGGCGGGCGAGGATTTGGGGCGGGTCGCGGCATGATCGTCGAGCGGCGCGAAACGCGCCCCCTGGTACTGGTCGTCCTGTCGCCGGTGATCGCCGTCGCGGTCGCGCTGGCGCTCGCGGGCGTCCTCATCGCGCTCGCAGGCGCCCCGGTCCTCGACGCCTTCCGCGCCATCGCGGTCGGCGCCTTCGGCTCGCGCCTCGCGGCGACCGAGACGCTTCTGCGCGCCTGCCCGCTGATCCTGACGGGCCTTGCCGTCGCCGTCGCCTTCCGCGCCCGGCTCTGGAACATCGGCGCGGAGGGGCAGCTCTATCTCGGCGCCTTGGCCGTCGTCACCCTCGGCTTCTCCAACCCGCTCGGCCTTCCCGGCCCGCTCCTCGCCGTCCTCCTGTTGGTCGCGGGCGCGCTCGCGGGCGCCCTCCTCCTCCTCGGGCCCCTGGCGCTGCGCCTGCGCTTCGGCGTCGACGAGGTCGTCACGACCCTGCTCCTCAACTTCGTCGTCGTCCTCCTGGTGTCGATGATGGTGGAGGGGCCGCTCAAGGACCCGCTCGCCTTCGGCTGGCCGCGCTCCGTGCCGGTGCTCGGCGACGCGCAGCTTCCCAAGATCGTCGAGCGCTCGCGCCTCCACCTGGGCCTCGTCATCGCGTTGGGCGCCGCGATCCTCGTCAACCTCGTCCAGTCGCGCTTCGTCTTCGGCCTGGAGGCCAAGGCCGCCGGCCTCAGTCCCCGCGCCGCCGCCTTCGCCGGGGTGCCGATCGGCGCCACGCTCGTCAAGGTCGCGCTCCTGTCCGGCGGCCTCGCGGGGCTCGCCGGCGCCGTCGAGGTCATGGGCAACCGCGGCTACGTGTCGACGGACCTGTCGCCCGGCTTCGGCTATTTCGGCATCGTCGTCGCCATGCTCGCCAACCTCCAGCCGCTGGGGGCCGTCGTCGCCGCGCTCTTCGCCGCCGCCATGTTCGTCGGCTCCGACGCCATGGGACGGCAGCTGGGCGTTCCGAGCTTCATCGCCGACGTCACAGTGGCGCTCTGCCTCCTCACCATGCTCCTCGCTTTGTTCTTCTCCTCCTACCGCCTGCGGCGAGGCTGACCCCTATGCAGACGACCATCGACATCCTCGGCTCGGTCGGCCTCTGGGCGGCGGTGCTGCGCATCGCGACGCCCCTGATCTTCGGGGTTCTCGGCGCCCTCCTCTGCGAGCGCGCGGGCGTCCTCAACCTCGGCATCGAGGGCATCATGACCTTCGGCGCCATGGCGGGGTGGCTGGCGGTCTATTCCGGCGCGGGACTCTGGACCGGCCTCCTCGTCGCGGCCCTGTCGGGGGCCGCCTTCGGCCTCCTCCACGCTGGTCTCACCGTGCCGCTCGGCCTGTCGCAGCACGTCGCCGGCCTCGGCATCACCCTCTTCGCCTCGAGCCTCGCCTATTACCTCTTCCGCCTCGCCGTTCCCATCTCCGGCACGCCGCCGACGGTTGAGCCGTTCCAGCCGCTCGACTTCGGACCGCTCTCGGACATTCCCTTCCTCGGGCCAACGCTTTTCGCGCAGACCGCGCCGACCTATCTCGCGATTCTGCTCGCCGTCCTTCTCGCCTGGATGCTGGCGCGAACGCCCCTCGGCCTCGCCATCCGCCTCACCGGCGAGAACCCGCACGCGGCGGAAGCGCAGGGGCTCGACCCCATCCGCATCCGGATCGGCGCCGTCGTGGCGGGCAGCGCCGTCATGGCGCTGGGCGGCGCCTTCCTGACGCTCGCGGCCTTCAACTCCTTCTTTCCGACCATGGTGCAGGGCCGCGGCTGGGTGGCGATCGCGCTCGTCGTCTTCGCCTCCTGGCGCCCCGGCCGGGCGCTTGTCGGCGCGCTCCTGTTCGCCCTCTTCGACGCCTTCCAGCTGCGCCTCCAGCCGTTGGCGGGCGGGGTCGTGCCCTATCAGGTCTTCCTGATGACGCCCTACCTCCTGTCGATCCTCGCCCTCGTCCTCGTCGCCCGCCGGGCCCGCGTGCCGCAGGCGCTGATGCAGCCTTATCGCCGCGGCGAGCGCTGAAGCCTTCCCAGCGTCAGCCCCCGCACGTCGGCCGGCGCAGTCCAGACGAACCGGAAGCGGCGCGCGTTCGGTCGAGCCGGTCGGGGACCGTTTTACTCAGGCGGAGGGACCGGCCGGCTCGCGATAGGGGCAGCCGTTGAACCTGGCCCGGAAGTCGGCGGAGTGACGGTAGGGCTCGCGGCGGGCGCGGTTGATGTTGCCGAGCGGCCGGTGGGAGTCGATGCCGGTCCAGATACTGAAGCGCATCTCCTCGTTGACCTTGGCGACGCGCGCCGGGTCCCAGCTGTCCTGCGGCCGCGCGCGGATGACGGCGACGCGCTGGAAGGGCGCCTCGGCCTCGTCCCACTCGACGGTCGGATCCTCGACCGGCTGTCGCCCGAGGTCGCGGCAGAGCTGGACGCGGAACTCCCACTGCGCGCCGAGGGTCCGCATCTCCGTCTGCACCTCCTCGCGGATGGCGTTCTCGCGCCCGTCGACGTCGATCTCCCGGCCCGTCAGCGCCTTCATGGCGGGAGCGACCGGGGCGATGCTGAACTTCGCGATGTAATCGCCGTAGCGGAACGGCGTCGTCGAGTAATAGGTCTCGCCGAGCGGCTCGACGTTGGGCGCGCCGCCGAGCGAGGCGAGAGCCGGGCTCTCGATGCCGACGGCCGTCAGCGCCTTGTTGACGCCGCGCAGCACGGAGGAGACCACCGTCTTCGTGCCCTCGAGACGGTCGGTGGTGGCGGCGAGCAGCTTCAGGTTTCCCAGGAACTCGTCGGCGGTCCGAGCCTGGAACACCTTGCTGTTGACCATCACGAAGTCCTGGGCGGTACCTTCCGCGCCGGGCAGCCGGTCGCCCTCGACGTCCAGCACCTTGATCGCGAGGCCGCGCGGCAGCGAGACGGCGTCCGGCAGGATGTCGCCGGCATTCGTCGACATGCGCAGGAACACCTTGTGGGTGCCGGGACGCGCGAAGAGCCCCTGCGCCAGCTCGGCGGACAGGCCCTCGTCGACGATCAGCTCGCCCTCCAGGATGCCGTGGGACTTGGCGTGGACCGCGCGCACGGCATGGCCGTAATCCTCGGCGGTGCGCTCCAGGATCGCGTCGAAGGCATGAATCAATCCCTCGACGGTCTCCTTCTCGTCCGGCTTGATGGTCTCGACGTCCGGCGTGTAGCGCTGCGGGCTGGCGATCATCGTTCGGCTCCCAGATCAAACCATTCACGGCTGAACCATCGCCGCTCGGGAAAGGTTTCCCGGCAAGCGACCGGCGGCACGCGGGCCCCGGGGTCATCGGAGGAGAAGAGGGACATGAAGGTCGGATTCATCGGGCTCGGGCAGATGGGGCGCGCCATGGCGGGCAATCTCGTCAAGGCGGGACACGAGGTGACGGTGTGGAACCGCAGCCCCGGCCGCGACGAGGCGCTGGTCGCCGCGGGCGCCAAGCGGGCCGCGACGCCGGCCGAGGCCGCGCAGGGCGAGGTCGTGATGACCATGCTCGCCGACGACAAGGCCGTCGAAGGCGTCGTCTTCGGCGAAAGCGGCGTCGCGGGGGCGCCGGCGCTCCATGTCGGCCATTCCACGATCAGCCCGGCGCTCGCCGATCGGCTGACGCAGGCCCACGGTGGCGCCTACGTGTCGGCGCCGGTCTTCGGCCGGCCGCCCGCGGCGGAGGCGGCGAAGCTCTTCGTTGCGGCGGCGGGCCCGGCCGAGCACATGGAGCGCTGCGCCCCGCTCTTCGAGGCGATCGGGCAGCGCGTCTTTCCGCTCGGGACCAAGCCGTCGGCGGCCAACGTCGTGAAGATCAGCGGCAACTTCATGATCATGGCGGCGGTCGAGTCGCTCGCCGAGGCCATGGCGCTTGCCGAGAAGAGCGGCGTCGAGCGGGCGCAGCTCCTGGAGGTGCTGACCGGCACGATCTTCGGCGCACCGGTCTACAGCAATTACGGCGCGATGCTCGTCGAGGACCGCTTCAAGCCGGCCGGCTTCGCGGCGCCGCTGGGGCTCAAGGACATGACGCTCGTCGCCGACGCCGCGGCGAAGGCCCGCGTGCCGATGCCGGTGCTGGGGGTCGTGCGCGACCACCTCCTCGACGCCATCGCCAACGAGGGCGAGGACGTCGACTGGGCGGGGGTCGCGCTGGCGGTGCGGCGCGGCGCCGGCATCCGCTGACCCCGGCCGCTACTCCGCGGCGGCGCGAAAACCCTCGACGCCGCGGTGGTCGGGGTTCAGCTCGGCGAGCGCGGCCTTGGCCGCCTCGCCGGGATGCTCGGTGTCGATGAAGACCGACTTGCCGTCGAGCGACTTGTTGACGAGGACGATGGTGTCGAGGACCTCGGTGAAGGTGGCGCGCTTGTCCTCGGGCCCGGCGATCAGGAGCTGGAGCCCCATTTCGCGGAAGAAGCGCAGCAGCGCCTGCGTGTTCGGCACGTCCAGCTTGTTGAAGGCCTCGTCGAAGAGGGCGAGGCCCATGCCCTTCGGCTTTCCCCCGCCGAGGTGGCCGGGATAATAGGCCGAGGCGAGCGAGGCGGCGATGGCGACGTAGAAGGGCACCTGCGCCTCGCCGCCCGAGCCCTTCACCGCCCGGCTCGACAGCGTCGTGCGCCCGCCCTTGGCGTCGGTCATGACGATTTCGAAGGTGAAGTAGCGGCGGTAGTCGGCGAGGTCGGCCGCGGCCTCCGCCCCCTCGATCATCGCCTCGACCTCGTCCATCGAGCTTTCGAACACGGCGTCCGTCAGCTCGCCCTGCGCGGCTTTTAGCGCGAGGTCGCGCATGCCGGAGAAGCGCCCGTCGACGGCGTGGGTGAAGGCGTAGGTCTGGCCGGTGAAGCGGTGGCGCTCCAGGAGCCGGTTGAGCGCGTCGAGCCGGTCGCCGACCTTGCCGAGCTTTTCCGACAGCCGCGCGAGGAGGTCCTCGCGCATCATGCGGCGCATCTCCTCGGCCGCGCGGGCGCAGGTGTCGCGATAGCCGCGCAGCTCGTTGCCGTCGAGCCGCGCCAGCTCCTCGGCGACCCAGCGCGCGCCCGCCGTCATGGCGTCGGCCTCGATCGCGGGCACCGTCACGTTCCACTGCGCCGCGTAGTCGGCGAGCTCGCGCAAGGCCGCCACCTGCTCGCGGCGCGCCTCGGTCTCCGCCTTGTCGGCCGCGCCGTGCGCCTCGTTGCGAAGGAGCGAGAACCAGGAGCGCACGTCGCCGCCCGCGTCCTCCCGCTCGCGCACGCTCGCGCGAAATTCGGCGAGGATCGCGGCCGGCTCGGCCTCCGGCCCCTTGTGGCCGAGGGCGATCAGCTCGCGCACGGCCTCCGCCTGAAGGACGCTCCAGGCCTTGCGGCGAAGCCCGAGCGCGGTCTTCAGCGTCGCCGTGGCGACGCCGAGGCGGGTCTGGGCATGGGACACGAGGGCGCGCAGGCGCTCGATCTTCGGCTCGACCTCCTCGGCCAGTTCCTCGGCATGCGCGTCGCGCTCGGCGCGGATGTGGGCGAGCTCGGCGCGAAGGCTCGCCGCGTCGTTCTCCTCGACGGCGTGGCGGTCGCGCTCCAGCGCCGCCTGCCGCAGGCGCGCATTCGTCACCTGATGCTCGATATCGACCGGCCCCGGCTCGGCGGCGAGCGCGTCGAGGATGCGCGGCAGGAGGCGCGCGGCTTCGCGCAGGATCTTCGCCCGGTCGCGCGCGCTCGCGACCTCCGCTTCGAGGCGCGCCACGGCGCGGTCGCTGGCGGAATTGTCGGCCGGCACCGATGCGCCGCCGCGGCCGAAAAGGAGGTCCTTCAGGTCGCGCTGGACGGACAGCCCCATGCCCGACGAGGTCTTGCCGTTGCGCATGACGCCGCGCTCCAGCCGGTCGAGCTCGGCGTCGGTCTCGGCCTTGCGGAAGGCCCCGATGCGAACGCCGAGGAACGCGCGGGCATGCGGGTCGCTCGTCTTCAGCGCCTCGACGATGCTGCCGGCCGGCGGGGTCATGGCGGTGGAGCGGGTGGCGCTGGTCTTCACCAGCGTGCAGCCGGCATAGGCGTTGCGGTCGCTCCACATCAAGTCGAAGGCTTTGCCGAGGAGCGAAGGCTCGACGATGATCGCCTCGCGCCCGCGCCCGAGAAGCGCTTCGGCCGCGTATTGCCAGGAGGGATCGGCGACATCGACGACGTCGCAGAGCGGCGTCGCGGGGATGCCTGCGGTCTTCAGCGCCGACAGGAGCTTCAGCGCCTCGCGCGAAAGCGGCGCCCCGCCACCCGTTCGGGCCGGCGCCTCCTTCAGGCGGAACAGGTCCTCGGCGAGGCGCCGCGCCTCGATGGCGGCGGTGTCGGCCCGCTCGTCGAGGCTCGCGCTCCAGTCGCCGGCGAGCCGCGCCTCGGCGATGAGCGCGGCGAGCGTTTCGCCCCGGCCGCGCACCGCGTCGTGGAGCGCCATCCCTTCCGGCATCAGGGCGAGCGCCTGGCGCGCGGCGTCGACGGCCCGCGCTTCCCCGGAACGCGGCGCCTCGACGAGCGGCGCCAGGCGGGCGAGGTCGGCGAGCGCGCGGCGAAGCCTGGTCCAGGCAGCCTCGGCTTCCTGGAGATCGCGGCCGGCAAGCGTCGCCTCGGCCTTGATCTGGCGCAGCTGCGACTCGCCCCCGGCGGCCGCGACGAGCGCCTGCTTGGAGCGGATCTCCTCGTCCCAGGCGCGGATCCATTCGCGCCGGCTCGCCAGCACGCCCTTTTCCAGCGCGAGTTCCGCGGCGTGACCGTCGAGCGTCTTCTTCGCCGCCCGCCACTCGTGTGCGGCGCGGCGCGCGTCCGCCGCGGCCGAGCGCCAGCGGTAGGCGTCGGCGTCGAGCCGCGCGCGGCCCCAGCCGGTGAAGCGCTCGTGGATGCGCCCGACCTTCTTCAGCTTGGCCTCGACGTCGGCGATGACGCCTTCCAGCTCGCGCCAAGTGGCGATCGAGCGGCGCACGCGCTCGACGTCGAGCGGATCGGGCTCGAGCACGAAGTCGCGCACGAACAGCGTCGGGTCGAAGATCGGCTTGAAGGCGAGCGCGTTGGAGAAGGCGCGCAGGAAATGCTTGGCGTTGGGCGCCGGCCCCGAGCCGCCGCGCATCAGCGCCAGCATGTCGGCGGTGAAGCGCTCGGCGGAGGTCTTGTACTCCTCCATGCGCGGGAAGGCCTTGCGAAGGCCCCCCGCGATCTCGGCCCAGGGAGCGATGATCGTGGCCGTGCCGACGCGCCGGCGCGCGCGGTCCACCGAATAAGCGCAGCCGGGAATGATGAAGCGCGACAGCACCTCCTCGCGGCTGTCGCCCGAGCGGGCCGAGAGCGCGACGCCGACGGTGAGCGGCTCGCCGTTCTCCTCGTCGCGGAAGGTCAGCGCGATCACCGTCTCGCAGGCCGAGCGCAAGGGGCGCCCGCCTTCCGAAGGGTCGCCGGTCATGCCGAGGCAGTATTCGAGAACCGAGCGCGAGGAACGGCCGCTGGCGCTGGCGTTGAGGTTCAGCCGGTTCTGGTTGACGCCGGTGATGACGGTCTGGATCGCGTCCTGGATCGAGGACTTGCCGGCCCCGGTCGGGCCGATCAGCGCGGCCTCGCCGGAGATGTCGATGTCCTTCGCGTCGATCAGGTACCAGTTCGACAGGGAGATGCGGCTGAGGCTGTGCATGCGGTCATGGTCCCAAGAAGCGGCGCGGACGGCCCCGCGCGTCGCGCCCCGCGTGGAGGCGGCTCGGAGAGGTGCGGTCGGGGCGGCTCAGGCGGCGTCCGCCGCGGTCTTCCCGAGCGCGGCTTCGGCGGCGCCCGGCGAGGCGGCCCAGAGAAGGATGTCCTCGACATAGGCGTCCGGCACCAGGATCGCGACGCCCGGCAGGATCGCGAGCTGCGACACGCGCCGCACGGGATCGCGCGCGCCGACGCGTGCCGCGCCGTGGCGCTGGAACAGTCGCATGATGTCGGCGAGGCGGTTCTCGTCGGGCGGCGCCCCGCCGGTCAGCACGCCGATCCGGTCGATGAGGTCGCCCGTCGTCGTCTCGACGGTGCCGGCCTCGCCGACATTGTGCTCGCGGATGCCCTCCTCCCAGAGGAGGCGCAGCGCCAGGAGCACGATCGTCTCGTCCTTCTTCAGGCGCTCGTAGACGCTGTCGTAGCGCGCCTCGCCCGGCGGCACGGCGAGCGCCACCATCTGGTCGCGCGCCGAGATCACGAGGTCGTAGCCGAGCGTGCCGAAATAGCGGGAGAAGAAGGTCGGATAGGCGCGCAGGATCTCGTAGGTGCGCCCCAGGCCCGGCGTGTGGGCGTAGACGCACTGGCGCGTGAGCAGCACCTGCAGCGTGCGGGTCATCTCGTCGGCGGTGGGCCGGCGGCCGGCGACGTGGCCGCCCTTCCAGTCGCCCTCGACGATGTCGCGGAACTCGTCGGTCTCACGCTGCATCGGCGCGTTTCTCCTTGGGCCGGCGGCGGATCACGAAGTCCTGGCACGAGATCCAGGGATTGGTGCAGCGCTCGGGCAGCATCTCGATCGAATAGGTCCGCATGAGGGCGCCGCCGAAGATCGAGGGCAGCTCGCGCAGGCGCTGGAAGGCGACGAAGTCGTCGACGCTGGCAACGGCGATCTCGCTGCCGCGCACCGCCTCGCGGCCCGCCAGCGCCTTGTCCACGAAGGCGCCGAGCGCCGGGGCGGTGACGCGCGTGCGCCGCACGTACTCCTCCTTGGCGCGGGCGTAGAGGATGGTGGCGGGGTCGCGCGACACCTCGCGAACGATTCCGGGCGGCACGGGCAGCTTCTCGCGGCGCGGCGCGGGAATGTGGGCGGGGCCGAGCGGCAGGCCGCGCAGGACCAGCGCGGGGCGCACGTCCACCACCTCGTCGGAGAGGCGCGCCAGCGCCTGGATCGCCTCGGCGATGCCGACCTCGGTGCGCCGCGTCACCCGATCCATGTAGCGGGCGGTGTTGACGATGCGCCGCTCGATGCGCGCCACCGTCGCCTCGATGGCGGCGAGGTGGTCCTCCGTCGCCTCGAACACGGCGACGATCTGGGCGAGCGCCTCGCGCGCCCGCTCGCGGCCCGTGACGGGATCGGCGGCCCGGCCCTCGCGCGCCGCCGCCTCGCCGAGCTCGCCGAGGAGCTCGCGATCCTCTCCCATGCGGTTCGCCTGGCGGATGATCGCGGCGCGGAAGCGGAACGGATTGTCCTTGGTGTGGAGGGTCTTGTAGTCGCGGATCAGGTGCCGCTCGACGAAGTCCTCGAAGAAGTGGCGGAACATGTCGCGCAGCGACTGCTGGCGGATGATGCGCTCCTCGACCTTGCGCAGCGAGGCCGCGACGGTGCGCATGTGCGCCATGAAGTCGGTCGCGCCGGAGAGCGCGTTGGCGAGGTTCTCCGAGCGCTCGCGCGGGTTGCCCGCCGCGCTCTCCAGCCCCGACAGGACGCCGAGGACCGCTCCGCCATAGGAGCGCGTCTCGCCGCGCTCGATCTGCGACAGGAGGTGCAGGAGCCCGCTCGCGTCCGGATCGAGGTCGACGAGGCGGACGTAGCGGTCGCGGTGCTCGGCGAGCCAGCCGGTCTCGAGGAGCCGGCCGTAGAGCGCCCGCGCCCGCTCGGCCGGCGTCCCGCGCAGATCGTCGCCGGCCGCCCCCGGGCCGTTCGCCTCCTCCCAGCGCTGGGCGAAGTCGCCGATCTCGCGCATGACGTCGGCGCGCCGCGGCGCCTCGGCCGAGAGCTCGAAGGTGCGGTGGTAGAGATGAAGGAGCAGGTCGGCATAGAGCCGCCGCGACGACGCTGCGAGGGGCTTGAACAGGTCGGGCGGAAGGACGTCGAAAAGCGGCATTCGGCTCCTGATCGGGCGGCCGGGCGGCGGGCCCGCGGACAGGCCGCCTTCATACAAACTCAACCCTTTCCGTTCAACCGTGCTGCATCGCCGAAGGCGCCGGCTCCGCTCCGATGGCCGGCTGCGAGCGGCCCGGACATGCGACGGATGATTGGCATGACATCTGCGATCCTGGCCTGGGGCGGTCTCGGCTTCATCGCCTTCGCGACGCTGTCGCCGATCGGCCTGCGCCCGCACATCGCCAGCACCGGCCTCGAGCATGTCGGCGCCTTCGCGCTGCTCGCCCTCTTTCTCGGCTTCGCCTATCCGCGCCGGCCGCTGCGCCTCGCCCTCTTCCTCGCGGGCGCGGCCTGCGCGCTGGAGGCCCTGCAGCTCGTCCTGCCGGACCGGCACGCACGCTGGATCGACCTCGGCGTCAAGCTTGCCGGCGCGGGGCTCGGCCTGTTCCTGGCGGTCGCCCTGACCCGCGCGATCGACCGGTTGCTGCCGCCTCGCCGGGCCGGCTGACGACTATCCCTCTTTCCTTCCGCGCAGCGCCGCGATAGGTCGGCCGCGGCGCCGAACGGGAGGATGTCGGCACCGCGACACGCAACGCAGGAGCCGCCATGGTTCGTCACCTGCCTCGCCGCGACGTCCTCAAGGCCGCAGCCGCCCTGGCCGGACTTGCCCTTTCGCCGCCCCC
>CANJKV010000069.1 GCA_947474855.1 Aurantimonadaceae bacterium | reverse complement strand
GGCGAGCAGCACGAGCTCGAAGCGGTTCTCGACCTTGTCGACGCAATCTTCGACGGTGACGCGGGCCATGCCTGTCTCCAAACAAACGGGAACGGACGGGGGATCAAGCTCCGCACTTAGCCCGTTACGGTCGGGGTTACAAGGGCGCTTGACGAGCCGCCCCGTTTAGACATGCGTAAGGATGACGATGCAGCCGGGGCCGCATGAAGCTCAGGGTTGATGGAAATGTTCCCTGCGCTCGCTTAGTCTGAACCCGATCCGGCCGCGTTTTCGGGGCCGGCAGCGCATGCCTCGCGGCAGGGCGCTCGCAGGCTTCTGATAAAACCGAAAGTTACCGGATGTTTCTGGAACGCGAGAAGATCGCTCTTTTCATCGATGGCGCCAACCTCTACGCCGCGTCGCGCAATGTCGGCTTCGACATCGATTACAAGAAGCTGCTCCAGGCCTTCCAGAAGCGCGCCTATCTGCTTCGCGCCTACTATTACACGGCTCTCCTGGAAGACCAGGAATATTCCTCCATCCGCCCGCTGATCGACTGGCTGGATTACAACGGCTACCGCGTCGTGACGAAGCCGGCCAAGGAATTCACCGACCCGAGCGGCCGCCGCAAGGTCAAGGGCAACATGGACATCGAGCTGGCCGTCGACGCGATGGAGCTCGTCGACACGGTGGACCACTTCGTCCTGTTCTCCGGCGACGGCGACTTCCGCTCGCTGGTCGAAGCCCTGCAACGCAAAGGTCGCAAGGTGTCGGTGGTCTCGACGCTGTCCACGACGCCGCCGATGATCGCCGACGACCTGCGGCGCCAGGCCGATCACTTCATCGACCTCGTCAGCCTCAAGGCCGAGATCGGGCGCAGCGCCGCCGAGCGCGAGGCTCGGCTCGCCCGCCGCGCCGAGGCCGAGCTCGCCGCGAGCGGCGGCTCCACCGCCAACGCGGGCGGGACGTCCGGGGCGGACAGCGACGACGAGGAGTTTTGAGCGCCGTGCCGGGCGAGGCGGCCGTCGCCGAACCGGATCGCGACTGCCCCTTCTGCCCCCGTCTCGTCGCCTTTCGCGAGGAATGGCGCGCCAAGGAGCCTTCCTGGCACAATGCGCCGGTGCCGGTCTTCCTGCCGCCGAGCGGGACGGAAACGGTCCGGCTGCTCGTCGTCGGTCTTGCGCCCGGCCTTCGCGGCGCCAACCGTACCGGTCGCCCGTTCACCGGCGACTATGCCGGCGATCTCCTCTACGCGACGCTCAACAAGTACGGCTTCGCCAACGACCGCTTCGCCGCGCGGGTCGACGACGGGCTGGAGCTCGACGGCGCGGCCATCGTCAACGGCGTGCGCTGCGTGCCGCCGGAGAACAAGCCGACACCGGCCGAGATCAACACCTGCCGGCAGTTCCTGACGCCGGTCATCGACGGCCTGCCGAAGCTTCGCGCGATCGTCACGCTCGGCCGCATCGCGCACGACACCACCTTGCGGGCGCTCGGCACGAAGCTGAAGGACGCTCCCTTCCGCCACGCGGGCCGATACGAGATCGGCGGCCTGTCGTTGTTCTCGAGCTATCATTGCTCGCGCTACAACACGAACACCGGGGTCCTCACGACCGAAATGTTCGAGGCGGTCTTCGCGGCGGTGGCGGAGCGGCTGAAAACCGCCTAGCCGCCTCCGCTCCGCCGCCGCAGGTGTTTGATCACGTCGGCCGCGTTCCGGTCCGGCGGGAACACCGGATAGAACACCGTCTCGATCACGCCGTTTCGCGCCACCATGGTCAGGCGCTTGAGAAGCACATCGCCGGCAACGTCCATCACGGGCAGCTCCAGCATCTCCTGAAGCTCCAGGGCGGAGTCGGACAGGAGCGGGAACGGCAGATGAAGGCGGGCGGCCGCCTCGCGCTGATAGGCGGTCGTCTGCGTCGAGATGCCGAAGACGGATCGCACGCCCAGCGCCCGAAGCTCGGCGAAGTGGTCGCGGAAGGCGCAGGCCTGGGGGGTGCAGCCGCGCGCGCCGGGAATGTCGTCCCAGCCTTCGGGCAGCGCCGTCCCGGGACGGCCGGTCATCGGATAGCAGTAGAGCACTGCGAGACCGTCGAGGCTCCCGAGGTCGACCGTGCCGCCCGCCGTCGAGGCGAGGCGGACGATCGGCAGCGTGCGGCCTTCGAGATGGGCCGCAGCGCCGTCGTCGACCGGATCCGGCAGGCCCTGAGGAAGGATCGTGAAGTCCTGCATGCGCGCCTCCTCGCCATGCGACACCACCGCATGGTTCGCCTGCGCGGCGGGAAAATCAAGCGCGCGATGCGATCAATCGCGCCGGGCGTCCTTCATGATGCGCTGCTTCTGGCGGTTCCAGTCGCGCTCCTTCTGGCTCTCGCGCTTGTCGGGAGCGTTCTTGCCCTTGGCGAGCGCCAGCAGCAGCTTCGCCCGGCCCTTCTCGTTGAAGTAGATGCGCAGGGGCACGAGCGTCATGCCGTCGCGCTGCACGGCGCCGGCGAGGCGGTTCAGCTGCTTGGCATGGACGAGGAGTTTGCGCCGACGCTTGGGCTCGTGGTTGAACCGGTTGGCCTGGAGATATTCGGGAAGATTGGAGTTGATGAGCCAGAGCTCGCCCCCCTCCTCCGTCGCGTAGGATTCCCCGATCGAGGCCTTGCCGGTGCGCAGCGACTTCACCTCCGTGCCGGTCAAGGCGAGGCCAGCCTCGAGCGTGTCGATGATCTCGTAGTCGAAGCGGGCGCGGCGGTTCTCGGCGGCGACCTTCTGGTTCGGTTCGGGCTTCTTGGACATGGAACTCCGGGGGCGCGGGGCGCATCCCGCCCCCCTTATCTGATGCGCGGACCGGCCGCTTTCAATTCAGGAGGCCGGCGTGACGAAGCGCGGCATCGATGGCCTCCTCGGTCGAGCGCTCGATCGGCACGAGCGGCGAGCGCACGACGTTACGGCCCTTGCCGATGCGTGACAGCGCGTACTTCACGCCGCAAAGGCCCGGCTCGATGAAGATCGCCTTGTGGAGCGGGTAGAGACGGTCCTGGAGCGCCAGACCGCGCGCGAAGTCGCCCGCGAGGCAGGCTTCCTGGAACTCGGCGCACAGCCGCGGCGCGACGTTCGCCGTCACCGAGATGCAACCGTGGCCGCCGTGGGCGATGTGGCCGAGCGCGGTGCCGTCCTCGCCCGAGAGCTGGACGAAGTCGGGCCCGCAGGCGAGGCGCTGGTCCGACACGCGGTCGAGCTTGGCGGTCGCGTCCTTCACGCCGATGATGTTGGGGAAGTCGGCATGGAGGCGCGCCATGGTCTCGACGCTCATGTCGATCACAGAGCGCGGCGGGATGTTGTAGATGATGATCGGCAGGTCGACCGCCTTGGCGATCGCGGCGTAATGGCCGTAGAGGCCGCGCTGGTTGGGCTTGTTGTAATAGGGCGTGACGACGAGCAGCGCATCGGCCCCCGCCCCTTCCGCGAAGCGGGCGAGATCGATCGCCTCGGCCGTGTTGTTGGAGCCGGCACCCGCGATCACCGGCACCCGGCCCTTGGCGGTCTCGACCGTCAATTCGACGACGCGCTTGTGCTCGTCGTGGGACAGCGTCGGGCTCTCGCCCGTGGTGCCGACGGGAACGAGGCCGTGGGAGCCCTCGTTGATCTGCCACTCGACAAGGGCGCGGACGCCCGCCTCGTCGAGACGGCCGTCCGCCTCGAACGGGGTGACGAGCGCCGGCATGGAGCCCTTGAAGATCGTCTTCGCTTCCACGAGTCTCTCTTGTGTTCGGTCTTTGAGCGTTGGCCCGGAACGGTCGAGGCTGGGCATCGACGAGGGTCCCGTGGGCGCGGCACCTTAGTGAAGCCGGATTCCTCGCACAAGACGAGGGACGCCACGCGGCACGGGAAAGCCGGGACGTCGCTGACGCTTTGTTGACATCATCGTCATTGGCGTCGCGGCCGCGGATTAGGAGTTCTTAAGCGCGTTCGTGAGAACTTTGCGAACCATGATGCCGAAGCCCGGCCGGGGCGCGGCGAAATCGACACGCAGGCGACGGAAGATGTCCCCCCTTCCCCGCCGCGCGACATGAAGACCCGGAAAGAGCCATGGCCGCAACGAGCCCCGTCCGCCGCATCGTCCTGTCGACCGCCGTCCTCGCGCTGCTTGCTTCCTCGGCTCAAGGGCAGCAGGGTTTCGTCCCGACACCCTCGTCGCGGCCGGGCGATGCGGGGCTCGGCGCAGGCGTCAGCGTCGATCCAGGCCGCTTCGGCGAGGCGACAGCCCCGGCGGCACAGCCGCTGGCGGCCATCGCCGCGACGGCCGGCGGCAGGACGCCCTCGCCCGCCGCGCCTCCGATGCCCGACAATTCGAGCGCCTTCACCGCCTCGATCGTCGGCCTCGGCGCCCGCAACGGCGCGCTCGCACCCATCCGCGGCGACCTGAAGAGCGGACTCCAGGCCCTGTCCGACGGCGCGGTGCGCAAGGCGCGCGCCATGCGCGACGGCATGGCGCCGGGCTCGCTCGACCGGCACATCCTGACCTGGGCGATCGCCCTGAAGGGCGGCTCGGACGTTCCAGCCGCCGAGATCGCCGCGGCCGCGCAGGACCTGTCCGCCTGGCCGGGCCTCAAGACGCTGCGCGCCAATTCCGAGCGCGCGCTCTGGCGCGAGCAGCGCTCGCCCTCCGAGGTCATCGGCGCCTTCCGCGGCTCGCCGCCGCAGACGCCGGAAGGCGCGATGGCGCTCGCCCGCGCTTATCTCGGCGTCGGCGAATCGCGGAAAGCGGCACAGCTCGTGTCCTCCTTCTGGCGGATCGAGCGCATGGACCGCTCGACCGAGGCGCAGATGCTGAAGACCTTCGGCACGCTGCTCACCAAGGCCGACCACAAGTACCGCATGGAGCGGCTGCTCTACGCCGACCGCGTGTCCGACGCCGAGCGGGTCGCCAAGCTCGCCAATGCCGAAACGCTGTTCCGCGCGCGCGCCGCCGTGATCCGCGGCGAGAACATGAAGGCGCGCCTCGCGGCGGTGCCGGCCAACCAGCACGCCGATCCGAGCTACCAGTTCGCCAAAGCCGAATACCTGCGCAAGACCGGCAAGGTGCAGGAGGCGGCGGCCGTTCTCATGGCCGCGACGCGCGATCCCGGCGCCCAGATCGATCCGGACGCCTGGTGGAACGAGCGGCGCATCGTCGCCCGCGACCTGATGGAGCTCGGCAAGACCCGCGAGGCCTATCGCCTCGTCGCGTCCCATTCGGCCATCGGCCAGACGGAATCCGTCGAGGCCGAGTTCCATGCCGGCTGGTACGCCCTGCGCTCGCTGCGCGATCCCGGCACTGCCGCCAAACACTTCGCTGCCATCGCAAAGGCCTCCAGCCGTCCCCTCAGCCAGGCCCGCGCCTATTACTGGCTCGGCCGCGCGGCCGAGGCCGGCGGCCCCGGCAATGCCGGCCAGTACTATGCCCGCGCCGCGAGCCACGGCGCGACTTTCTACGGCCAGCTCGCCTCCGCCAAGCTCGGCCGCCAGCCCGGCCCGATCAGCTTCCCCAAGCCCAGCAGCGCAGAGCGCCAGCGCTTCGAGAGCCGCGAGGCCGTGCGCGCGATCAAGCGCCTGGAGCAGATCGGCTCCGACTGGCGCGCCGACAGTCTCTACCGCTCGCTCGCCGACGAGCTGCAGAGCCCGGGCGAGCTCGCGCTCCTGTCGGGCATGGCCGAGCGCCGCGGCGACCACCACCTCGCGCTCGCCGTCGGCAAGATCGCCTACGGCAACGGCGTCGACGCGCCCGCGCTCGCCTTTCCGACCGGCGTCATTCCGTCCGACGCCAACATTTCGGCCTCCGGCAAGGCGCTCGCCTACGCCATCGCGCGCCAGGAAAGCGCCTTCAACCCGCGCGCCAAATCGCCCGTCGGCGCGCTCGGTCTCCTGCAGCTGATGCCCGGCACGGCGAAATCGCTCGCCCGTCAAGCCGGCCTGTCCTATTCCGAGGGCCGTCTCCTGTCGGACGTATCCTACAACGCCTTTCTCGGTTCGAAGTATCTCGGCCAGCAGATCGACCAGTTCGACGGATCCTACGTCCTGACCTTCGCGGCCTACAATGCCGGCCCCCGCCGGGCCCGCGAGTGGATCGAGCGCTTCGGCGACCCCCGCGGCAAGTCGATCGACGAGGTCGTCGACTGGATCGAGTCCATTCCCTTCACCGAGACGCGCAACTACGTTCAGCGCGTGATGGAAAACTATCAGGTCTACAAGATCCGCCTCGGCGCCGGCTTCGACATCGAGCGCGACCTGCGCTACGGCCGGCGCGGCTGAGCGACGTGCCGGCGGCCGCCCCCTTTCCCGACCTGCCGCCGGATACCGGCTACAGCCCGTTCGCGTTCAACAGCGCGGACGGGCTTCGGCTTGCCGGCCGAGACTACCCCGGCGGCGCGGACGCTGACGTGGCGGGTCTGCCGCTCGTTTGTCTTCCCGGCCTCACCCGCAATTCGCGCGACTTCCACGCCTTCGCGCTGGCAATTCGCGCGCTGCAGCCGCATCGCCGTGTCGTGTCTTTCGATTATCGGGGGCGCGGCGCGTCCGAACGAGCCGCGGACGCCGCGACCTATGCGCTCCCGGTGGAGGCGGGCGACGTCGTCGCGGGTCTCGATCATCTCCGAATCGGCCGGGCGATCGTCGTCGGAACCTCGCGGGGCGCGCTCATTGCGCACCTTCTCGCGGCCTCGCATCCGCACCTCGTCGCCGGCGCGGTGCTGAACGATGCCGGACCGAAGCTCGAGATCGAAGGGCTCCTCGCGATCAAGGCCTATGTCGGCGCGACGCCCGTCCTCCCGGATTGGGATGCGGCCCTCGCCGCGATCGACCGGATCAACGGCGCCGACTTTCCTGCCCTGACCCGGGCCGACCGCCAGCGCATGGCCTGGGCGATCTTCCGCGCGGCGCCGGACGGCACCGGCATCCTTCCCGATTACGATCCGCGCTTGGCCGACGGGCTTCGGGCGATCTCGGCGGACAACCCGCTTCCCGAACTTTGGCCGTTGTTCGATGCCTTGGGGAACGTCCCGATCCTCGCGATCCGGGGCGAACACTCGCGCCTGTTCTCGGACGATACGCTTCGCGCGATGGCCGCGCGTCACCCCAATCTCGCCGCTGTCACGGTGCCGGGCCAGGGCCACGCGCCGCTTCTCGAAACCGCCGAACTTCCGAAAGCGATCGGGCGATTCGCGGACAAGGTCGACGCGACCCCACCTCCCCGCATCGACGCCTGAGAGTCAGCCTTCGACCGGTCTGGAGCGGACGCTCCGGTCGGATTCCGGCAGCCGTACGACCTCGGCGTGGAACGGGCCGCCGACGAAGCTCCCGAACTTGGCGACGTAAGGCTCTCCCGCCTCGCCCGGTCCGGTCGGACTCCAGTCGTCGCGCAGAAGATCCGATTCGCGGCAGTGGTTGGGGAGCGGCTCGCTCGCGGCGTCCACGGGCGACAGCTTGGCGTAGTTGACCGTGCGCCAGTTCTTGTCGAAATGCGCGGAGCGGTGCTTTTCGGCCAGCGGATCCTGGGTCGGCCGGGGATGTCTCGGGGCTGCTCGCTTGCCGCGGCCGCAATCCTTCATCTGGGTCATCGTCGATCCTCCTCCTCCGAGCCCCTTCGTTCGATCGCATTGATTCGAACGTCCGGACTCGGCTCGGGTTTCCACCCCGCGATCACGATAGATCCCATCCGCACAAACGAAGAAGGCCGGGCGATACCGCCCGGCCTTCCAAGTTTCGACCCGTCTGTCGACGATTAGAAGGTGCGCAGGAACTCGACGAAACCGGTGGTCTGGTCGAAATCGTCAGAGCCTTCCGGCAGGTCGAGGTCACGGTAGGTGACTTCGCCGAGGATCGAGAAGTTGTTGGTGACTTCGTAGCCGACGTTCAGGCCGAGGGCGTAGAAGTCAGTCGAGCCGAGGTTCTCGACGTCATCCGTGACCGTGTTGTAGGCGAAGATGTCGAAGGTGTTGCCGACGACACCCGATACGGCGACGCCGAAGGGACCAACGGCCTGGCTGTAGCCGAGACCGATCTGCGACTCGATCGGGATGGCAAAGTCCGGCAGCTCTGACGAGCCGTAGGCGCCGAAGGTCGTGACGTAGTCGAACGCGGCGTAGCGGGTCGGATCGAAGGCGTAGTGACCCTCGACCTTCAGCTCGGAGCCCTCGACGAGGAGGTCCTTGAGCGAGGCGCCGGCCTTGACAGCGAAGGCGCCATCATCGCTTTCGTCCGGTTCGGCGAAGATGAGGCCGCCGGCGACGACGCCGTCAACGAAGTCTGCATCGCCGAACACGTCGCGCTGCTCGTCGTAGACACCCGACACGTACGCCGAGAACACGCCGCTCTCGTAAGCCAGCTGGGCGACCACATCCGGAGCGAAGTCGCCCGAACCATCGTCTTCAGCCGAGATGGCCGCCGAGAAGCCGTCGGACGTGAAGGTATAGGAGATGCGATTGTTCGAGAAGTCGCCGACCGACCAATCGGTGTCGGTAAGCAGACCGTCGCGCTCCGCCCAGAGCGAGTCGAGGTAACCGATGGTCAGTCCGCCGAGCTGCATGTAGGCAAGGTCAACGACGACGTCGGCTTGACCCGACGAACCATCCGTCTCGACCAGATCGCCATCGTCATTGACGAAACGCGAGTCAGCGCCGAAGCGGTTGGTGCCCTGCAGGCGAACGAAGCCGCGCAGCGTGCCGTACTCGGTCTCTTCGCGGGCATCGAAGTTCAAGCGGGCACGAACGCGGCTACCAGCCGTGTAATCGTCGCCCTCGAGGTTCTCCTGCTCGCCAACCACTTCGTAGCGGAAACGAACATAGCCGGAGATCTGCAGGCAGGTCTCGCTGCCGGGAATGTAGAAGAAGCCGGTGCCGTAGACGTCGCAAACGCGGACGTACTCGACCGGATCCGCCTCAACAGCGATCGGATCGGCAGCGTGGGCGCCGGTGACTGCGACGAGGGCCGCAGCAGAGCCGAGCAGAAGGCTCTTGATGTTCATGTCCTGACCTCCAGTCAATTTTCTAGGCTAGGACCGGGTGTCTCCCCGCCCCCAATCTGTCGGAAAGAGCAAAGTGTCCCCCTCGCCCTTCCTGAAACCGACAATATCCGCCGCGGTTTTTTCCGCAATCCAAGAAACGCCCACTGGCCCGGCATGGGACGCATTGGACACACCGCTGTTGCGGCGGCGCCACTTTTCCGTTTACGGCCCGTTAATCTTTGTGAACAAATTCCTGCCACAAGCCAGCCTGGAGGCGGTTTGCAGCCCTTTCAGGCCCCTCGGCGGACGTCTCAGAGGCGAATGATGGGGGCGCCGAGGTCGCGGAAGTCTCGCTCGCGGCAGGTCAGGACGATGATCTGCAGGCTCTCCGCCGCCTTGCGCAGAACGAGGTGCATGCGCTCCAGCCGTCGTTCATCGGTGTTGACGAGCGCATCGTCGAGAATCACGGCGGCCGGATAGCCGCCCTTCTTCAGGAGTCGCGCCAGCGCGAGGCGCGTGACGACGGCGATCTGCTCGCGGGCGCCTTGAGAAAGGCGCGCGAAGCTTTCCTCGACGCCGCCGCGCCGAAGAACTCGCACGTCGAACGTCGCCTCGTCGAGCTCGACGCTGGTGCCGGGATGCAGCATGCGCAGGAACGGCTCGACTTCGGCTCGGATCGGCGCGAGCCAGTTCTCCCGCGCCTCGCGCTGCGCCTGCGTCAGCGTCGCATGAAGGAGCCGCGAAGCGCGCGCCTGACGCTCAAGCCGGTCGACGCGCGGCTCAAGCGCCGCGATCTCCCCGTCGAGCCGGGCGATCTCGGCGCCGAGTTCGCTCGCGCCCTGCACTCCGAGCTCGCTTTCCAGCCGGATGACCTCGCCGCGAAGCTCATCGACGCTGGCACGCACCTGCGCGAGCGCGTCCTCGCGTCGCTTGAGGTCCAGAGTCACGACGTCCGCATCCGCCTCGTCGAGCGCGCGCCGCCGCAAAGCGAGGAGGTCGACGCGCCGGTCCCGCTCGCCGCGCGCGGCGGCGAGCGCGTCTTCCAGCGCGATCGTCGGCGCCGTCGCCTCCGCCGCGCGCAGCTCGGCTTCAAGCCGCGCCGCCGCGTCCTTCGCGTGGACCGCATCGGCTTCCAGCCGCGCCAACCGGGCGGCCCAGGCCGCCTCGCTCGCGCGCGCCGCTTCGAGGGCCTGCTCGGCCACGCGCATCGCGTCCTGTGCCCGGCGCCGGTCGGCCTGCGCTTCGTCGACGTCACCCTGGGCGGATGCGTGCGCCTCGCCGTCGGGCGAGCGCATGGCGGCCATCTCCGCCGAGAGTTCGGCGCGCTGCCGCTCCAGAGCCGCGAGGCCCTCGGGCGCCGCCGCACCCAACTCCTTGCGCGCGCCGGCAAGGGCGATCGCGCGCTCGCGCGTATCGCGCTCGCGCAGGCGCGCGGCATCGATGTCGGCGACGCCGGCCGCGGAAAGCCGCCGCGCCAGTTCGGCGAGCGCCTCGTCGAAGGTGCGTTTCAGATCCCCTGCCCCGCCGCCCGGCGTGATCGCGATGCGGCCCCAGCCGTCCAGCACGATCTCCTGCCGCCCCGTGACCTTGAGCGTTCCGGCCAATCCCGCACCGTCGGCGGCACGCGCGCACCGCCCGTCATCGGGCATCAGCTCGACCGAAGGCGAGGCGGCAGCGAGGCGAATCTCGGCTTCCCGCGCCTCGCGCCCCGCGGCCTCGATCCGCTCCAGCGTCTTCGCGTCGATCGAAGGACCGCGCGCATCCCGCGCGAGCCCGTCTATCTGGGCAGCGATGGCCTGCGCCTGTACGAGCCGCCGCTCCAGGCGCTCCGCCTCGCCGGCCAGCCTGGCCAATCGGCGGGCGACCTCGATCGAGCTGAGCCGGCGCTCGGCCAGTTCGGCCGCTCGACGGGCCTCGTCCCGCCGCGTCGCCGCCGCCCGCGCGTCCTCGCTCGCGCCGAGCGCCGCCGTCCGTCGCTCGGCGAGCGCCGCCTCCGCGTCGCGCGCGAGCGTCGCGGCATCCGCGTTGCGCCGGGCGAGATCGCGGCGGCGGGCGAGGCCCTCCTCGGCGCGCTCGACCAGCGATGCGGCGTGAAGAAGGGCGCGCTCGGCTTCGGCATGGTCGGCGCGCACCGATTCGACCGCCCGGGCGCGGGACTGCGCGGCAGCGAGCGCGGCTTCCGCCCGCCCGACGGCATCGTCCTGGAGATAGCTTTCGAGACTCGCCCGCCGCAGCGACAGCCGCTCGAGACGGTCCTCGTAGAGCCGCCGCTTCTCCTGTCGCTCGGCGAGTGCCTCGCGCAGGGCGGCGAGTTCGGTGCGCGCCGCCACGAGTGGCGAGTGCTTGGCGTCCTTCAGCGTCGTCGCGGTATAGAAGCGCTCCTGCATGGCGCGGGCGGCCTCGATGAGCGCCCGGCCGTTCTCGCCGCCGATGATCGCGCCGACCTCACCCTCCAGCGCCGCGGCCACCGCGTTGCGTCCCGCGCCGAGGTCGATGCCGCCCGGCGCCCGCCCCTGCTCAACCCAGAGAAGCCCGAAGGCGCCCTGATGGGCTTCGATCTTCGATTCGCCCTTGGATGGGTGGGCGAAACCGAAGAGCTCGGCGAGCTTCTCCTCCGCCGCGTCGTTCTCCAACCGGCCGCCGGACCATTCCAGGAGCGCCGACTGCTTCTGGATGAAGGCTTTGGACAGGCGATAGGACGTTCCGCCGGTCTCGAACTCGATCGCGATCTCGGGCCGCGCGGCCCGACCGTAGGGCGACAGCGCCTTCACGGCCTCGCTCGTGCCGCGGTGCTTCTGGAAGAGCGCGGCGCGCAGCGCCGTCAGCAGCGTCGACTTGCCGGCCTCGTTGTCGCCGACGACGACGTTGAGCCCGGGCGCGAAGAGCGGCACCTCGCGCTCGGCAACGCCGGCGAAATCGCGCATGCTCAGGGACTTCAGGTACATGCCGGCTCAGTCCCCCGCCTTGGCGCGACGGTGCTCGACATAGAGCATGCGCAGCGCCAGCGCCGCCGTTTCGCGCTCGGGATCGGCCGGGTCGAGCGCCTGGGCGCGCAGCCGGTCGACGGCGGTGCGCACGAAGCCGCCCATCTCGATCGCATCGAGGTCCTCCGCGTCGGGCTCGTCCTGAAGATTGCCGTCCTCGACGCGCAGATCGAAGAGTCGCGCCTCCCAAGATGCGAGGATGCCGTCGAGCCGCGCCCGCTCGCGCAGCGGCAAGGCGCCCGTCAGGACCAGCTGCACGATGGCACGGTTCGGTTCGGCGACCGCGGCGAGCGCGGCGTCGACGTCCCCGGCATCGCCGAAGAGCTCGGCGCGAACGATCCGCCAGTCGAAGCGCGCGACCGGCACGCGCTCGATGCGGGGCGCGAGGCCCGGCGCATCGATCTCGACGAGCGCGACGTGACCGGGAGCGTTGGCGGGGTAGCGGTCGGGCTCGGGCGTGCCGGAATAAACAGTGCGCGGCGCGATCTCGACGAAGCCGTGCCAGTCACCGAGCGCGAGGTAGTCGAGCCTCGCCCGTTCCGCCCTGTCGTCCGCGATCGGATTGTTGCCGTCGGCGGCGGCCGGAAGGCGGTTGGCGACGGCGCCGTGGGCGAGGCCGACGCGCACGGCGCCGGCCGGCGTTTCGGCGGCGTCGAACCAGGCCGTGAGGTCGGCGGCCTCGAAGCGGCGCTTCAGCGGGGCCGGCAGGATCGCCGCGCGCCCGTCGCCGACAAGGATCGGCTCCGCCCGGTCGGCGACGCGCACGCGCTCGCCCGCTCCGAGGCGCACGAGGCGCGACCACACGGAAACGCTCGCCAGCGCATCGTGATTGCCCGGCAGCATGATCCAGTGACCGGAGAAACCCGCCATGGCGTCGAGCGTGCGGCGCACGTCGCGGTCGGCCACCGTGTTGTCGTCAAAGGCGTCGCCCGCCACCAGCACGACCTCGCATCGGCGCGACTCGGCCAGCGCCGCGATGCGCACCACGGTCTCGATGCGCGCCTCGCGCATAACGCCGCGCTTCTCGGCCTCGAAGCCGCCGAAGGGCTTTCCGATCTGCCAGTCCGCCGTGTGAAGAAACCGGAACGCCATCGCCGAGCCTGAAGCCGCCGGACGGATTTCCGGCGCGCGGCTCGACTGCTGCAGCCAAGCTCTCGGAATTGCAAGGCTTTCCCTGGAGCTGGACGGCCAGGATCAACCGCTTTCGCGCGAGCCCGCTTGACCCCTCGCCGTCATCCGACGCAGGGTCCGCGCCCATCGGAAACCCGCGACATCGAGGGCTCATGGCGGACGGGATCGACATCGGCGAACGGCTGGCGACGGCGCCGCAACTCTTCACGCCGCTCGCCCGCTCGCTGCCGGCCACCATCCCCTTCGTCGGGCCGGAAGCGCTGGAGCGCCGCTTGGGCATCCGGTTCCGGGCACGGCTCGGCGCGAACGAAAGCGTCTTCGGACCCTCGCCCCGCGCCGTCGAAGCGATGACCCGCGCGGCCGCGGGATCCTGGGCCTATGGCGACCCGGAACTCTCCGAGCTTCGCGAGGCGCTGGCCCGCAAGCACGGGCTGACGCCCGACCACATCTCGGTCGGCGAAGGCATCGACGGGCTCCTCGGCCATCTCGTGCGGCTTGCCTGCGAGCCGGGCGATCGCGTCGTCACCTCGCTCGGCGCCTACCCGACCTTCAACTATCACGTCGCCGGACACGGGGCCCGGCTCGACCTCGTGCCTTACCGGAGCGACCGCGAGGACGTGGAGGCGCTGATCGAGCGGGCGCGGGCGCTGCGCCCGAAGCTCCTCTACTTCGCCAATCCCGACAATCCGACCGGCTCCTGGGCGGAGGCGGGCACTGTGCGGCGGCTGATCGACGAAACGCCGCCGGAGACCATCCTCGTCCTCGACGAGGCCTATGGCGACTTCGCGCCGGAGGGCACGCTGCCGCCGAGCGACCTCCTGCGCCCGAACCTCCTGCGTTTCCGCACCTTCTCCAAGGCCTACGGCATGGCGGGGGTCCGGATCGGCTACGTCTTCGGCGAGCCGGCCTCGGTGGGGCAGTTCGACAAGGTGCGCAACCATTTCGGCGTGTCGCGCATCGCGCAGGCCGGCGCCCTCGCGGCACTCGGAGACGACCGATTCCTGCTGGACACGATCGAACGGGTGGCGCGAGCGCGCGAGCGGATCGGCGCGATCGCGCGGGCAAGCGGGCTGGCGCCCCTGCCCTCGGCGACGAACTTCGTCGCCATCGATGCTGGGCGCGACGGCTTCTATGCGCGCGCGCTGCTCGACGCCGTTCTGCGGCGCGGCGTCTTCATCCGCATGCCGGGCGTGACGCCGCTCGACCGGCTGATCCGCGTGACGGTCGGCCGGGACGAGGATCTCGACCTTTTCGCCGAGGCGCTGGCCGAGGCCCTCGCCGAGGTGGGCGGACCTGACGAACGGGTCAGTGGATCGTGACGGACGCCTGGCGGGCGACGATGACGCGGGCGGCGCGCAACGCCCGGGCGAGATCGGCCTTCGTCATCTGCTCGGCGATGTCCTGGCGGTGGGACGCGGCGCGCTTGTCGCCGGCATGGTCGGCGAGGTTGAAGTACATATGGGCCGAGACGAGGTCGGCCGAGCCGCCGAGCCCGGCCGCCAGCTGCAGCCCGAGATCGAACAGCGTCGCGCCGTCGAGATAGGCGATGCCGTCGGCGGCGGGCTGGCGGGCGGTGTTGAGGTCGATGAAGGCCATGGAAGTCGCATCCCTTATCTGAGCGTTGCTGTTGTTCTTCTTGTTGAACGCAGAATGCCTCGCGGCCCTGAAAGTCCGCTTAAATGTCTAGCTTAATTTGAATTGAATTACGCCTTTACACTTCGGTGACCGTGCGGCGCCGTCCGGCGGCAAGGCATTGATTCGGCTGCCATCGGCGTCCTGGCATCGTCTTTCGTTAAGCCTCGGGCTTGCGGAAGCGGAAACCATCGAGCTGCTCGACCCCGCGCCCTGGCGGCCGGCCGCACGAGGCCGGCAGGCGACGAGGCGCTCGACGTCGCGTACCCGGCTTGCAAGCGCACCCCGCTGACTTTACCCTTACGTCAAGGGAATGCGGACCGGGAGGACCGCCCCTCGGGAGCTCGGGAGAACAGATACCATCATGAAACGCATCGCCATCGCGGCGGGCCTCGTGCTCGCCGGCTTCGTCGCGGCGCAGGCCGCCGAACCCGTCGTCGGCAGCTGGCGGACCGCCAGCGGCGAAACGGCCCGCATCGCCCCCTGCGGCGGCGCCTACTGCATCACGCTCGCGACGGGCAAGTTCAAGGGCAAGCAGATCGGCCGCATGAGCGGCTCGGGCGGCTCCTACGAGGGCGAGATCACCGATCCCGCGGCCGACAAGACCTATGCCGGCAGCGCTCAGGTGAGCGGCGCCTCGATGAAGCTCACGGGCTGCGCGCTGCGGATCTTCTGCAAGACGCAGACCTGGAGCAAGCAATAAGGGTCTCCGGCGCGGCGCCCGCTCGCAAGGCATGCCGCGCCGGCTTGAAAGGTGCGGCAGCCTCGTGGCCCGCGGACGGACGATGCCGCGCTTCGAGCCGACCGGCGGCGCGACGACGCTTGCCGACGAGCGTCGGCCGCGCGTGAAGCCGATCCGATCCGCTCCATAGCGTCTACGGATCCGAAGGCAAGAGTGTCCGACCAACAAGGTCGTCGACCTCGATGTTCACGGCATGATCTCGCCAAGGAACGATCAGTTCATCCGATGCGATGCTGATCATCCAGCGCCCGGAAGTCAAAGGGTAGAACAATTCCAGGCGGTGCAATTCATTGCTCGCCGGGGGCGCTGATCATGCGGGGTTGCATCGTCTGCTTGAATGGGCGACAAGTACCACTTCGGAGCCGTTGCGCCAAAGCCCGCAGGGTCGGCATCCCCCAGCAAGGGGGATGCTCCATGCGAGCCTGGCGACAGCGTGCATGGGGATGCTTGACCTGAGCATGACGTGGCAGCAAGGGGATCTGACGCCATGATCTTGAGGATGGCCATGCTGACGGCGCTGATCGCGCTGTTCGGATTATCCTTCAGTTTCGTGACCAACGGGGGAACCAAGCGAGCAGGCAGCGTCTTCGCCTCGGAAACAGGCGAAAGCTGCTCCTACGAACAGGGCGTCGTTTGCCCCGTTCAAGTGGACCGCAAGGTTTACTGAGCCGGACCTGCCGTCCGGTCGACCATAAAAGTTCATAGACCTCGCCTTCCCTGCAGCCCGCGCGGCGGCTAAGAAGAGGCGATGACAATTCCGATGCATCACGGCTCCAGCGCCAGGATCGAAACGCCTGAGCCGGCGCAGGCCCGCCCCTTTCACGACGCGGGCGAGGCCGTGGCCGAGCTGACGCGGCTCTACGAGCGCTCGACGGCCTTTCTGTGCTCGAGCTTCGACGACGTCCTGAAGAACGGGCGCACCGACCGGCGCTACCGCGCCTTCTATCCCGAAGTCTCGCTCGTCACCTCGACCCATGCGCGCGTCGATTCCCGCCTCGCCTTCGGCCACGTGCCCGGCCCCGGCCGCTACGCCGCGACGCTGACCCGGCCCGACCTCTTCGACCACTACCTGACCGAGCAGATCCAGCTTCTCGTGCGCAATCACGGGGCCCCGGTCTATATCGGCGACTCGACGACCCCGATCCCGCTGCACTTCGCCTTTCCCGAGGGGTCCTACGTCGACGGCGTGCTGGCCGAGAAGCTCGACCGTCCCTTGCGCGACATCTTCGACGTGCCGGACCTCGAAGCGACCGACGATCGCATCGTCAACGGCAATTACGAGCCCAAGCCCGGCGAGCCGCGCCCGCTCGCCCCCTTCACCGCCCAGCGCATCGATTATTCGCTGCACCGCCTCTCGCACTATTCCGCGACGAGTCCGACGCACTTCCAGAACTTCGTCCTCTTCACGAATTACCAGTTCTACGTCGACGAGTTCTGCATGCTGGCGCGCGAGCTGATGGCGCGCGGCGGCGAGGGCTACGACGCCTTCGTGGAGCCGGGCAACCTCGTGACGCGGCCGAATGCGCGCGAGCCGGAAAGCGGCGCCGCGCCGCTGCGTCTGCCGCAGATGCCCGCCTACCATCTCAAGCGCTGGGACGGGAACGGCATCACGATGATCAACATCGGCGTCGGCCCCTCCAACGCCAAGACCATCACCGACCACGTCGCGGTGCTGCGCCCGCATACCTGGCTGATGCTCGGCCACTGCGCGGGCCTTCGCAACACGCAGGAACTCGGCGACTACGTCCTCGCCCACGCCTATGTGCGCGAGGACCACGTGCTCGACGCCGACCTGCCGGTCTGGGTGCCGATCCCGCCGCTCGCCGAGGTCCAGGTCGCGCTGGAGAAGGCGGTCGAGGAGGTCACGGGCCTCTCCGGCTACGAGTTGAAGAAGATCATGCGCACCGGCACCGTCGCCACGATCGACAACCGGAACTGGGAGCTGCGCGACCAGACCGAGCCGGTCGAGCGCTTGTCGAAGTCGCGCGCCATCGCGCTCGATATGGAATCGGCGACGATCGCGGCCAACGGGTTCCGCTTCCGCGTGCCCTACGGCACGCTTCTCTGCGTTTCCGACAAGCCGCTGCACGGCGAGCTGAAGCTGCCGGGCATGGCGACCGAGTTCTACAAGAAGCAGGTCTCGCAGCACCTGAAGATCGGGCTCAAGGCCATGCAGTCGCTGGCCGAGATGGCGCCCGAGCGCCTGCACTCGCGCAAGCTGCGCTCCTTCTTCGAAGCCGCCTTCCAGTAAGCGGGGACCGGCATGCTCGGGCGACGGCGCGGCGGTTGGCCGCTGAGGATCGCGCGCGTCGTCGCGGTCGGTGCGGCCTGTGCGGCGGCGCTCGGCCTCCTCGGCGGCTTCCATCCCGCCTTCGACAGCCTCGCCCATTTCCACGCCCACCTCGCCGGCCTCGCGATCGGCTTCGGGCTGCCGGCATTCCTGTTGTGGGCGCTCGCCCGGCGGCGCGGCCGGGTCGGGGCGCGGAAGGCGGACGGACTCGCGGCGGCGCTCGTCGGCGCGGTCCTGCTCTGGCCGGTCCTGCCCTTCCTCACGCCCCAGCCGCCGGCAGCCCGAGCCATCGAGGGCGAACGGCGCTACACGCTGCTGCAGATGAACCTGCGCTTCAACGCCCAGCCGCGGGCGACGCTCGACCGCATCCGCGAGGTTCGGCCGGACATCGTGACGGTGCAGGAGGTTACGGGTCCCTGGCGCCGGCACCTGGACGAACTGGCCGATCTCTACCCGCACCGGTTCTTCTGCCGGCAGGGCTATTCGGTCGGCAACACCGCGATCCTGTCGCGCCATCCCTTCGCCGGGCCGGCCGTCCCGTGCAGCCCGCGCAACGGCTTCTCGGCGCAGGCCGTGGACCTCGAGGGGCGACGGGTCACGGTGGTCGCCCAGCACCTGCAATGGCCCTGGCCTTACGGCCAATGGCGGCAGATCCGGCAGCTCGACCAGCCGCTCGCCGGGCTGCCCCGCCCGATCATCGTGGGCGGCGACTTCAACGCCGCGCCCTGGAGCGCGGCGGTGCGCACCTACGCCGCGTCCGCCGGCCTGGAGATCGCGCCCGGCATCGGCCCGACCTGGCTGGACCGACGCCTGCCCCATGGCCTGATCGCGTGGATCGGCCTGCCGATCGACAACATCCTCCACTCCCCCGGCATCGACGGGCTTGCGGTGGAGCGCCTCGCCCCCACCGCCTCCGACCACCTGCCGGTGCTCATCACCTTCTCGGTGGCGGCGCCTCGCTGACCGAACTCAGGGGATCGTCGCGAGGAAGGATGCGGCCTCGGCAAGCGTCGCGGCGGTCTGCGACCCGAGAAGATCGCTCGTGGTCGCGGCCAGCCGAAAGGTGATCTGTCCGGTCGCAAGGACCTGCCCGAGACCCCCCGGGTAAACGTGAAAGGCAGCGTGAGGACCGTCACGGCTCTGTTCCTCACATCACCTGGTAGACGGGTCCCTCGCCGCCCTGGGGGGGCGTCCAGTCGATGTTCTGGTTGGGATCCTTGATGTCGCAGGTCTTGCAGTGGACGCAGTTCTGGCCGTTGATGACGTACTTCTCCTTGCCGTCCTCCCCGACCACCCACTCGTAGACGCCGGCCGGGCAGTAGCGCTCGGACGGGCCGCCATAGATCTTGAACTCCGAAGCATGCTGGAGCGCCGGGTCCTTCACGCGGAGATGGACCGGCTGATCCTCCTCGTGGTTGGTGTTCGAGAGATAGACCGAGGACACCTTGTCGAATGTCAGCACGCCGTCGGGCTTGGGATAGTCGATCGGCTTCTGGCTAGCCGCCGGCTCCAGGCAGGCATAGTCCGGCTTGCCGTGGGGGCGCGTGCCGAAGAACGATACGCCGAAGAGCTGCTGGGTCCACATGTCGAGGCCGCCGAGGCCGATGCCGAAGAGCCCGAGCTTCGACCAGAGCGGCTTGACGTTGCGGACGGGCTTGAGGTCACGCCCGATCGGCGAGGCGCGCCACTCCGCCTCGTAGGCCTCCAGCGTGTCGTGGCTCCGGCCGGCCTTGAGCGCGTCCACGGCCTTCTCGGCGGCGAGCATGCCCGACCACATGGCATTGTGCGCCCCCTTGATGCGGGGCACGTTGACGAAGCCGGCCGAGCAGCCGATCAGCGCGCCGCCGGGGAAGACGAGGCGCGGCACCGACTGGAAGCCGCCTTCGGTGATAGCGCGCGCGCCGTAGGCGATGCGCTTGCCCCCTTCGAGGAGGGCGGCCACGTCCGGATGCGTCTTGAAGCGCTGGAACTCGCCGAAGGGGGAGAGATGCGGGTTCTTGTAGTTGAGGTGGACGACGAAGCCGACGAAGACCTGGTTGCCGCCGAGGTGATAGATGAAGGAGCCACCGCCGGTGCCGCCCTTCAGCGGCCAGCCGAAGGAGTGCTGGACGAGGCCGGGCTGGGCCCGGCCGGGCGGCAGCTCCCACAACTCCTTCATCCCGAGGCCGAACTTCGGCGGCTCGCGGCCTTCCGCCAGGCCGTAGTCGCGGATCAGCTCCTTGGCGAGCGAGCCGCGCACGCCCTCCCCGATGAGGACGTACCTGCCCATGAGCGCCATGCCGCGCTGATAGGCCGGCCCCTGCTCGCCCTCGCGGGTGATCCCCATGTCGCCGGTGGCGACGCCGACGATGCGGTTGGCGTCGTCGCGAATGAGGTGGGCGGCGGAGAAGCCGGGATAGATCTCGACGCCGAGGGCTTCCGCCTTCTCGGCGAGGTACTTGCAGACGAGGCCGAGCGAGACGATGAAGTTGCCGTGATTGCTCATGAGCTTGGGCATGAGCGCGTTGGGCAGGCGCACCGATCCGCCGCCGCCGAGGAGATAGAAGCGGTCGTCCGTCACCGGCTGCTTGATCGGCGTGTCCTCGCTGCGCCATTCCGGCAGGAGGGCGTCGAGGGCGCTGGGATCGAGGACGTTGCCGGACAGGATGTGGGCGCCGATCTCCGAGCCCTTCTCCAGGACCACGACCGAGAGTTCGGGATCGAGCTGCTTCAGCCGGATCGCGGCGGCAAGGCCCGCCGGCCCGGCGCCGACGATGACGACGTCGAACTCCATGCTCTCGCGTTCGGGTAGGTCGGCGGTGTCGAGGCTCATGAGAAATCCTGGGCGATCGGCGAAGCTGTCTGGAACCGTCCTAAACGGTAGCGCAGCCTCG
>CANJKV010000068.1 GCA_947474855.1 Aurantimonadaceae bacterium | reverse complement strand
GGCGCGACCTCGGCCCTGGTGGGCGAAGCCCTGACGCTCGGACGCAAGGGCGGACTCGACGACGAAACGATGCTCGACGTCATCGGCCAGAGCGCCGTGGCCTCGCCGCTCATCGCCTACAAGCGGGATCTCCTCGTCTCGCGCAACTTTGATCCGGCATTCACGGTCGAGCAGATGATGAAGGACTTCGACCTCATCCTGGAGGCGGCGCGCTCGGATCACGTGCCGATGTCGCTCGCCGCGGCGGTGCGCCAGCAGTACGAGGCGGCGTTCGCCACCGGGCATGGGCAGGACGACTTCTTCGTTCTCGTCGAAATCTGCGAGCGTCTCGCCGGGCTCTCCGCTCACCCGGATCGGGAGGACGGACGTCTTGATCGCAAGGCCGGGAATCGGTGACAGGATACAAGTTCCCGCCGGCGTTGGGAGGAGGCGCCGCACATGAACGATTACGAGGTCCTTCGCGTCATCGAGTTCCTTGAGCAGACGCGCGAACCCTTTCGCAAGGGCATGCCCGCCGTCGACGACGAGCCGATCTGGAACATCACGACCTTTCTCATCAAGTCGGAAATCCGCGGCCAGGTCGTGACGGTCTCGACCTTGGCGAGCGTGACGGGAATTCCTTACGCCACGTCGATGCGGCTGATCTCCAAGCTTGTGGAAACCGGGACGATCGTGCGCGTGCCCCGCGGAAAGGGCGGCAAGAGCCATGCCCTGCAGCCCGGCCCCGCGATGCGCGATGCGTTCCGCAGCTATGCTCGCGGCATCAAGGCTCTTCTGGCACGCACCGTCGGGCTGCGGGGTCTCGGCGAGGACGAGGAGCAGTACTACTTCGGCGGCACGCCGCTCGGCGCCCAGCCCCTCCCGCCGGTCCGATTGATCGAGCGGCGCGCGAGCGAGCCCCTCGGCATCCGTTTCCTGCTCAACGACGACAACTACTTCTCGTCCATGCGCAACATGTGGGTCGACCTGCGCAGCAATCTTGCCTCCGGTCGGGACTTCAGCCTCCGTCGTCTGCCCGACCTTTACGCGGAAGTTCTCGCCAACGCGGAGCGTCCAATCTCTAAGTACGACGTGATCACCGTCAACATGCCCTGGCTGGGCGAACTCGCCGAACGTGGCCTCCTCAAGCCTCTCGACGGTCTGGTCGCGTCCGACGTGCTCGACGTCTCCGACTTCCATCCCGTCATCCGGTCGACCGCCGAATGGCGCCAGCGGATCTACGGCATCCCGATCTACTGTACGATCGGCATCCTGGCGGCGCGCAAGGATCTCTTCGAGGATCGCAACATCGGCTTTCCGAAGACGTTCGACGACGTCATCGAGGCCGGCAAGCGCTTCCATCAGCCAGACCAGGGCATGTTCGGCGCCGTCTGGGACGGCGCGCTCGGCATGCCCATCGCTTCGAGCTTCCTGTTCTTCCTGGGCGCCTGCGGCACGCCGCCGATCTCGCTGAACCCGGGCCCCTACGGCTTCACCTCGGAGGGCATGGATCTCGCCCAACTCGTCCCCCTCATCGACTCCGACGCGGGACGGGCGACGCTCGACTTCATGCAGCGCCTCCTCGACATCTCGCCGCCCAACGCGCTCGGCTTGGCCTGGGACCAGAACCTCGCGCTCTTTCTGTCTGGCAACGCGGCCATGGCATACTGCTGGACGATGCGCGCCTCCCGCATGGAATACGACATCCAGTCGGTCGTGAAGCGGAAGGTCGAGTACCTGCCGCAGCCCGCCGGGCCGGGCGGCGGTCGCGCCTCCCCGATCGGCGGCTTCGTCTTCGCCATACCTGCCAACCTGCCCGAGGAGCGCGTCGAGATCGCCGCGGAGGCGATCGCCTGGATGACCTCAAAGGATTCGATGCGGGCGCACGTGCGCAACGGCTTCCCGATCGCGCCGCGCTTCTCGACGAGCGCGGACCCCGAAGCGGCGGCCGGTTCGCCCATCGTGCGCTTCGTCGACAGCTTGGCCAAGCGCAACCTGCTCACGACGTGGCAGAGGCCGAACATCCCCGCCTATACGCAGATGGAGCGGGTGCTGTCGGCCGAGGTTCACGCCGCGCTGTCCGGCTCGAAGAGCCACCAAGCCGCCCTGTCCGCGGCGAACGCGGCAATCGAGCGAATCCTGGCCGCGTCCCTGCCACCCGAGGACCGACCGCAGGAGGGGTTAGACGGGCGTGCCGCCCTCCCGAGTCCCACCTACCCCTTATCCGCCGATGTGAGCTGAGGACCGGCGCGGCGACCGGCCGGACACCTCCTCCGTGCGAACACGCGGCGGCCGTCACACGACGAGTCTGACCACCCTGCCGCGGCTCATAGCGGCAGGGAACAACGAACCCGTAGCGTCAATAGGAGAATCGAATGGCTTGGCATTCGGAGCGCAGTCCGCGTATCGCCTTTCTTGGAACGGGTGCGCAGGGCGCATCGATCGGCGCCGACTTCGCGTTGGCCGGACTCGACGTGACCTTCATCGAGCAGTGGCCCGAGCACGTGACGGCGATCCGCGAACGTGGGATCACCGTGAACCTGCCGTCCCGGACGATCAACGCCAGGGTTCCGGCGCTTCATCTCTGCCAGGTCGCCGAGATCCGCCAGCCGTTCGACATCGTCTTCCTCGTCGTGAAGGCTTACGACACCAAGTGGTGTTGTCAGCTTATCGAGCCATGCCTGGCGCCGGACGGCTTCGTCGTCGGCCTTCAGAATGGCATGACCCACGAAGACATCGCCGACGTCGTGGGTCGCGAGCGCACGATCGGCGCCGTGATCGAGATCGCCTCGAACATGTTCACGCCCGGGATGACCAACCGGCAGAACGACCCCGAAACCTCCTGGTTCGCCCTCGGCGCGGTCGACCCGGCGATGCAGCCCCGTGTCGAGGCCGTCGCCGAACTCCTTCGCAACAGCGGAACCGTGGAGGTGACCGACGATATCCGCTCCGCCAAGTGGATGAAGCTCGTCGTCAACGCGGCCGAACTGATCCCGTCCGCTATCATCGACCTACCCCTGGCGGACGCCGCGCGTGCACCGGGCATGCTCGACATCATGCGGGCGGCTGGCTACGAGGCCATGCAGGCGGCCTTGGCCGACGGGGCGACGATCACCCCGATCATCGGCATGCCACCGGTCACGACCAATCACCCGGATCGTTACGTCGACCAAATCTTCGAGGAAGTCCTCAAAACCTTCTCGCAACCGGACACGCTGACGACCTCACTTCAGGATTGGCGCAAGGGGCGCAGGGCGGAGATCCGGGAGGTCAACGGCTTCGTCGTCGAGACGCTGAAGCGGTTCGGCCAATCGGCCCCGATCAATCAGCGGGTGGTCGAGGTTGCCCTGGCCATCGAGAATGGCGAGCTTCAGGCTCATCCCTCGAACATCGAGCTCCTGACAGCGGCGACTTAAGTTCGAACCTCCAAGCTTGTCTGCGCGGATGCAACGTCGCCCTGCCTCAAGAACGACGGGATGTCGGACGCCCCTTCAACATGTCGAGTGCGTCCGCGTTCTGCCGTCCCCATGCATAGAGCATCTCGACGGGCTCGATGAAGCGCTGGCCGAGATCGGTCAGGCGGTACTCGACGGCCGGCGGGATCGTGCCCTGGACGTGACGCGAGACGAGGCCGCTCGCCTCCATCTCACGCAGGGTCTGCGTCAGCATCTTCTTGGAAATGCCGGGCAGGCTGCGCAGGAGAACGCCCGTCCGCGCGGCTCCGTCGTGCCGCGCGAAGAGCGTGTGCAGGATCATGCTCGTCCATTTGGTGGCGAAGAGTTCGAGGACGCGTCGCGGCGCGCAATCCTCACGCCACTCATCGTCCGAAGAGCCAGGCTGCATGGGTGGGTACCTCCTGGTGCCTAAGTCCCCAAATGGTGCCGTCTGGACGCGCAACGCAACCCCCATTAGCTCGACGTCAAAGCAGAAGGATCACGGTCATGGCACACTCGGCACTCGTCGTCGGCGCGAGCGGCATCGTCGGCAGCGCGACGGCGGATCTCCTGATCCAGGAGGGATGGACCGTTTACGGCCTCGCCCGTCGCCCGACCGAACAGGCGGGCGTCCTGCCCGTCGCGGCCGATCTTCAGGACGCCGCGGGAACGGCGGCCGCCCTGCGCGACCTGAAGCCCGAGGCGGTCTTCATCACGACCTGGCTGCGGCAGGCCACAGAGGCCGAGAACATCCGCGTCAACGCGGGCATGGTGAGGAACCTCCTCGACGCCTTGCGCTCCGCAGGCTCCGTGCGCCACGTCGCGCTGGTCACCGGCCTCAAGCACTATCTCGGCCCTTTCGAGGCCTACGGCAAAGGCACCCTGCCCCAGACGCCGTTCCGCGAAAGCCAAGGCCGCCTGGACGTGCCGAACTTCTACTACGCGCAGGAGGACGAGGTCTTCGCGGCAGCAAGCCGTGACGGCTTCACCTGGAGCGTCCACCGCCCGCACACCGTGATCGGCAAGGCGGTCGGCAACGCCATGAACATGGGAACGACGCTCGCCGTCTACGCCACGCTCTGCCGGGAGGCGGGGCGCCCCTTCCGCTTCCCGGGTTCGGCCGCTCAGTGGAACGGCCTCACCGACATGACCGACGCGCGCCAGCTCGCCAAACAGCTCCTTTGGGCAGCGACCACGCCGGCAGCCGCAAACGAGGACTTCAACATCGTCAACGGCGACGTTTTCCGCTGGAACTGGATGTGGGGCCGCCTCGCCGAGTGGTTCGGCCTTGAGCCCGCTCCCTTCGACGGCACCGTGACGCCCCTCGAAGAGCAGATGAAGGACGACGCGCCGCTCTGGCAGCGGATCGCCGAGCGCGAAGGCCTGGCGGAGGCGGACCTCTCCCGCCTCGCCTCGCCCTGGCATACGGATGCCGATCTCGGCCGCCCCCTCGAGGTGGTGACTGACATGGGCAAGAGCCGGCGCCTCGGCTTCACCGCCTACCAAGCGACCGACGAGGCCTTCTTCGAGCTCTTCGAGCGGCTGCGCGCCGATCGCCTGATACCGTGAGGAGCATTGCCATGCCGCAGGACTTCGGGCGAAGCGACAATCTCCACCGCGCCCCGCTACGGCGCGCCTTCACCTCGACAACGAAGCCGCTCATCGTCACGCCCACCTTCGTCAGACGCGTCGACGACACGCCGCCGGGCGAGCGGCCGCATGACGAGGGCTCCTCCAGGAACCGCCGTGGCCACGGGGTGCGCCATCCGGATCGGCACCCGGGCGCCTTGGCGCTCGAGCCCGATCCCAATCGCGCCTTCGAGCACTGGGACGAGTACTGGCGCAAGGTGCACGGGCCGAAGTTCGCCTGGGACGAGCCGGGCAGCTCGTCCGAGCTCGTGCTGCGCTACGATCAGGTGCACCGCCTTGCCTCCGGACCCTCATCGGCGTTTCCGCCGCCCTATCAGGCCATGGTGGACGAGAGCGGCCGCCTGCCCTCCGATCCAGAGAAGCGGGTGCCCGCCTTCAAGCGACCGCGCTGGGACGGTTTGGCCTACATCGTCTACGGCGAGGAGGCCGACATCGAGAGAACGCTCGGGCAGGAGAAGTTCGCCGAGCGGATCATCGCCGACGAACAGACGGCGTTCCGGAAGGTGACGCGCGGCATCGCCCGCGAGTTCATCCTGATCCCGAGTGCGCATCACCGGGATCCGATCAGCCTCGTGAAGATCCATGTCCGGCGGCCCGAAATGACGCGCGAGGAGTTCCAGCACCGCCTCCTGGGCGAGCACGCGCAACTCGTCATGGCGCAGGGCGCGACGCACGAGTTCGTCCGGCGCTATGCCCAGCTCCACACGCTCGGAACGACGCAGGAGGATCCCGAGGCTGAGCGCATGGATGCTGTTTCGGTTCTCGCCTTTGCCTCGCTGAACGACGTTGAGGACTACCTCGTCAGCGCGGATCACGAGGCGATCGCTGCCTCGGAGGAAGCGATCTGCGAAGAAGACTCGGAGTGGTGGACCGCCGTGAACTACAGCGTCATCAACCGCCTACAGCCGGAGCTTGCCAGCGAGCGTTCCGAACGGAGCTGAACACTTTCTTCTACGCCGTTCGGTTCGCGACCGACGCACATAGGCTGCCGCACCAGATTGCCGAGCGATCGTACGAGGCAAGGTTGTTCCCCCATGCGTTACCGGCATTTGGACGGGTAGATTGGGGGAGCCGGGCCATTTAGTCTGTGACAATGCCAGGGCTGAGTTGTGCTTCCCCCGCTAGTCACTCTCCACTTCAAATGCGGCTTGGCCCTGATGCCAATTAGTGGCGTCAATGAGTCTCGCAACGATTGCCCGTTCCCGCTGGAGATGATCGCAACACACGGACAGCATATCGGCCGCATCCAGAGCGGCAATCCAGACTTTACCATTGGCGTTCTTGAGCATCAGGCCGCCGAGGTTCGCACTTATCCCGGCGCAGGCATTTGGAACATTGATCGCGCCCGAAACCATTCTTTGCATGATCGCGGTGGACACTGCGTACGACATAGGCGGTGATGCCTTCCTCGGCCCACCCGGAGACATTCCGCAAGGCGTTGCCGACGCCTCATGCACGGCAACAACTCGATCAATGAAGGACTCTGTGCGTCGGCGCCGCACTACGAGCATGACGACATCAGCCAGCTCAACGGCTTGGTACGCCTATCGGCTTCAATCGCCTATGCCGATCCACACCCGGGCGATGTCGCCGCCGGGGGGCCGTACGCGGGTGCTTCGCCGAGACGGGTCCCGGCGAGGCCCACGGTGCTGTCGATTGGCGCAGCCAGTCGACAGCACCGGTTTGGGAGCGCTCAACAGGTTGCCATGCCGACCGGTGTCGAAACTCGCTGCCGATCGACACCTGCGGGCTCATCTTGAGCACCTGACGTTCTCGGCCTCGAGGCCGTAACCACCTATCGGCAGATCCGGGTCCAGGTCGGCATCGGCATCGAAGCGCAAAATCCAGCAATCCCGTGCTCCTGCCGCCCTGGCGACCTCGACGAAGGTGTCCGAGAGGCCGCACGCGCCGAGCTTGGCGGCGTTCTCCTCCACGCTGTCGGTTCCCATGAAGCCTGCCGTGGAGATGATCCAGCCGTACTCGTATGCCATGACCTCAACCGGGAGCGCGCCCGCTTCGAGCAGATCGACATCATCCTGCGTCAGATGCCCGGTCGAGACATCCATGAAATTCAAAACCGCCATTGCGACCTCCCCATCTGTCTCCGTCGATGGAGCCCTTCTTCGGGGATTGCCACAAGCGGGAGGCACGTCCGACCAGTCAGCCTGACGAGCGTCGTCGCCGATCGAAATCGCTGCGGATCAGGGTGTCGCCTCGACGCCAGTCGGCATTGCAACTGCCTGAACAGGCTGGTTCCAAGGTGATCAGCGAGGAGCGCCGATCAACAATAACAGCCTCTAAGGTGCCGATCGGCACATTGGCTATGGATCCAGTCTCGCGTCTAGCTTGGGAGTGAGCTCGATTGCCAGGATCTTGCGCGTGACGGCATCCGTGGTCGTGGAGACAATGGGCCGAATGGTCGCACCGCGTTCATCGACGGCCACAGTGCCGATAGCGGAATGATCCAATTCGGTAGGTTCATGTGGCGTGCCGCTTCCCTCAGAATCGGTATGCTCCCCCGGATGTTTGGGTTTTCCCATTGCCGCCCTCCTAGCCAGCACAAGAGGCACGCTTCCGCTCAGTCGCCGACGACATCGGCAGCATCGTGTCTCGATCAGGGAGAATACGCAATGGAGAGTGGGCTTGAAGCAACATTATCGCGACAGCGACTCGATTGTACGATTCGGCGAAAAGCTACCGTTCATCATGGTGTTTTGCGGGAATTCGGACCACCTGTGACTCGTCGAAATAGAACGTCGGAGCAGCACGTTCTATTTTTTGGAAGTCAAGGCATCACTCCAAATTCCTCAATATAAGCAAGATATTAGATGAACCGCACCGGGATCAAGACGGGCGCCCAGAAGGGGGGATCCTTAGAAATCGCGTCGCATTCCATATAAATCGCGTCGCTCTGATCGAGAAACGACAGATATGAACCGGCGGCGTGCGGGAACCTCGTCGCGGTCCGGAACATTAAGGGAACACACCGATATGGAAAGGCGACGCGATGAGCGCGAAGACCGAGAACCCGAAGACCGAGGCCCCCTCCAACGCCGAGAAGGACCCGGCGGACTGGACGACGGGCGGCGAGCCGATGACGGGAGCGCAGGCCTCCTACCTCAAGACGCTCTGCGAGGAGACGGGCCACGCCTTCGACGAGATCCTGTCGAAGGCGGATGCCTCGAAGCTGATCGACGAGCTTCAGGGGCAGAGCAAGCGCTTGAAGTCGGCCTGAGCGAGGCGCCGGAGCGGCTCGATTCGGCACGGGCGCAGGACTTCATCCTCGCCAACACGGCCGTTCTTGCCGTTCCGCACGTGCCGGAGATCAGGCTGCACATCGCCGACGAGGCGCATGATCTCTGGTTGAAGACGGAGGACGAGCTTGCCGCGATCGGCCTGCCGCCGCCCTTCTGGGCCTTTGCCTGGGCGGGCGGCCAGGGCCTCGCTCGCTTCGTCCTGGACCATCCTGACACGGTCGCGCGGCGGCGCGTCCTGGATTTCGCCAGCGGCTCCGGCCTCGTCGCCGTTGCCGCGGCGAAGGCTGGGGCGGCGCACGTCGTGGCGGTCGACATCGACCCCTTCGCCGCGCCCGCCCTGCGCCTGAACGCGGCGCTGAACGGCGTCTCGATCGAAGCCCGCATCGCCAACCTCGTCGGCATGCCGGTGAGCGAACTCGGCGCCGACGTGCTGCTCGCCGGCGACGTGTTCTTCGACCGGATGTTCGCCGACCGGCTCGTGCCCTGGTTCGATTCTCTCTCGTCGGCGGGGATGACGATCCTGGTGGGCGATCCCGGTCGGGCCTACCTGCCGCGCGATCGCCTGACCCGCCAGGCGACCTACCGGGTGCCGGTGACGCGGGCGCTGGAGGATGCGGAGATCAAGGAAACCACCGTCTGGCGCTGGATGGTCGGGCGCTGAGAAGGCCCGCTTGCCACGTGGTCGCGGCTATGGATTGATCGTCTTCTTTGGAGACGTCCATGACCGTCGAACACTGGCTCGCCTTCGCCGCCGCCTCCGCGGTGCTTCTCGTCATTCCCGGCCCCACCATGCTTCTCGTGATCACGCACGCGCTCGCCCACGGCCGGCGCGTCGCGCGGGCCTCCGTCGCGGGCGTCGCCCTCGGCGACTTCACCGCCATGACCGCCTCGATGCTGGGCCTCGGCGCCCTGCTCGCGACCTCCGCCCTTCTCTTCACCGCGCTGAAGTGGATCGGCGCCGCCTACCTGATCTGGCTCGGCGTGAAGCTCTGGCGCGCTCCCGTGGGGCCGATGCCGGACGGCAGCGCGCAAACGGCCCCCGGAGAAAGCGACGAGGTCTCCGCGCGCCGCATCTTCCTCCACACCTACGCGGTGACGGCCCTCAACCCGAAGAGCATCGTCTTCTTCGTCGCCTTCCTGCCGCAGTTCCTGAACCCGGCCGCCCCTCTCCTCCCGCAGATGGTGGTTTTCGAGACGACCTTTCTCGTTCTCGCGACGGTCAATGCCAGCCTCTACGCTGCCCTCGCCTTCGCCGCCCGGCGGGCGGTGACGCGCCCGAACGTGCGCCGGGCGGTCAACCGCACCGGCGGCGCGGCGATGATCGGTGCTAGCCTTCTGGCGCTCGGCTGGAAGCGCGCCACGGCTTGAAACGGCAGCCTCTCGCGGACGGGTGCCGGCGCCGGCCTATTCCGCCGCAGCCCGCACCTCCCGTTTGAGGATCCTCACGGGCACCGACTTCGCCGCGGGAACGTGGCTGCGCTCGGCGTGGTGCCAGAGCGGGATCAGGGGGTTCAGCTCGGGGTAATAGCCGGCGACGTCGCCCTTCGGGATCGAGAAGCCGTGGACGATGTAGTTCTCGACGCGGCGCGACACCCCGTCGTCGGCATGAGTCTCGACGTCGACGCGGTCCTGGTCGCGAAGACCGAGCCGACCCATGTCCTCCCGGTTCATCAGGATCACCATGCGCGAGCCCGAAATGCCGCGCAGGCGGTCGTCGTAGCCGTAGACCGTGGTGTTGAACTGGTCGTTGGAGCGCACCGTCATCAGGTTGAAGACATCAGCGCCGTTCGTATCGATGTCCGGGTTCGGGTCGAGCCCGTTCGGAACCTTGAAGTTGGCCTTCTTCGTGTCGGTACGCCATTCGCGCCGCGCCGCGGCGATGTCGCGGCGAAAGCCGCCGGGGGTGCGGAAACGCGCGTTGAAGTCCTTGAAGTCGGCGGGATAGACCTTCTCGATCGCGTCGCGCACCTTGGCATAGTCGGCGACCCACTCGTCCCAGGGCACCCGGCCGCGGCCGGCAATGGTCGCCTTGGCGAGTTCGGCGACGATCTTGGGCTCCGACAGAAGCTCGGGCGAGGCGGGCTCGCTCCGGCCGTCGGAGGCGTGGATGCAGGCCGTCGAGTCCTCCATCGAGACGGTCTGCGGGCCGCTCGCCTGCATGTCTCGCTCGATGCGCCCGAGGCAGGGAAGGATGTAGGTGACCTCGCCCGGTAAGAGATGGTTGCGGTTCAGCTTGGTCGAGATCTGCACCGACAGGCGCATCCGCCGCCAAGCCTCCTCGACGAGCGCTGTTTCCGGCACGGCGCGCGAGAAGTTGCCGCCGAGCGCGACGAAGCCCTTCACCGAGCCGTCGATGATGCCCCGGCACGCCTCCACCGTGTCGAGGCCCTTCTCCTTGGGAACGGTGAAGCCGTAGAGCGCTTCGAGCTTGTCGACCGGCACGAGTTCGGGCTTCTCGGTGATGCCGACCGAGCGCTGCCCCTGAACGTTGGAGTGGCCGCGGATCGGCGAGATGCCGGCGCCCGGCTTGCCCATGTTGCCGCGCATGAGAAGGAGGTTCACGAGCATCTGGACGTTGTCGATGCCGTGTCGGTGCTGGGTGAGGCCCATGCCGTAATTGGCGATGACCTTCGTCGCCCGCGCGTAGACCCGCGCGGTGTGCTCCAGGTCGTCGCGCGACAGGCCGGAGCGGGCCTCGATCGCGCTCCACTCCGTGTCGCGCACGAAGCGCTCGAAGTCCTCGAAGCCGGCCGTGTGCTCGGCGATAAAGCCTTCGTCGAGAACGCGGGGAGCGCCCGACGCCTTCGCCGCGTCGTCGAGGGCGAAGAGCGCCTTGGCGATGCCCGTCATGGCAGCGACGTCGCCGCCCGCGCGCAGCTGGAAATAGTCGCTCGACATCTTCACGCCCTCGTCGGGCGAGAGCATCTCGACCGGCGATTGCGGGTCCTTGAAGCGCATCAGGCCCCGCTCCTCCAGCGGGTTGAAGGTGATGACCGGCACGCCGCGCTTTCGCGCGTCGTGGACCTGGTGGAGGAGGCGCGGAGCGTTGGTGCCGGTGTTGTGACCGAAGAAGAACATCATGTCGCAGGCCTCGAAATCGTCGAGGACCACGGTGCCGACGGGCGAGCCGATGGATTCGGGAAGGCCGACCGAGGTGGACTCGTGGCACATGTTCGAGGAGTCCGGCAGGTTGTTCGAGCCGTAGATCCGCGAGAACAGCTGCCACATGTGAGAGGCCTCGAGCGAGGCGCGGCCGGAGGCGTAGAAGACGACGCTCGTCGGCTCGAGCGCGTTCAGCTCGGCGCCGATCTCGGCGAAGGCGTCGGCCCACTTCACGGGCACGTACTGGTCGAGCCCGGCGTCGTAGCGCATCGGCGTCGTGATGCGGCCCTGCTTCTCGAGCTCGTGGTCGGTCCACTCGAGAAGCTCGGAGACCTTGTGGCGGGAGAAGAAGTCGCGGTCGGCGCGCTTGGGCGTGATCTCCCAGATGGTGGCCTTGGCGCCGTTCTCGCAGAACTCGAAGGGATGCGGCTCGGCGGGCTTGGCCCAGGAGCAGGACACGCAGGCGAAGCCGTCCGGCTTGTTCTGGCGGCTCAGCTCCGCCCAGACGCCGGAGGCGAGGAGCCCCTCGGCGGACGACTTCTCCACGAGGCTCTTCACCGAGCCCCAGCCGCCGGTCGGGTGGTCGTAGGGCTCGACGGTCGGGCGGTCGGTGATCTCGCTGCGCTTCATGGAAAACAAGCCTTCCTGCGAACGCGGCAGGCGCGCGTGCGCGCCCGTCCCTCATCTGGCCTGGAAGAGTTCCAGGTAAGCGAAGGTTCCGGAACCCGGGCCGCGGCGCGGCGCCGCTCAGCGCGAAACGATCAGCGCCGCTCCGGGCCGCAGGAACGGCGCGATGCGCAGAAGATCGCGCGGATGCAGCGCGACGCAGCCCTCGGTCGGGCGATACCCTGCCTTGGCGACGTGAAGGAAGATCGCCGAGCCGCGGAGGCGCGCGCGCGCGGATACGTTCCAGTCGAGAACGAGGCCGAAATCGTAGAGGCAGTCGGCGCGCGCCAGCGTTTCGTGGCTCGCCGCGAAGGGCAGGCGGACGGGGCGGTTGTAGGCCGGATGGTCCGGCGCGTCGCACCAGCCGTCCCGCGCCGGGTCGACCCAGCGCACCGGCAGCGACACGGCGAGGCCGGGCAGCCGCCCGCGCCGGCGAAAGGCCGACAGGAGCCGCATCCGGGCGATCGGCGTTCCGCCGTCGCCCTCGCGCTTGAAGGCGGTGACGCCGCCGCGGCCCAGCGCGCAGGGAATGCGATGCGGCCCGGCCTGGAGGATGCCGCGGCTCGGCCTGCCGGCGCCGGGCGCGGGCCGCACGGCCAGAACCGGCGGCTTTCCCGGCTTTTCGGCGCGAAGGCGCGTCTTTCGCCCTGTGAATCCGGTCATCACGCCCCTACATTGTACGAAGCCGGCGGCTCGCCCGCCCTCCACATCCGGACCTAGCCCCAGCCCAGGCGACACGACAAGCCATGAGCGCACGCAGCATCCTCATCGTGGACGACGACGACGACCTCCGTCAGACCCTGGCGGACCAGCTGTCGCTGCACGAGGAGTTCAACGTTTCCCAGGAGCCTACGGCGACCAAGGGGATCAACGCCGCGCGCGGCGGCCTCGTCGACCTCGTCATCATGGATGTCGGGCTTCCCGACATGGACGGGCGCGAAGCGGTGAAGGTGCTCCGCAAGTCGGGCTTCAAGGCGCCCGTCATCATCCTGACCGGGCAGGACACCGACGCCGACACGATCCTGGGCCTCGAGGCCGGCGCCAACGACTACGTGACGAAGCCCTTCCGCTTCGCCGTGCTCCTCGCCCGCATCCGGGCGCAGCTGAGGCAGCACGAGCAGTCGGAGGACGCGACCTTCCAGGTCGGTCCCTACATCTTCAAGCCGAGCCAGAAGGTGCTTCTCGACGAGAAGGGCGGCAAGATCCGCCTGACCGAGAAGGAAACCGCGATCATCCGCTACCTTTACCGGGCCGACCGCCGGGTGATCACCCGCGACGTCCTCCTGGAGGAGGTCTGGGGCTATAATTCGGGCGTGACCACCCATACGCTGGAGACCCACGTCTACCGGCTGCGCCAGAAAATCGAGCCCGAGCCTTCCAACGCCCGGCTGATCGTCACCGAGGCGGGCGGCTACAAGCTGATGCCGTGAGGCGATCCGGTCGCGCCTGTCGGCTCGCCGCTCCGGCTTCGCGCCAGGAACTTGCCGTTTCCTAGTCATGCCATGCTAAGGATGATTCGGCTTCGGACGTCCCGCCCGTGGCCGGACCGGCATGGGGAAACGGGAGGCATTTGCGAGTCGGGATGAGCCTCGAAAGCGACATCGCCGTCCTTCGCAACGTGTCCTTGTTCGAAGACCTGAGCCTGGATCAGCTGCGCCTGCTCGCCTTCGGCGCCGAGCACCGGCGGCTGCGCCGCGGCGAGATCCTGTTTCGCGCCGACGCGCGGGCCGACGCCGGCTTCGTGGTGGCGAGCGGCGAGGTCGGCCTCTTCCGCAGCCGGCGCGCCGGCGAGGTGCAGGTCGGCACCTTCGGGCCCGGCACGGTTCTGGGCGAACTGGCGCTCGTCACCGAAACGCGGCGGCCGGCGACGGCACGGGCGCAGACCGACTGCGACATCCTTCGGATCAGCCGCCAGATCTTCCGCCGCATGCTCGAGGAGTATCCGGAGATCGCGGCCGAGCTCCACGCCCGCCTCGCCGATCAGCTGGCCGAGATGACGGCACAGCTCCTCGCCATGGAAGAGCGCTTCAGCGACTAGAGCCTGTTATGGACCATGGATAGGTGTTGTGCTGGCCGTTCCGAGCCGCCGGAGTGCGTCGCCGACCTTGCCGATAGCCCCGCTATCGGCGGCCTTCGGCTCCTACCCGGCGGCTCGGCACAGCCAGCCCGAAGGGTCGGGTGAGCGAGGTTATCCGGGGCGTCGGCTAGTCGAGCCAAGACGGATAGTCTTGGCTCGACGAACCTCCTACCGGGCTGAACCTCGCTGACCCGACACAACATCTATCCATGGTCCATAACAGGCTCTAGAGCCGCGCTTCCTCGAACCCGCCGGCGGCGATGTCGGTACAGGTATCGAACCAGCGACAATCGAAACATGGCGCGCGGCCGGCGGCTGAATCGGTCCGGAAGGCGGCACGCATGGTCGAGAGATAGGCGCGGTCGAGGTGAAGTTCGTCGCCGGGGGCGAGCGGCCGGCCGAGAATGGCCGCGGCGGCCGCCAGCGCCCGCTCATCGCGCGCCGACACGCTCTCGCGCTCGCAATGACGCTCGGCCGGAGGACAAAGGCCGGCGCAGATATCGTCCGCCCCCGTCACAAGGCGCGCCGGCACGCCCGATGCGAGGCGCGCCGCGACGCCGTCCATGGTCGCGACGAAGCCGGGGCTGTAGCCCCGGCCGACATAGGTGAGAAGGCAGAAGAGGTGATGAGGGCGCAGCCGGACGACGTCGGCTGCGCCCGAGGACGTCGTCAGCGCGAGAGAAGCCGCGCGACGGCCCGGCCGGCGGCCATGCCGCAGGCGGCGGCGAGCGCCGACTTCAGGAACGTGCCGACGATGAAGGGCGTGAAGCCGAAGGCGACGGCCTTGTCGAAGCCGATGAGGGTCGAGAGCCAGAGCACGCCGAGTCCGAGAATGACCGCGTGGCCCGCAAGCATGGCGGCGAAGGAGCGGACAACGTTCTCGCCGCCCCAGCCGCGCTGGGCGAGCCAGCCGACGAGCGGCGCGGCGAGAGCGAAGCCGAGGAGGTAGCCGCCGGTCGGACCAGCGAAATGCGCGAGCCCTCCGGCACCGCCCGACAGGACCGGCAGGCCGATCGCCGCCTCGCCGAGCCAAGCGAGGATCGTCGCGAAGGCGAGGCCCGGCCCGTAGAGCGCGCCAAGCAGCAACACCGCGAAGGTCTGCATCGTCACCGGCACCGGAACCATCGGCACCTCGACATAAGACGAAGCGGCCAGGAACAGGGTGCCGAGCGCGACCGCCACGAGCTTGGTGGGAACGGAGCGGGCGCCGAGCAGGCCGGCGGGGCTGAGGGCTGTGGCTTGGGTCACGCGAGCGCTCTCCTGAGAAACGAGAGGTTGGAGTCCGCGGAAGGGACGACCCGTCCGGCTTATCCCGTCGCGCGCGCGCCGTCCACAGGTGGAAGCGTTCGCGACGCGGCGCGAAGCGCCCGGTCGCATCACCAGTTGAAGCGGGCGATCACCGGCACGTGGTCGGAGGGGCGCTCCCAGCGGCGGGCGTCCTTCAGAACCTCGATGCCCGCGAGGTCGGCGGCGATGTCGGCCGAGCTCCAGATATGGTCGAGGCGGCGGCCTCGGTCGGCGGCTTCCCAGTCCTTCGCGCGGTAGCTCCACCAGGTGTAGAGCTTCGTCGGCTCGGGGATCGCCTGGCGCATCAGGTCCCGCCAGGCCCCTTCGCTCTGGGCGAGAGTGAGCGCCTCGGTCTCGACGGGCGTGTGCGAGACGATCTTGAGGAGCTGCTTGTGGCTCCAGACGTCGGCTTCCAACGGCGCGACGTTGAGGTCGCCGACGAGGATCGCCGGGGTCCCCGGCTCGGCCTCGGCGGACACGCCGCGCAACTCGGCGAGGAAATCGAGCTTGTGGCGGAACTTGGGGTTGATCTCTGGATCGGGCTCGTCGCCGCCGGCGGGAACGTAGAAATTGTGGACGCGGATCAGCCGGCCGTTCACGTCGAGCCGGGCGGACAGGTGGCGCGCGTCGGCGATGGCGCAGAATTCCTGGCGCACGATGTCGGCGAAGGGGTGGCGCGACAGGATGGCGACGCCGTGATAGCCTTTCTGTCCGTGCAGCGCGACGTGCTCGTAGCCGGCCGCGCGGACGGCGTCTTCCGGGAACAGCTCGTTCGGGCACTTCGTTTCCTGGAGGCAGAGAACATCCGGCCCCTGCTCCGCGAGGAAGCGCAGAACGAGATCGAGGCGCAGCCGCACCGAGTTGATGTTCCAGGTGGCGAGCGAGAAGTCCATCAGGGCGGATCCGGTGTGCTGAATCGAGGCGTCCTTATGAAAGCCCGGAGGGATCGGCGCAATCCGCCTTGCCTTTCGCGCTCATTCGGCCGCATTGGCGTGGCAGCACGCGAAGCGCGCGCCCAGATGAGGGCACGCGATCCTGCCCGAGAAGAGATCCCGATGTCCGACCGCATCATCGAAGACAAGCCCAACGCGCCCGGCAAGCCGGAGATGAATCCGCTGCTGAAGCTCGTGCTGGAGCTCGGGCCGATCCTGGTCTTCTTCTTCGCCAATCTGCGCGGCGAGCAGCTCATCGCGAGCTTCCCGGCGCTCGGCGTCTTCGGCGGGCCGCTGCTTCTGGCCAACACCCTGTTCATGCTGGCGACGGCGCTGTCGCTCGCCGTCTCCTGGTCGATCATGCGCACCCTGCCGCTGATGCCGCTCGTGTCCTGCGGCGTCGTCGTGGTGTTCGGCGTCGCGGCGATCTGGCTCCAGGACGAGGTCTTCGTGAAGATGAAGCCGACGATCATCAACGGCCTCTTCGCCGCCGTGCTGCTCGGCGGCCTCGCTTTCGGCAAGCCGCTCCTCGGCTACGTCTTCGACCAGGCCTTCAAACTCGACATGGAGGGCTGGAAGAAGCTGTCCTTCCGGTGGGGGCTGTTCTTCGTGTTCCTGGCGATCCTCAACGAGGCCGTCTGGCGCGGCGCCGACGCTTATTTCGCGCCGGACACGAAGGCGGGCGACGACTTCTGGGTGAACTTCAAGCTCTGGGGCACGATGCCCATCACCTTCATCTTCACGCTGTTCCAGTTCCCGCTGATCAAGCGCCATTCGCTGGAGCCGATCGGCGGACCGGCCGAGCCGCCCAAGGCCTGAGCCAGGCCCTTTTCGCACCCCGGCGCATTGTTCCCGGCCTCGTCCCTCCCGATATGCGTGGTCAGCGACCACGCTCATTCAACCGGAGAACGAAGTCCATGGACGTTCAGAAGCTTCTCAATCAGTTCCTCGGCGCGGGCGGCCGCTCCGGCCTGGGTAGCGGCCACGGGCAGGGCGGCTTCGGACAGACCGGCGGCGGCTACGGTGCCCCATCCTCCGGCGGGTCGGTGGTGGACCAGCTCGGCTCTCTTCTGGGCGGCAAGCGCGGCGGCTCTGGCGGCGGATCGGGCATCAACTCGGCCATCGCCGGAGCGCTCGCCAGCGGCCTCGCCTCCCAGCTCTTCCGCGGCAAGTCGATGGGCAAGATGGGCGGCTCGGCCCTGAAGCTCGGCGGCGCCGCGCTCGTCGCGGGCATCGCCTACAAGGCCTACCAGTCCTGGCAGGCGAACCAGCAGAACCAGCGCCCCGGCCAGGGCTTCCTGCCGCAGGGCGGGGCCGGCGCGGGCTCGATCGCGCTCGACAACGGCGCGACGCTGCCCCAGGCCCACGGCACGCTCTTCCTGCCGGGCGGCCAGGAGGAAGCGCATGCGAGCCTGATGCTGTCGGCGATGATCGCGGCCGCCAAGGCCGACGGCTACATCGACGCGGACGAGGAGCGGGCGATCTTCGGGCGCATCGACGAGCTCGGCCTCGACGCCGAGGAACAGGGCTTCCTTGCCGAGCAGATGCGCCGGCCGATGTCGATCAGCGAGCTCGCCGCGCGCGCGACCTCGCCCGAGATCGCCGTCGAGGTCTATACCGCCTCGCTCATCGCCATCGATCCCGACCATCCGGCCGAGCAGGCTTACCTCAAACGCCTCGCCGACGCGCTGCGCCTCGCCCCCGACCTCGTCGCGCAGATCCACCGGACGACCGGCGACGTCATCGCCTGATCACATGTCCTCGCGCGCGAGCGGCGTGCCGTCCGGCATCTGCGCGCCGCTCGCGCCGTCGGGATTGGTGAAGGGCACGGGCGGCGCGCCGGCCTCTGCCGCCGCGTCGTGGGCCAGCGCCCAATGGACGGAGGGGAAGGCGAGCTCGCCCCACGGGATCTCGTCGGGCGCGAAGAGCCGGACTTCGATGCTCTCCGGTCCGGGCGCGATGACCGGATCGGCAAGGCGGGCGCGGTAGATCAGTTGCACCTGGCTGATCCGCGACACGGCGTAGACGGCGAGGAGCCGGTCGAGCTCAAGATCCGCGTCGGCCTCCTCGCGCGCTTCGCGCCGGGCGCCCTCCTCCGGCGTCTCGTTCAGTTCGAGATACCCCGCAGGGATGGTCCAGAACCCTGCGCGCGGCGCGATCGCCCGGCGGCACAGGAGGATGCGCCCCTCGTGGCGCACCACCGAGCCTACCACGATCTTCGGGTTCTCGTAGGCGACGAAGCCGCAATGGTCGCAGACCGCGCGCTCGCGGTCCTCGCCGGGCGCCATCCGGCGCGAGAAGGCGGGCGTCAGCGGCTCGCTCATCCCGCGCGCTCCGGCTGCGGCGCGGGCGCCTCGCCCGCCGCGGCGGGGACGCCGGCGGGCACGAGCTTCTCCAGCGCCGGCAGAAGGCCGGTGCGCATCGAGTCGGGCGTGAAGGGGCCGGTCTGCTTGTAGACGATCTCGCCGTCGGCCGAGACGAGGAAGCTTTCCGGCACGCCGTAGACGCCCCAGTCGATCGTCGCCGAGCCCTTCGGATCGACGCCGAGGGCGTCGAAGGGATTGCCGAGCTGGGCGAGAAAGGCGCGGGCGTTCTCGGGCTCGTCCTTGTAGTTGATCGCGACGATCGACAGCCGCCCGTCCCCGGCAAGGTCCATCAGCAGCGGATGCTCGTCCCGGCAGGGCACGCACCAGGACGCGAAGACGTTGACGAGCACCGGCCGCCCGTCGCCGAAACCGGTGAGATCGAGGCCGGGCATGGGCCGGCCGGCCGCGTCGGTTAGGCCGTCGAGCGGCGGCAGCACGGTCTGCGGCGCGCTCTTGCCGACGAGAACCGACGGGATCGACTGCGGATCGTGGCCCGACAGGAGCTGAAAGAGGAAGACGCCGGCAAGCCCTGCGAAGAGCGCCACCGGCAGAAGCGCGAGCCGGCTCGCGCGGCGGCGCGGCGTGGGCGGCGACGGGGGTGCCGCGACCGGGGCCTCGTCGCTCACGACTGCCCCTCCCCCGCCGGCGGCGCGCCGGACGAGCGGCGGCGCAGCCCCCGCGCTTCCAGGGCGGCGAGGGCCCGGCGCTGCGCGCGGGCGTCGAGACGGATCCAGGCGAACAGGGCCAGAAGCACGATCGCCGTCGCGCCGTAGGCCGCGGCGACGAAGGCGAAGTAGTCGGACTGCATGGGAGCGGATTCTCCGAAGAAGCGCCGAGGTCAGGCCGCCTCGGCGCGGCGGGCGGCGAGGCGCTGCAGCGCGAAGACGCGGCGGCGCAGGATTTCCGTGCGCATGGCATTGAGGTGGAGGGCGAAGAACAGCGTCGTGAAGCCGGCGGCGCAGACCAGAAGCGGCCAGAGAAAGGCCGGATCGAGGGTCGGCCCGTCGGCACGCAGGACGCTCGCCGGCTGATGCAGCGTATTCCACCAGTCCACCGAGAACTTGATGATCGGCAGGTTCACGAAGCCGACGAGCACGAGAACGGCTGCGGCGCGGGCGTTGCGGCCGGGCTCCTCTTCCGCGCGGGACAGGGCGATCAGGCCGAGATACATGATGAAGAGCACGAAGACGCTGGTCAGGCGCGCGTCCCAGACCCACCAGGTCCCCCACATCGGCCGTCCCCAGACCGAGCCCGTGAACAGGCAGAGGAAGGTGAAGGCAGCACCGATGGGCGCCGCCGCCTTGATCGACACGTCGGCGATCGGGTGGCGCCAGACCAGCGTGCCGAGCGCCGAGGCGCTCATCACGGTCCAGGCCATCATCGCGAGCCAGGCGAAGGGCACGTGGATGAACATGATCCGCACGGTCCGGCCCTGCTGGTAGTCCTCGGGCGCGAGGAAGCCGAGAACGAGCCCGGCCGCCAGAAGCAGCGCGGCGAACCCGTAGAGCCAGGGCTGGAGCCGCCCCGACAGCTCCAGGAAGCGCGTCGGATTGGCGAGGATGGCGAAGCGCGAGGGCTTGGAAAGCGAAAGGTCGGACATCGGGGCCAAGCTTAAAGGCTTTCTGGACCGCCGGCAAAATGAATGCTGCGCGAGGCGCTCCGCCTCAGCGCGACGACAGGCCGGCGGCGAAGCGGCGGGCGTTGAGGACGTAGACGTCGGCCGAGCGTGTCAGCGCCTCGATCGCGTTCGCGTCGAGTTCGCGCACGATCTTGCCCGGCGCGCCCATGACGAGCGAGCCGTCGGGAATCACCTTGTTCTCGGTGATCAGGGCGCCGGCGCCGATCAGGCAGTTCGAGCCGATGCGCGCGCCGTTGAGGATCGTCGCGCCCATGCCGATCAGCG
>CANJKV010000067.1 GCA_947474855.1 Aurantimonadaceae bacterium | reverse complement strand
TCGGCGTTCAGGGCGGTCGTCACGGGTTCGGGCGGGCGCGCGAGCATCGCGCCGATACCTAGTACGGGAGCGAGGCTCGCGTAAATCGCGCGCGTGCGCCTTGGCCAGCCCTGCGACAGCTCCTAGCTTGTCGCCGAGCTTCGAATCGCCGCCCTGGGAGGCCCGACCTTGACCGACGCGATCGACATCCGCCTGTTTCCCGCGCGCAGCGACAATTTCGGCGTGCTGGTCCACGTGCCCGCCACGGGCGCCACGATCTCGATCGACGCGCCGCAGGAGGCGCCGATCCTCGCCGCCCTCGACGCCGCCGGCTGGCGCCTGACGCATATCCTGACGACGCATCATCACAACGACCACGTCGAGGCGAACGAGGCACTGAAGAGCCGCTTCGGCGCCGAGATCGTCGGTCCAGCCGGGGAGCGCGACAGGATCCCCGGCATCGACCGGGCCGTGGCGGGCGGCGAGCGCATCGAGGTCGGCGGCCTCGCCTTCGGAGTGATCGACGTGCCCGGCCACACGCTCGGCCACGTCGCCTACCACGCGCCCGACGCGAAGGCCCTCTTCGCGGGCGACGCCCTCTTCTCGCTCGGCTGCGGGCGCATCTTCGAGGGCACGCCCGAGATGCTCTGGGCCTCGCTCCAGCGCCTGCGGACCCTGCCGGACGACACGATGCTCTATTGCGGCCACGAATACACCGCGACCAACGCCCGCTTCGCGTCCGAGGTCGATCCCGCCAACCTCATGCTTCACGAACGCATCCGCGAGGTGGAGGGGCTGCGCACGGCCGGCTGGCCGACGATCCCCGTGGAACTCGGCCGGGAAAAGCTCACCAATCCGTTTCTTCGCGCCGACGATCCCGATCTCGCCGCGGCCTTCGGCATGACCGGCGCCGAGCCGGCTGCGATCTTCACAGCCCTCCGACAGAAAAGGGACCGCTTCTGATGTCCACCGCCGCCCTCAACATCGTGCGCAAGCTCGGCATGAAGCCACATCCGGAAAACGGCTGGTACGTCGAGACCTTCCGCGACGAGCGCAAGGACGGAAACGGCCGGGCGCTGTCCTCGGCGATCTACTACCTGCTCCAGGCCGGCGAGACCTCCGAATGGCATCGCGTGACCGACGGGGTCGAGATCTGGCACTGGTATGCGGGGGCCCCGCTCGTCCTCACGGTATCGGAAAACGGCCACGACGCGTCGGCCCACCGCATCGGGCCGAACGTCCTGACGGGCGAGACGCCGCAATTCGTGGTGCCGGCCAATGCCTGGCAGACCGCGACGAGCCTCGGCGAATACACGCTCGTCGGCTGCACCGTGACCCCGGCCTTCGACTTCGCGAGCTTCGAACTGGCGCCGCCGGACTGGCGCCCGACGCCGCGCAAGGGGGCCACGCGCTGAGCGCTCGCGAGGCGGGGGCGTTCAGCCCTCCGCCTCGCACACGACGTCGCCCTCGGGAAGCGTCAGCGTGAGCTTGGCCTCGAACGCGGCGGCGGCGTCGAGCCCGATCGTGCCCAGCACCGCCTCCTCTTTCGGCTTCAGATCGAAGGTGCCGTTCTGGGTCGAGCGCGAGGCGCCGCTGCCGCTGCGGCTCGTCACCGCGAAGCGGTAGTCGCCGGACACGCTGCGGGCACCGCGCACCAGCGCGTCGAGCTTGAGGAGACCGTTGGCCCGGCTCTGGCGAACCTCGCAGGTGAGCGGGATCGCTCCGCCCTCGGCGGATTGCGCCTGCGGCCGGAGCGGTGCCGGATCGGTTCCCGAGGTCGCGAGCGCGCCGCCGGCCAGGGCCGCGCAGCTCACGGCCAGGGCGAGAACAAGAGAGCGTCGAAGCATGGCGCCTTCCTTTCGGCTATCGCTGCGGGCCTCAAGGTCCAGCCCCGGATGATGTCGGGGCTAAGCGAGAAGCTGACTGGTGAACTTGGCGCGAACCTTGCGCGAGCATGAACCGGTCGCCACCAAGGGTTCTGCATCCCCCGTTCAGCGGCGACCCTGGATGACGACCGAGGTGTTGCCCTCGCCGGTCTGCACCGTCTGCGCCTCCTGGCCGTCGCCGACCTGGATGGTGGCGGCGGTGTTGTTGTTGCCGGCCTGATCGGTCCGCGATGCGTTCCCGCGGCCGAACTGCGCGCTGCCCGCGATGTTGCCGCGCCCGGTCTGGATCGTGTCCGAGCGATGGTCGACGCCGTCCTGACCCGTCACCGACTGGTTGTCGATGCCGTACTGGTCGGTGATGGCACGGTTGCGGCTGCCGCGCTGGTAGGTGTCGGAATAGTTGCGCAGGCCCTGCTGCAGCGTCTGGGCGCCGTTGCCGCGACCTTCCTGCGTCTGCCAAAGGCGGTTGCGCTCGCCCGTCTGGCTCGTGCCGGAGGCGTTGCCCCAGCCGTGCTGCTCGACGACCGTGCGGTTGCCGGCCTCTGCCCCCGACACGATGGCGGCGGCGGCGAGGAACGAGGCGGCGAGGATGGAGGCGAGGCGCGTCATGGAGGCTTCCTTCGGGTGGGACGAGGCGTTTCGTCCGGTGTCGATGGAGCCCGTCTTAAGGAGCCGCCGCTGAGCCTGCGCTGAACGCTGCGGTTGTCTGGCGTTCAGCTTGGATGTCCGGCGCCCGCGATGCGCCGGAAGAGCGGCAGGGCCGCTAGACCGGCGCCGAGCGCGACGAGCGCCGCGCCGCCGACCAAGGCCGGCGTGAAGGGCGCTTCGCCGAAGGCGACGAGGACGGCGGTGGACAGAATCGGCGCGGCGTAGCTCGCGGCGCCGAGAAGCTGGATGTCGCCCTTTTTCACCCCGTAGTCCCAGACATAGAAGGCCGCGCCTACCGGCAGGAGGCCGAGAAGCAGGACGGCGAGCCATTCCCCGCCGGAGGCGGGCCACACCGTCTCCTCGAAGAGGAGATGGCAGAGGAGGGACAGGATCGCGGTGCCGGCGCAAAAGCCGGTGACGGCGTCGCTCGGCACGGCCGCGAAGCGCCGCGAGAGCAGCGAATAGGTCGCCCAAGTCAGCGCGCAGGCGGAGGCGAGAAGATAGCCGGTGAGGTGGCTTGCCTCCATGGCGAGACCGCCGGCGCGCCCCGCGATGACGAGTCCGGCGCCGCAGAAGCCGAGACCCGCGCCGGCGATGTGGAACCAGCGCAGCCGCTCGCCCGGCAGCATGGCCGAGCCGAGAACGATCAGGAGCGGCCAGAGATAGGCGACGAGGCTCGCCTCAGCCGCCGGCGCGGCGCGAAGCGCGGCGAAGTAGAGCGCGTGGTAGCCGAACAGGCCGCCGACGCCGAGGAGCCACACGGCCGGCGGCTGGCGCAGAACGCCGAGGCTGCCGCCGCGAAGAAGCAGCGCGACGAGCCCGACGAGCGTGCCGATCGCGAAGGTGAGGGCGGCGAGAAGAAAGGGCGGCACCGCGCCGCTGCGCGCGGTGAGGAGCGCGAGAACCGCCCACATCAGGATGGCGAGTCCGCCGATGATCGTCGCCATGGCCCGTCCCCGTTCGGTCGTGGCTCGGCTGGTAGAGGATCTTTGTCACGGAGGCAATATTCCCGTTTGGCGGGCGCCCGGGCTCGCTTATTCGTGGCTGGTTGATCCGATCGAAGGAGGCGCGCGTGAAGCGGCGGTTCATCCAGTGCGACGTGTTCTCGGGCGTTCCTGCCCGCGGCAACGGCTTGGCCGTGGTGCTCGACGGGGAGGGCGTGTCCGAAGCGGAGATGCGCGCCTTCGCGCGCTGGACCAACCTCGCCGAGACGACCTTCCTGCTGCCGCCGGAGGACCCTGCCGCCGACTACCGGGTGCGGATCTTCACGCCGACGCGCGAGCTGCCCTTCGCCGGCCACCCGACGCTCGGCAGCTGCGCCTCCTGGTTGCATGCGGGGAGCAAGCCGAAGAACCGAGGCAAGGTCGTCCAGGAATGCGCGATCGGTCTCGTCGAGATCGACCAGACGGGCCGCGTGCCCGCCTTCGTCGCGCCGCCGACGAGCGTCGAGCCGCTCGGTGAGGCTCGGCTGTCCGCCATCCTCGCGGCTTCCGGGATCGAGGCGGCGCGCGTCCTTCGCAGCGCCTACCTCGTCAACGGCCCGCATTGGCAGGTGCTGGAGCTGGAAAGCGCGGCGGACGTCCTGGCGATCGACGCCGCGCGCCTCGGGGGCTCCGGCCTGTCGGCGATCGGCTTCATCGGCCGGCACGCGGCGGGAGAGGCGTGCGACTTCGAGGTGCGGATGATCGACGCGACCGACGTGCCGCGCGAGGATCCGATCACCGGCTCGCTGAATGCCGCCATCGCCCGCTGGATGCGCTCCGAAGGGCGGCTGACGGGACCGGTGACGGTGGCTCAGGGCACCGCCATCGGGCGTGTCGGGCGCGTCTTCGTGACCCCCGATCCGACGGATGCCGAGCGCACCCTGATCGGCGGCGAGACGACGATCATGATCGAGGGCACGCTGGACTTCTGATCCGCCTCAGGCGTCGGCGATGCTCGCTGCGGTCAGCATCAGGGTGCCGACCTTCGTCGGGATGCGCACCTTCACCGGCGCGACGAGGTCGGTGTCGCCGAGCCGGGCGAACCAGATGCGGATGGTCTGGCTCTGGATGTAGCGAAGCCCGCTCGACCCCTTGCGGTAGCCCCCGACCGGCACGACGCGCACGTCGCAGACCGCCGTATTGCCGGTCCAGCCCGAAGCCCTGAAGGGCTCGGTGCCGGCGGGGCTGAGCTTCAGGTCGAGGCGCGACCAGCCGTCGAAGAACGACACCGTGCGGTTGCAGACCTTGGCGGGATCGACGGGTGCGCGGAAGACCAGCCCGGCCAGCGGGTCGACGACGCCTGCAAGCTGCCCCTTCGTCACCGGCACGTAGTCCTTCGGCAGGTCCTTGCGGAGCTTGGGCGCGATCGTGGTCTGGCGCACCGTACCGCGGCGCATGCGGATGTCGCTCGACCACTTCTTGCCGTCGCTGGTGTAGTTCAGCCGGTAGCGGTCGGCTTCCAGGCGGCCGTTGCGGATGCGGCCCGACGAAGAGGAGGTGCCGCTCGTCGGCGAGAAGAGGTTGGCCAGGCCCGCCGATGACAGGTTGCCCGAGACGGAATAGGCGTTGCCGTCCACCGAGGTGGTGAAGGTCGCCTGCCCGACGGACAGTCCCATCAGGGATACGGCGTAGCGCGTCGTCACCTCCGTCGAGGCGGCGGCGGCCGGCAGGGGCGCCATGCCCGACAGGGTGAGGGCGCCCGACAGGAGGGCGGCGAGAAGCTTGGGCGTGCGCAAGGGCGATGGTCCGGTCGAGAGAAGGCGCTCTCTATACACGCTACTTTCGCACGGGACGCGCTTCAATTCGTCGGCATCGGACGACGCCCGCCTGTTTCCCGAACGCAACAGATGGACCGGTCGAAGCGGCCGTGCGCGGCGCCCCGGGGTGGGACGCCGCGCACGGTGGAGGCTGGATGGCTCGCGGGCCGGCTTACTCGGCCGGGACCATGGCGCCGCGCGCCGCGTCGTCGGCGGCCGGCGCGGGCAGCTTCCTGCCGCTGAGGGCCGCGTCGAGCTTCTCCTTGTCGAGCGCGCCTTCCCAGCGGGCGACGACCAGGGTAGCGACGGCGTTGCCGGTGAGGTTGGTCAGCGCCCGGCACTCCGACATGAAGCGGTCGATGCCCAGGATCAGCGCGATGCCCGCGACCGGCACGCTCGGCACGGCGGTCAGCGTCGCGGCCAGCGTGACGAAGCCCGCGCCCGTGATGCCCGCGGCACCCTTGGAGGAGAGCATGGCGACGAGGAGCAGCGTGACCTGCTCGCCGAACGAAAGGTCGATGCCGGTCGCCTGCGCGATGAAGAGCGCGGCGAGCGTCATGTAGATGTTGGTGCCGTCGAGGTTGAAGGAATAACCGGTCGGAACGACGAGGCCCACCACCGACTTCTCGGCGCCGGCCTTCTCCATCTTCTCCATGAGGGTCGGCAGCGCGGCCTCGGAGGACGAGGTGCCGAGAACGAGGAGGAGCTCCTCCTTGATGTAGCGGATCAGCGAAACGATCGAGAAGCCGTTGTACCGGCAGACCGCGCCGAGCACAACGAAGACGAAGAGGGCCGAGGTGACGTAGAAGGTGCCCACCAGCATGGCGAGGTTGACCACCGAGCCGATGCCGTACTTGCCGATGGTGAAGGCCATGGCGCCGAAGGCGCCGATCGGGGCGGCCTTCATCAGGATGCCGACGAGCTTGAACATCGGCGCCGAGACGGCGGTGAGGAAGTCGGTGACGGGGCGGGCCTTCTCGCCGACCATGGCGAGCGAGATGCCGAAGAGCACCGAGAAGAACAGCACCTGAAGGATGTTGCCGCCGGAGAAGGCGCCGACGATCGTCGTCGGGATGATGTTCATCAGGAAGGCGACGATCGACTGGTCGTGCGCCTTGGTCGTGTACTCCTGGATCGCGCCCGGATCGAGGGTCGCCGGATCGATGTGCATGCTCGCGCCGGGCTGGACGAGGTTGCCGATCACGAGGCCGACGATGAGGGCGAGCGTCGAGAAGGTGATGAAGTAGAGCATCGCCTTGCCGGCGACGCGACCGACCTTCTTCAGGTCGGACATGCCGGCGATGCCGGTGGCGATGGTCAGGAAGATCACCGGGGCGATGATCATCTTCACCAGCTTGATGAAGGCGTCGCCCAGCGGCTTCAGGTCGGCGCCGAGCTGGGGGTAGAAGTGGCCGAGCGCGATGCCGGCGGCGATGGCCACGAGAACCTGGACGTAGAGCTGCGCGTAAAGCGGCTTCTTGGCGGGCGGTTCCGCCGGAGCGTGATGGGCGGGCAGTGAAATGGCCATGCAATCCTCCTCAAACATCGCACGGCGAGGCTGCCGCGCTCCCATCCCCGGCAAGGCTCGCCGGGTCCTGTCCCGATGGACTGCAAAGCCCGTGCCATTCCGCTCATGCAGGGCAGACATGCGGAGAAGCGGCCTTTGCGGAGCGGCAGGCGCCTCCGCGGGATGAAATTCGTGCGGAATGTCGCACGCAATCCCCGACAGCTTGTGCGATAATCCGCACATGCATCGCACGCCTTGAGGAGGCTCGGACACGACATGGGGCGCTTCGACCGCCTTCTGCGCCCGCGCCGCCGGCTCGTGGCGGTGCTCGCCGCGCTCGTCGCTTTCGCGCTGGCCGTTGAAGGGGTTGGCCGGTTCGCGGAGCGCTCCGCGCTCGCGAGCCTCGCGGCCGAAGCGCGCTCGGCGCTGCCGCTCGCCAGCTCGGCCCTGCGCGCCGAGATCGACCGGCAGCGCGCCGTGCCGGTGGTGTTGGCCGAGGAAAGCACGGTGCGTGCCGTTCTGGCCGAGCCGACGCCCGAGCGGCTCGCCGGAGCGGACGAATTGCTGCGCCGCATCGCGGAAGGCACGCGGGCGAGCGTCGTCTACCTCGTCGACCGCGGCGGGCGGGCGATCGCCGCCAGCAACTATCGCGAGCCCGACAGCTTCGTCGGCAACGACTTCCGCTTCCGCCAATACGTCCAGCGGGCGCTCGCTCAGGGGCGCGCCGAGCAGTACGCGCTCGGCACCGTGTCCCGCCGGCCGGGCCTCTACATCTCCCAGCGCATCGGGACGGCGCAGGCACCGCTCGGTGTGGTCGTCGCCAAGGTCGAACTCGACCGCGTCGAGGCCGAATGGCGCCAGACCGGCCGGCCCGTCTTCGCCGCGGACGGGCGCGGCATCGTGCTCGCGACGAGCGTGCCGGACTGGCGCTTCCGCACCCTCGAACCCGTCGCGGCGGAGGAAGCGACCGCTTATCGCGAGAGCCTCCAGTTCGGCGAGGCGCCGCTGACGCCGCTGCCCCTGTCGGCGGCGGGCGCGCCGGATCTGGTGCGGCTGGCGGCTGGCAGCGATACGGGCGCGAGCCCCGGCCGCTACGTCGAGGTCTCGGGCGCGGTCGAGGGCGGGCCGGAGGGCTGGCGGCTGACGATCCTCGCCCCCGCCGGTGCGGCGCTGGCGCAGGCCGGCTTCCTCGCGCGGCTCCTGACCGCGCTGGCGCTGGCGCTCCTCGCCGCCGCCGCCGCCTTCGTCTGGCGCCGGCGCACGCGCGAGGCGCGGCGGCGGGCGGAGATGGTCCGCAACGCCGCGGCGCTGGAAGCGCGCGTCGCCGAGCGCACGACCGAACTCACCGAAGCCTATCGCGATCTTCAGCGCGAGATGGCCGAGCGGCGCGAGGCGGAAGCGAAGACGCTCCGGCTGCGCGACGACCTCGCCCAGGCCAACCGCTTGGCGACGCTCGGGCAAATCGCGGCCGGCGTCGCCCACGAGATCAACCAGCCGGTGGCGGCGATCCGCACCTATGCCGAGAATGCCGGCCGCTTCCTCGACGTCGGCGAGCCGGACACGGCCCGCGCCAACATGGGAACCGTAGTCGGCCTGACGGCCCGCATCGGCGCGATCACCGAAACGCTCAGAGGACTTGCCCGCCGCGCCCGGCGCCCGAGCGAGCGCCTGGCGCTGTCGGACGTCGTCGACGGCGCGCTGACGATCCTCGCCAGCCGGATCGCCGAGAGCGGCGCGACGGTGGAGCGCGTGGGCGAGGAGGCCTTGCGCGTCGAGGCCGACCGGATCGGGCTGGAGCAGGTGCTGGTGAACCTCCTGCGCAACGCGCTCGACGCGCTGGCGGGAACGCCCGAGCCGCGCATCCGCATCGAGACCGGCGGCGGAGCGGGCGTCGCGCGGCTCACCGTGTCCGACAACGGCCCGGGCCTCTCGCCCGACGAGGCCGAGCGCCTGTTCACGCCCTTTTCCACCTCGAAGCCGCAGGGGCTCGGCCTCGGCCTCGTCATCTCCCAGGACATCGTCACCGAGCTCGGCGGCCGGCTCACGGCCGGCACCGTGCCCGACGGGGGCGTGGCCTTCACCATCGAGCTTCCGGAGGCGGGATCGTGATGCAGAACGAGCCGGTCGAGGTACTCTTCGTCGACGACGAGGAGCACCTGCGCATCGCCAACGCGCAGAGCCTGCAGCTCTCCGGCTTTCGCGCGACGCCGCTCGGGAGCGCCGTGGAAGCGCTGGAGACCCTCTCCCCGGACTTTCCCGGCGTCCTCGTCACGGACCTGCGCATGCCCGGCATGGACGGCATGGCGCTGTTCCGGCGGGTTCTGGCGATGGATCCGGACCTGCCGGTGATCCTCGTCACCGGCCACGGCGACGTCGAGACGGCGGTGGCGGCCCTGAAGGAGGGCGCCTACGACTTCATCGCCAAGCCGTTCTCGGGCGATCGCCTCGCCGAAAGCGTTCGCCGGGCCGGCGAGAAGCGGCGGCTCGTCCTGGAGAACCGGCGGCTGACGGAGGCCGCGAGCCGCGTCGACGAATCGCTGCCGCTGATCGGCGAGACGCCGGCGATCCAGCGCCTGCGCGCGACGCTGCGCCAGATCGCCTCAGCGCAGGTCGACGTGCTGGTGGAGGGCGAGACGGGATCGGGCAAGGAGGTGGTGGCGAGCCTTCTGCATGCCTGGAGCGAGCGGCGCGCCCGTCCCTTCGTCGCACTGAACTGCGGCGCGCTGCCGGAAACGGTGATGGAGAGCGAGCTCTTCGGCCACGAGGCGGGCGCCTTCACCGGCGCGCAGAAGCGGCGGATCGGGCGCATCGAGCATTCGAGCGGGGGCACGCTCTTCCTCGACGAGATCGAATCGATGCCCCCCGCGCTCCAGGTGAAGCTCCTGCGCGTTCTCGAAACCCGCAGCGTCGATCCGCTCGGCACCAACCAGGCGCGCCCCGTGGACCTGCGCGTCGTCGCCGCCGCCAAGGTCGACCTCGGCGATCCGGCGCAGCGCGGAAACTTCCGCGAGGATCTCTACCACCGCCTCAACGTCGTGACGCTGCGCATCCCGCCTTTGCGCGAGCGGCGCGACGACGTGCCCCTCCTGTTCGCCCACTTCCTCGCCCGCGCGGCCCAGCGCTTCGGCCGGCCGGTGCCGCCGATCTCGGCCGAGGGGCTGCGCTACCTGCGCACCCACGACTGGCCCGGCAACGTGCGCGAGCTGACCCACCACGCCGAGCGCGTGGTTCTGGGCCTCGCCGACATCGACGGCGAAGGAAAGGCCGCGCACGCGACGCCGGCCTCGCCGGGCGCGAGCCTGCCGGAGCGCGTCGAGGCCTACGAGGCGGAGCTGATCCGCCAGGCGCTCGCGGAGAACGGCGGCGACGTCCGCTCGACGATCGAAGCCCTCGGCATCCCCCGCAAGACCTTCTACGACAAGCTCAAGCGCCACGGCATCGAGCGGCGGGGCGGGTGAAGCGGGAGCCCTCGCTGGACCGCAAGGGCGAGTTCGCCCGATCCTGTCGAGGGCGACCATGGGATGGGTGGGAAACGATTGCGAGGCACTCGCCCTCTGGTTAGCCTTGCAGGTGCCGATCCCGTTCGCCGCCGGACTGCCCTATCTGCTGCACACCAATCGCGAACTCGGCCTGATGTTGGGGGGCGCAAGCCTCTCGCGGTCTTCAGCGACGGCGTCGGATGCTTTCCCGACGTCGTCCTTCGCGACCTTCGCCGGTTCGAGCCGCACGTGGCGCAAGGACGGATCGTTCGGTCCGATCACGTGTCGGAACCGAATTGGATGAACGACCACCACTTGGCGCGGCTGGCCGAGGTGGAGGCTCGCGCTGTCACTGCCCCGTAGCTGCCGGACTGAACACGGGCACATGCGGTGCGGCGGTCATGGGCAGGAGGCCGGCAAGGCGCGGGTCTTCGGCGATCTCGATCGCCTGGGAGACCGGCTGGAAGCCGGAGCGGCGGTAGAACTCCAGGGCGCGGGGGTGGTCGAGCGTGTTGGTGTGGAGGAACAGGCGCTTGATCGGGCGGTCGGCGAAGGCCTGTGCGACCGCGCAGTTCATCAGGCGGCGCGCCTGGCCGGAGCCGACGAGGGCGCCGGACACGCCGAAGTAGACGATCTCGCAGGCGCCCTCCATGCGGAAGTCGAGCTCCGCCATGCCCTCGGCCCGGCCGTCGATCTCCAGGACGAGGAGCAGGATGTCGGGGTGGTCGAGAAGCTCGGCGAGACGGTCCGTCGAAAGAACCAGTCGGCCGTACCAGAGATGGTCGGCGCCGATGCGGCGGTAGAGGTCGAGGTACCAGTCGATCGCCGGGCTCTCGACGAGGCGGATCGCGCCTTCGAGGTCGGGCGCCTCGGGGCGGGCGGGGGCGGGCGCGCGCATCTCCAGAAAGGTCGCGATCGCCGAGATCCGGCCGGCAGGGATGGGGGCCAGCGCGTTCGCCTCGTTCGTCGCCATGCTCGTCTTCCGCTCCCTTGGCCCACCGCCCTATGGATGGGCCGCCGCGCAGGAAGGGCATTCCCGCGGGCAGCGTCAAGCCGCGGGCGCGGCGGCGCGGCACGGAGCCCGCGCGGGCGGCGTTCGGCTTGACGCTGGGCGGCCCCGCGACTATAGGGTCGAGCCAATCTCCGATCATGCCCGTTGCCTTATGATCGACCCGCCGAGGCGGCGGCGCACGAGGTCGGGCGCTTTGAATAGAAGAAGGTGCTCCCATGTCGCGCGTCTGCGAACTCACCGGCAAGGCCGTCCTCACCGGCAACAACGTCAGCCACGCGAACAACAAGTCGCGTCGCCGCTTCCTGCCGAACCTGTGCTCGGTCACGCTGATCTCGGACGCCCTCGGCCAGCGCTACCGCCTGCGCGTTTCGGCCAACGCGCTTCGCTCGGTCGAGCACCGCGGCGGCCTCGACGCCTTCCTGCTCAAGGCCGGCGAGACCGAGCTGTCGCAGCGCGCCCGCCTCCTGAAGCGCCAGATCGCCAAGAAGGTCGCGGCCGAGGCCGGCACCGAGACGCAGGCGGCCTGAGGCCGAAGGCCTTCCGCATTCGAATCGTCGCGGCCCCGCCGGCCTGATCGCCGGCGGGGCCGCTTTCCCTTGGGCGCCGTTTCGGCGCGACGCTGGTGCCATCTCCCAGCGACACCAAAAAAATGGATCGCTCCGATGCGCGTCTATCTCCTGCCCGTCGCCGCCATGGCGCTCGTGGTCCTCGCCTCCAACATCCTCGTCCAGTTCCCCATGGCAGGCACCCTCGGGCCGCTGGCGCTGGGCGACCTCCTGACCTGGGGCGCCTTCACCTATCCCTTCGCCTTTCTCGTCACCGACCTGACGAACCGCCTGCTCGGTCCCGTCGTCGCGCGGCGCGCGGTCTATGCCGGCTTCGCGGTGGCGGTCGCGACGTCGATCCTGGTGCCGCCGATCCTGTTCTCCTTCGGGCTCCTGCCCTTCGAAACGGTGGGCGAGCGGCTCGGGCGCATCGCCGTCGCTTCGGGCACGGCCTTCATCACGGCGCAGCTCCTCGACATCACCGTGTTCAACCGACTGCGGCGCGGCTCGTGGTGGAAGGCGCCGATCGTCGGATCAGTCTCGGGATCGGTGGTCGACACGGCGATCTTCTTCACCGTCGCCTTCTCCGCCGCCTTCGCGCTGGTGGGGCCGGGCGACGAGTTCGCCACGGCCGCCGCGCCGCTTCTCGGGCTCTTCCCGGCCGCGGAAGCGCCGCGCTGGGTGTCCTGGGCGCTCGGCGACCTCTGCGTGAAGCTCCTCATCGCCTTCGTCGCGCTGGTGCCCTACCGGCTCGTCATCGGCATGGTCCTGCCGCCGCGCGAGATCAACGCGGCGGCCTGAGGGTGGCGCCTTCGACGAGAATGAACTCCAGGTAGAGGCTGCGCTGGAGGAAAGAGCCGTTGTCGTCCGAAACGAGGGCGAGGCGGGTCGTGCCGTCGGCGGCCGCGTAGAGATCGATGCCTTCCATGTTGTCGATCTCGCAGGACAGGTCCGCCTCGGCGATCACCGGGCCGTCCGCGAGCGCGCCCGGTCGCATCCCGGCCGCCGGAATGCGGCGGATGCGCGTGCCGATGCGGCCGAACAGGCCGGTATATTGCCGCTCCAGGAGCAGGAGGTCGCCGTCCGGCAAGAAGACGCCGTCTGTCGCGTCCCAGCTCTCGCCCCGCTTCACCGTGAAGACGCCGTTCTCGGCCGGGGCGGCAGCGCCGAAGCGGGCCGCGAACAGGTGGCCCTCGGCGTCGATCGACTTTTCCGCCACCGCGACGCCGCCCCAGCCCGGCCGGGGCGAGAGCGCGATCGTCTCGATGCCGCCGTTGGCGCGCAGCTCCTCGCGCGGGATCGGCAGAGGGCGCAGCGTCGGCACGGCTCCGATCGGGTCGTCGCGATCGAAGGCGAGGATGCGCGCCTCGCGCTCGAAGCCGACGAGAACCGAGCGCTCGCCGATCGCCAGCGCCTCGGTGTCGGTCGCGATCTTGCCGGTGACGATCCGGCCGTCGAGGTCGCGCATGCCCGTTGTTTCGGCATCCTCGATCCCGCTCGGGCGGTCGTCCCCGTCGCGGGCGATGCGGCCGCTGAACCAGTAGCCGGTGTCGGTAACGGCGAGGAACTGCGATCCCGCGTCGAGGAAGCGGAAGGAGGAGACGCCCGACACGCCGGAATAGGCGAAGCCGCCGACGAAGCGAAGGCCGCCGACGACATCGCGCCCGTCAGCCCCGCAGAAGCGGCGGATCGGCGCGACGGACACCTCGACGGGCTCGGCCGGAGCCGGGGCGGGGGCGACGAAGGCGGCGGCGAGAAGGGTGAGGAGGCCGACGGCGCCGAGACGCTGCCGTCTCGGCCTCAACGACGCCCTCCGGCGGCGCGGCGACTGCGCCGCCCGGCGGGGATCATCCCCTCGTCCTCGAACAGGGCGGCGAGCTGCTCGGTCATGGCGCCGGCCAGCTCCTCGGCGTCGACCAGCGTGACGGCGCGGCGATAATAGCGCGTGACGTCGTGGCCGATGCCGATGGCGAGAAGCTCCACCGGCGAGCGCGTCTCGATCTCCTCGATCACCCAGCGCAGATGGCGCTCCAGGTAGTTGCCGGGGTTCACCGAGAGCGTCGAATCGTCGACCGGCGCGCCGTCCGAGATCATCATCAGGATGCGCCGCTGCTCGGGGCGCGCGATGAGGCGCCCATGCGCCCAGAGAAGCGCCTCGCCGTCGATGTTCTCCTTGAGAAGCCCTTCGCGCATCATCAGGCCGAGATTGCGCCGGGCCCGCCGCCAAGGCGCGTCGGCGCTCTTGTAGACGATGTGGCGAAGGTCGTTGAGGCGGCCGGGCTTGGGCGGCTTGCCGGCCTTCAGCCAGGCTTCGCGCGACTGCCCGCCCTTCCAGGCGCGCGTCGTGAAGCCGAGCACCTCGACCTTGACGCCGCAGCGCTCGAGGGTGCGCGCCAGGATGTCCGCGCAGGTCGCGGCCACCGTGATCGGGCGCCCGCGCATCGAGCCGGAATTGTCGATGAGGAGCGTCACGATCGTGTCGCGGAAGGAGGTGTCGCGCTCCATCTTGAAGGAGAGCGGCGCGAGCGGGTCGGTGACGAGGCGGGTGAGCCGCGCCGTGTCGAGGTAGCCTTCCTCGAGGTCGAAGTCCCAGGAGCGGTTCTGCTGCGCCATCAGGCGGCGCTGGAGACGGTTGGCGAGGCGCCCCACGACGCCGCCCAGCGTCGCGAGCTGCTTGTCGAGGAAGGCGCGCAGGCGGTCGAGCTCGGCTTCGTCGCAGAGCTCTTCCGCGCCGATCGTCTCGTCGAAGGCGCGGGTGAAGACGGCGTATTCGTGGTCCGGCGCATCGCGCAGCGGCGACTCGGGCGGGCGGCGGGACTCGCCGGGCGTCTCGGAGTCCTGGCTGTCGTCGTCGACGGGGTCGTCGGCGGTGACCTCCGAGGTCTCGGCCTCGGCGGCCTCCTGGTTCTCGCCCTCGCTCTCGCCTTCCTCCGGCTGGGCGTCCTCGGCGCCGCTCTCCTTCTCGGAGGAGCCCTCGTCGGAATCGCGGGTCTGGTTGTCGCCCTGTTCCCCGTCGTTCTCCTCGTCGGAGGCCTCGCTTTCCTGGCCGAGTTCCTCGGCCATCTCCAGCGAGACCAGCATGTCGCGCATGGCCCGTGCGAAGGCGGCCTGGTCGTCGACCCGGCCGATCAGCTTGTCGAGGTTGCCGCCGGCCTTGGCCTCGACGTGGTCGCGCCAGACATCGACGAGCGCCTGCGCGCTTTTCGGCGTCGGGCGGCCGGTCAGGCGCTCGCGCACGATGAGGGCGATCGCGTCCTCGATGGGGGCTTCGGCGCGGTCGGTGACGTCGGACAGGTTCGAGCGGAAGTACTTGTCCTCGATCATCGAGGCGAGGTTGTCGCCGACGCCGGCCATGGCGTTGGCGCCGATCGCCTCGACGCGCGCCTGCTCGACGGCGTCGTAGACGGCCCGCGCGCCCTTGCCGTCGGGCGAAAGGCTGGCGTGGAGGCTCGCATCGTGGCGGGCGCGGCGCAGCGCCATGGCGTCCGAGATGCCGCGCACGACGGACACGTCGTTCTTCGTCGCGCGCTTGGGGAGTTCCGGGAGGCGGGCGCGCTTGCCCGCGAGGCCCGGCCGGTCGGCGGCGAAGGTCACCTCCAGCTCCGACTCGCCGGCGATCGCCCTGAGGCAGCCCGCGACGGCGCGGCGGAACGGCTCGCGGTCCGCCGCGGCCTTCGGGTTCTTCGCTCTCGAATTGTCGCCGCTGCCCGCCGCCACGCTCAGTTCTCCTCGGGGTCGTCCGCCGTGGCTTCCGGCAAGGCGCCGACCGCGACGTAGCGCAGCGCGGGCGGCGCGGCGTCTTCGGGAGCGGGCTTGAGGAAGATCGCGGTGATGCCCTGGTGCATGCCGGCATATTCGGTGGTGAAGAGGCCGTCGAGCACGAAGCGACCGTTCTCGCGCTTCACGCCGTCTCGCACCGAGACCTGCACGGTGCCGATATTGTCCGGCGAGCCGGCCTCGTAGATCACCAGGAGGCCCGAGCCGTCGTCGTAGGCCGCGAGGCCCGCGCGCCCCAGCCCCTCGTCCTGCTTCTCCGTCACCGTCACGTCGAGGCCGAAGACGTTGCCGTCGGCGTTCTTCTCGACGAAGTCGGCGAAGCGGCCGAAGGTCTCGTTGGTCAGTTCGCCGGTGATCCGCGGCGTATCCGCCGCGTCCTGCGCGACCGCCGGCGCGGGCAGGGCCGCGACGAGGCCGAGAAGCGCGGCGGAAGCGAGGCTGGTTCGACGGGTCATAGCCTGGAGGTCCTTTCGGAGGATCGCGTCCCTTCGGTCTAGTCGAGCACCACGTTGGCGGCCGATTCGGGCAGTTCCTGGCCGAAGGCGCGCTGGTAGAACTCGGCCACGAGCGCGCGCTCCAGATCGTCGCACTTGTTGAGGAAGGTCAGGCGGAAGGCGAAGCCGACGTCGCCGAAGATCTCGGCGTTCTCGGCCCAGGTGATGACGGTTCGCGGGCTCATCACGGTCGACAGGTCGCCGTTGATGAAGGCCGAGCGCGTCATGTCCGCGAGCCGCACCATGCGCCCGACCGTCACGCGGCCTTCCTTGGTGTCGTAGCTCTTGGCCTTGGCGAGGACGATGCCGACCTCGTTGTCGTGCGGCAGGTAGTTCAGGGTCGTGACGATGGACCAGCGGTCCATCTGCGCCTGATTGATCTGCTGCGTGCCGTGGTAAAGACCCGTCGTGTCGCCGAGGCCGACCGTGTTGGCGGTGGCGAAGAGGCGGAAGGCGGGATGCGGGCGCACGACGCGGCTCTGGTCGAGAAGCGTCAGGCGGCCGGAGGACTCGAGCACGCGCTGGATCACGAACATGACGTCCGGCCGGCCCGCATCGTATTCGTCGAAGACGAGCGCGACGTTGTGCTGGTAGGCCCAGGGCAGGATTCCGTCGCGGAACTCGGTGACCTGCATGCCGTCGCGCACCGTGATCGCGTCCTTGCCGACGAGATCGAGGCGGGACACGTGGCTGTCGAGGTTGACGCGCACGCAGGGCCAGTTGAGGCGGGCCGCGACCTGCTCGATGTGGGTGGACTTGCCCGTGCCGTGATAGCCGGAAACCATCACCCGCCGGTTCTTGGCGAAGCCCGCGAGGATGGCGAGGGTCGTCGTCTTGTCGAACAGGTAGTCCGGGTCGATCTCGGGCACGTGCGGGTCCGGCCTGGAATAGGCGGGGATCCGCAGGTTGCTCTCGAAACCGAAGGTTTCGCGGACGGAGACCGTGGCGTCCGGCAGGGGGGCCACTTCCAGTTCCGCTGCGCTCATCATTCCTCCAAGGGCCGCCGAAGCTCGTCGCTCCGGCATGGCGCCCGCCTCATGGTTCAAGAACGGCCGTCCGCCGACGGGCGTCGGGGACGGGCGCGCAAGCGTCGGCTTGCGCCGCTTGTCCGCACAATGTCCGGACAGCACGGATCGCACCGCATCGCAAGAGCTGTCTTCCGCTTAGCAAAAGCCGGACTGCTTCAAAAGCTTGTAGGCCTGGATGACGTCGCGCAAGCGATCCTCGGTGCCGCGGTCGCCCCCGTTGGCGTCGGGATGCAGCTGCTTCACCAAGCTCTTATAGCGCGTGCGGATCGCCTCGCCAGTCGAGGCTTCCGGCAGGTTCAGCGTTTCGAACGCCTTGGCCTCGAGCGAGCGCACCCGCTTGGGGCGGGCCGCCTCGGGCGCCGGCGCCCCGGCTTCGTCGGCGCCGAACAGGTTGAAGGGATCGCGCGAGCGCGGATTCCAGCGCTTGGTGCGTCCCGGCGCGCTCTTGGCGCCCTGCGCGTTCGCCCCGGCCTGGCCCATCGTCCAGGTCGGCCGGTGGCCGGTCAGCGAGTCCTTCAGATAGGCCTGGATGTCCTTGTCGTTCAGGCCCGAGAAATAGTTGTAGGACTTGTTGTACTGGCGGACGTGGTCCACGCAGAAGTTGAGGTACTGCCCCTCGTGGTCCCGGCCGAGGGGAGCCTTGTAGAGGCCCTTCTCCTCGCACCCGTCCCAGGCGCAGATCGGCGCGCGCGGCTCGGCCGGCCGTCCGGCGCGGGAGCCTTTGATGCGGATCCCGTCGAAGAATTTTGAATCGAGCTTCATCTGGAGCGATTATGGGGTTCGGGTAAAAGGCGAACAAGAATTGACAGAACGCAAAATCAGTCCCCACGTCAGCTTCGGCGATCCCGTCCGCGGCCCATCCGCGAAGGGGCGCCGTTGATGACGGCAGACAGGGGCGGAAGAATGACCGGAACCACCAAGGCGCGCATCGAGGCGAAGCTGACGCAGGCCCTGTCGCCGCAGGCCCTGGCGGTCCTCGACGAGAGCCATCTCCATGCCGGGCATCATCATGCGGGCAGCGACCACCACGAGGCCTTCGACGGCTCGGGCGAGACGCATTTTCGGGTGCGGCTCGTGTCCGCGGCCTTCGAAGGGCAAAGCCGCGTCGCGCGGCACCGGCTGGTGAACGAGGCCCTGCGGGAGGAGCTCGTCGGCGGCGTCCACGCGCTCGCCATCGAGGCATCCGCGCCGGGCGAGCCGACGCGGCGGTAAAACACCGGTCGGGCGAAGAGAATTTTCCCCGCCTTCTTGCGGCCGGGAGTTCCTGCTTTCACATTCGTCAGGGTTAACGAAGCGTGAAGGCCGTCCGTGATGGGGGTGGATACGGAACGGCGCCGCCGGCCGAGCGCGAGCCTCGTCCTCGCCAAGCTCCTGCTTCTGGCGCTCTGCGCCCTCGCGCTGACCTATGCCTGGGCGAACGACGTCGCCAAGCGATACGGCGCGACGCGCGAAACGACGATCGCCCGGGTCCACGCCAACAAGCTCGTCGTGCGCCTGCCCGCCGACCGGGCCGCCCCGTGGAACGCCTCCACCGAGGAGGTGATGTACGTGTCCTACGACGACGTGCCGCCGGTGATGCGCGAGGCGATCCTCGCCAGCGAGGACTCCTGGTTCGCCGTCCATCCCGGCTTCAACCCGGTGGCGTTGGCCAAGGCCGTCGTCAGCCAGTTCTCGGCCGATCCGCGCGGCGGCTCGACCATCACCCAGCAGCTCGCCAAGCAGCTCTATACCGGCAGCCGGCGCGACTACGCCCGCAAGTTCGACGAGCTCGCCATCGCCGTCTGGCTGGAGATGAACTTCTCCAAGCGCGAGCTCCTCGAGTTCTACGTGAACACGCCCTTCATGGGGAACGGCACGAAGGGCATCGAGGCGGCGGCGCGCTATTATTTCGACTACTCCTTCAAGAAGGTCGGCTGGCAGGAGGCGCGGCTGACGCCCGACATGGCGGCAAGCCTCGCCGTCACCATCAAGAACCCGACCCACGGCAACCCGACCGAGCCCGGAAACCTGCGCGAGGCGCGCCGCCTCCTCCTGTCGATGGGGATCGAGCCGGACGTCCTGACAGCGAGCGCGGTGAAGGGCGAGGGGCTTCCGCGGCGCTTCGCCGCGCCGGCCTTTCGCGGCGGCGGGCGGCTCGCCGACCAGTTCGCGCCGATGCGCGACCTCGCCGTCTCGCGCCTCGGCAACGCCCTGGGGAACGACGCGCGCGACCTCGACGTCACCACATTTTATTCGTCGGAGATCCAGCTCTATCTCGAGCGCGCCGCCGCGACCTACGGCGGGCGCCTGGAAGGCGCGGGCTACGACCGCCTGACGGCCGCGGTCGTCGACAACCGGACGGGCGGCGTCAAGGCGATCCTCGCCCCGCCCGCCGCGCGGATCTATCCGGGCTCGGCGATGAAGCCGTTCCTGGCGCTCTGCCCGATCGTCGAATGGGGCTGGAGCGGGCGCACGCCCGTCGACGACGAGCCGGTGGGAACGCCGCCCGTCGCCAACCACGACAAGCGCTATCTCGGCCGCATCCCGCTCGCCGAGGCCATGGCCAAAAGTCGCAACCCGCCCTTCGTGACGCTGCTCGACCGCTTCGGCGCGGCCTGCGTCGACGCCCTTCTGGCGCGCATGGACACCGAGCTGCGGCTGAAGGGCGACACGAAGCGCGCCATGGCGCTCGGCGCCGAGCCGGTCGACCTCATGGCGCTCCTCGACGCCTATGTCACGCTGGCGAGCTGCGGGCGCGTGTCGAACGGACCGCTGCTCGTCGAGGAAGCGCGCGACCGGCGCACGCAGGCGGTGCTCTACGCGGAGACGGCCGAGCCGATGCCGGCCGATCCCGAACTCCTCGACGGCTTCGACCGGCTCCACGCGATCCTGGCCGAGGTGACAGGGCCGGGCGGAACGGCGGACGGCAGCCGCTTCGTGCGCGAGGTGGCGGCCAAGACCGGCACCGCCGACGACAACCGCCAGATCACGCTCGTGACCTTCACCCCGGCCTACACGGTCCTGGTCTCGGCCGGGGCGAGCGATCCGCGGCGGATCCGGACGAGGCTGTCCTCCCACGCCCTCGTGCCGCTCGTGCGCAACCTCAACGCCAACATCCACCCCGACGGCTTCAAGGCGAGCCTCGGCTGCGCCGTCCCGCGCGTTGTCGCGGAGGGCGGCGCAAGCCGGGCCGGTCGAGCCGCACGATGATCGCGCCGCCCGGCCTGCCGCGGTCAGATCAGGTCAGGCGTGGATGAACCGCTCGAAGAAGGCGCTGAAGTCGCGCGTCGGGTGCGAAACCTCGCGCGTCGCGTCGAGCAGGAGCCGGAACTGACGGGCGAGGGCGTCCTCGCCGTTCAACGCGTTGATCTTGAAAGCCGCGGCAACCGCGGACAGGCAGGGCTGGACGTTGGACAGGGCGACGTAATCCCGCTCCTGCTGACGGCCGATCGCGATCAGCGCCTTGTAGATGTCCTTCAGGGATTCCAGGAAGTCCTTCCGGACGTCGATGCTGAAGACGACGTCCTCGATGCGGAACTTCAGCTCGACGTCGCGGTCCACCGTTCCGGCCGTCTCGATGAGAACGTTGCTCACGCGGTGGCTCGCGAACTCGTAGCGCTTGATCGAACGCTTGGAGGAGACCGCCGACTCGCCGTCGACGTGGATCAGCGCGAGGTTGGTGAAGCAGTACTCGTCCTTCTTCGACTTGATGAGGAAATAGATCTTCTCGCCTTCCTCGTGGAAGAGGTAGTCGTCGGCGTCGACCTGCGCATAGGC
>CANJKV010000066.1 GCA_947474855.1 Aurantimonadaceae bacterium | reverse complement strand
GCTCCAGTCCGATGCGCCGGAACTGTCGACGAAGGAGCGCAGGCCGAGCTGCACCGTGTAGGTGTTGATGTCGTTGAGGTAGATCAGCGGCCCGAAGAAGTCGTCCCAGGTCCAGATGAAGGAGAAGATAGCGGCGGTCGCCAGAACGGGGAGCGAGAGCGGCAGCATGATCTTCCAGTAGATCCGCCAGGGCGAGCAGCCGTCCATGACCGCCGCCTCGTCCAGCTCGCGCGGGATGCCGCGGAAGAACTGCACCATCAGGAAGATGAAGAAGGCGTCGGTGGCGAGGTACTTCGGCACGATCAGCGGGAGGGGCGTGTTCACCCAGCCGAGCTCGAGAAAGAGGATGTACTGGGGGATGAGGACGACGTGATAGGGCAGCATCAGCGTGCCCAGCATCAGCGCGAACCAGAAGTTCCGCCCGCCGAACTTCAGCCGCGCGAAGGCGAAGGCCGCGAGCGAGCAGCCCACGACGTTGCCGACGGTGGCCAGCACCGAGATGACGAGCGAGTTCCAGAAGAACTGGCCGAACGAGACCTGGAGCCCGGTCCAGCCCCTGACATAGGCGCCGAAATCGACGCTGGAGGGGAGAAGCGAGGCCGTGCCGAACAACTCGTCCTGCGGCCGCACCGAGCCCGACATCATCCAGAGGATGGGGTAGAGCATGGCGAAGGACGCGGCGATCAGAAGGACGTGGATCACCACGGAGCGGACCGGCGAGCGACCCGTCCGGGGTGGGGGAGCGCTCGCGGGCAGGCTCCCGAGGGCTGCGGCCGCGTCAGTCATCGTAGTGCACCCAGTATTTCGCCGACAGGAAGGAGAAGGCGGTGAAGACGGCGATGATCACGACGAGGATCCAGGCCAGCGCCGAGGCATAGCCCATGCGGAAGAAGCCGAAGGCCTCCTGGTAGAGGTAGAGGGTGTAGAACAGCGTCGAGTTGATCGGCCCGCCCGTGCCCTCCGAGATGATGAAGGCCGGGGTGAAGGCCTTGAAGGCGTCGATGGTCTGGATGACGGCGTTGAAGAAGATGACCGGGGTGAGGAGCGGCAGCGTGATCTTCCAGAACTGCCGGGCCTTGGACGCGCCGTCGATCTCCGCCGCCTCGTACATGTCGGCCGGGATCTGCCGGAGGCCCGCGAGGAAGATGATCATCGGCGAGCCGAACTGCCAGACCGACAGGATGACGAGGGTGTAGAGCGAATAGTTCGGGTTGGAGATCCAGCTCGGCCCCTCGATGCCGAAGAGCTGCCAGAGGACCATGTTGACGAGGCCGTCCGAGGCGAAGAGCTGGCGCCACAGCACCGCGATGGCGACCGAGGCGCCGAGCAGCGAGGGCAGGTAGAAGATCGCCCGGTAGACCGGCAGGCCCTTCAGGCCGCGGTTGAAGGCCATGGCGACGAGCAGCGCGAAGGCGAGCTTCAGCGGCACCGACAGCACCACGTAGAGGAAGGTCACCTTCATCGCCGCCGCGAACTTCGGGTCGGCGGTGGCGATGCGCACGTAGTTGGCGGCGCCCACCCAGTCCGGCGAGCGGATCAGGTCGTAATTGGTGAAGGATAGGTAGAGCGAGGCGAGGGCCGGCCCGAGCGTCAGCCCGAAGAAGCCGATGAGCCAGGGCAGAAGGAACAGGTAGGCCGGGCCGTTGCGCGCGAAGGCTCGGCGCGCGGCGCCCGGGGCGGCCCCGGCCGGCGCCTTCGCGCCGCCGAGAACCGTCGCCACGGACTGCATCGTCATGGGATCAACCCCGCTGGAGGATGGCGCTCGCTTCCGAATGAAGGGTCTCGCCCGCCTGCTCGGGCGTGATCTGGCCGAAGCCGACTTCCTCGTTGACGCGCTTCTGGACGAACTGGATCTCGCCGGCGCCCGACGGCGGGGCGGCCGGCAGTGGGCCGACGCCGGGCGTGATCAGCGCGATGTAGTCGACCATCGCCGTGTCGACCTCGTTCAGCGCCGGCGTCAGCGCGTCGCGGACAGCCGGAGAGGCCGGAACGCCGCGCTCGATACCGATCGCCTTGGCGCCCGCGATGTCGGCGACGAGGAAGTTGGCGAAGGCGACCGCGGCGTCCGCCCCGCCGGTCGCGGCCGAGAGCGAGAGCAGCATGGAGGGCTTGAGGTAGTGGCCGGAGGGGCCGTCCTTGGTGCCTTTCGGATAGGGGCCGAGGGTGAGCTTGGCCTTGTTCAGCGCCTGATAGCCGACGAACTGGTTGGAATGCATGAAGGCGGTCGCCGCCTTGCCGGTGGTGAGCGCGTTGGTCTCGATGTTGAGCTGGTCGAGCGCCTGGATGTCGGGCGGCACGCAGGCGCCGCGCTCGCGCATGTCGGCCCAGAGCGCGAACCACTTCGCCGCGTCCGCCGGCTCGTAGCCGAGGCCCCCTTCGGGCGTGTAGAGCGCCTTGCCGTTCTGGCGCAGCCAGAGCTCGAAGGCGGGCTCGACACCGCCCGCGTCGGCGGAGGCGAAGTAGCCGGGCTTGGGCTTGTTCTCTCCGAACTTCGTCGCCTGTTCCGCGAACTCCTCCCAGGTCGTTTCGGGCGTCGGCGGCGTCGCGCCGGTGCCCTCCCAGGCCGCCGCGTCGAAGGCGATGGAGGAGGAGTTCACGCCGAGATTGATGCCGTAGAGCTTGCCGTCGACCCGGCCGGAATCGATGTTGGCCGGGCCGAAATCCTCGATCTTGAGCGACTTGCCGACATATTCGTCGAGCGGCAGGAGCGCGCCGCGTCGCGCATATTCGAAGATATAGCGGTAATCCATCTGGATGAGGTCGGGCGCGTTGCGACCGGCGACCTGCGTCGCGAGCCGCGGCCAGTAGTCCGACCAGCCTGCGAATTCGCCGACGATCTGCGTCTGGGGCGCGGCGGCCTTGTAGGCCTCGATGGCGCGGTTGGTGCGGTCGGCGCGCTCCTGGCTACCCCACCACAGGAAGCGCAGGCGCTGCTCCTGGGCGATCGCCAGGCCCGGCGCGCCCATGGCAGCCAGCGACAGGGCGGCCGCGCCGCCCTTCAGAACGGCGCGACGGTCGATGGATGCGGTCATGCGGTGTTCCTCCCGATCAGCCCGCCGCGCCCGGCTCTCCCACCAGATGATCGCGCGTCGGCTTGTTGCCGATTTATAACTGATTGGTTACAACGGAACACTGATCGAGAGGCTTGTCAAGCAGGGGTGCAGGGATGGACGACGCACGGTCGCAGGTTGCGGACGGAGGCGAGGAGGCGGTGGCGAAGGACGTTGAAGCTCCGGCGCGCAAGGCCGCGCCGCGCCGCGCCGCGGGGTCGACGCGCAATCCGGAGCGCACCAAGGCGGCGATCTTCGAGGCGGCCAGGCGCGAGTTCGCCGAGAAGGGGCTGGCCGGCGCGCGCATCGACGTCGTCGCCCGCCGCGCCGGCACCAACAAGCGGATGATCTATCACTACTGGGGCGACAAGGACGCGCTCTACCTCGCGGTCCTTTCGGATGCCTACCGGCAGATCCGCCACGCCGAGCGCCGCTTGAACCTGACGCGCCGCGACCCCGAAGAAGGCTTGCGCGAGCTCGCCCTCTTCACGTGGCACTATTATCTCGACCATCCGGAGTTCCTGAGCCTCCTCGCGACCGAAAACCTGAACAAGGCGCGGTACCTGCGCCAGGCCGAGGGGATCGCCGAGATGCACTCGAACTTCCAGGGCGAACTCGCCGACGTCATCAGGCGCGGCGCGGAGAACGGTGTGTTCCGGGCCGATCTGGACCCCGTGACGGTCTACCTCACCATCGCCTCGCTCGGCTATTTCTACCTGTCCAACCGCTACACGCTCTCGACCATCTTCCGCCGCGATCTCCAGTCGCCAGCCGAGCTGGAGCGCTGGGGCGATCACATCGCCGCGACCGTGATCGCCGCCTGCCGGGCGTGAGGCCGGCGCCAAATACCCGGTTGACAAGCACCGCGTTTCGTCTCCACAAATAACCAAACGGTTACTAGCGCCTGCAGCAAAGGCGCGTGCGGCGCAGCACGGGAGCGCGCCGGGCCGTGTTTCAACGGGAGGAAGCGCGATGAAGCGGATCGGCGTGATCATGCACGGCATCACCGGGCGCATGGGCTACAACCAGCACCTCGTGCGCTCGGTGGTGGCGATCCGGGCGCAAGGGGGCGTGACGCTCTCGACTGGCGAGAAGGTCATGCTCGACCCGATCCTCGTCGGCCGCAACGCCGAGAAGGTCGGCGCGATCGCCAGACGCCACGGTATCGAGCGCTGGACCGACGACCTCGACGCGGCCCTGAAGAACCCCGACGACACGCTGTTCTTCGACGCCGGCACGACGCAGATGCGCGGGCAACTGCTGGCGAAAGCCATCCGCGCCGGCAAGGACGTCTACTGCGAGAAGCCCATCGCCGACACGATGGAGGAGGCGATCGCCGTCGCCCGCCTCGCGCAAAGTGCCGGGGTGCGCCACGGCGTCGTCCAGGACAAGCTCTTCCTGCCCGGCCTTCGCAAGCTCGCCATGCTGCGCGACAGCGGCTTCTTCGGCCAGATCCTCTCGGTGCGCGGCGAGTTCGGCTACTGGGTCTTCGAGGGCGACTGGCAGCCGGCGCAGCGCCCGTCCTGGAACTATCGCCTGAAGGACGGCGGCGGCATCATCCTCGACATGCTCTGCCACTGGCGCTACGTCCTCGACAACCTCTTCGGCGAGGTGAAGGCGGTGTCGTGCCTGGGCGCCACGCACATCCCGAGCCGCGTCGACGAGCGCGGCCAGACCTACAAGGCCGACGCCGACGACGCGGCCTACGCGACCTTCGAGTTGGACGGCGGCGTCGTCGCCCAGATCAACTCGTCCTGGGCGGTTCGCGTACGCCGCGACGACCTCGTCACCTTCCAGGTCGACGGCACCCACGGCTCGGCGGTGGCCGGCCTCACCAAGTGCTGGACGCAGCACCGGGTGAATACGCCCAAGCCCGTCTGGAACCCCGACCAGCCCCAGACCATCGACTTCTACCGCACCTGGGACGAGGTGCCGGACAACATCGCTTACGACAACGGCTTCAAGGCGCAGTGGGAGATGTATGTCCGCCATCTCGTGGAGGGCGGTCCCTGGCCCTACGGCCTGATGGAGGGCGTGAAGGGCGTGCAACTCGCCGAACTCGGCCTCCAGTCCTGGCGCGAGCGCCGCTGGCTCGACGTGCCGGCGATCGGCTGACCGTCGGAGCGAAGACCATCATGACCGAGATCGTCCTTCCGACGCCCGCCCGCGGCACTGAGACCTATCGCCTGACCGGCACGCCCGTGCCGCTCGCCCGGCGCCGCGCCGCCGACTTCGACCGCATCGCCTATGCCGCGGCGCACGTCGTCTCCGACCCGCTCGCCGAGAGCGACCCCTGGGTCGCCCCCGCCATCGACTGGGATGCCACGCTCCGCTTCCGGCATCGCCTCTGGGACCTCGGCCTCGGCGTCGCCGAGGCCATGGACACGGCCCAGCGCGGCATGGGCCTCGCTTACGAGGACGCGCAAGAGCTGATCCGCCGCTCGCTGAAGGAGGCCCGCAGCCGAGGCGAGGGCGACGGCCTCATCGCCTGCGGCGCCGGCACCGACCACCTCGCGCCCGGCCCCGGCCAGTCGCTGCGCGACATCGCGAGCGCCTATGACGAACAGGTCGCCTTCGTGGAAGGGGAGGGCGGGCAGGTCATCCTCATGGCGAGCCGCGCGCTCGCCGCCCACGCTAGAGGTCCCGAGGACTACCTCGAAGTCTACGACCACGTCCTGTCCCAGGCCGAGCGCCCGGTGATCATCCACTGGCTCGGCGAGATGTTCGACCCCGCCCTCGAAGGCTATTGGGGGTCGGGCGACCATCTCGACGCCATGGACACCTGCCTCCGGATGATCGAGGCGAACGCCTCGAAGATCGACGGCATCAAGGTCTCGCTCCTGTCGAAGGAGAAGGAGATCGCCATGCGTCGCCGGCTCCCGGCGGGCGTGCGCATGTATACCGGCGACGACTTCAATTACGCCGAGCTCATCGCCGGCGACGAGCACGGCCATTCCGACGCGCTCCTCGGCATCTTCGACGCCATCGCCCCGGCCGCCTCGCAGGCGCTGGCGGACCTCAAAGGCGGCCGCCTCGATGCCTTCCACGCGACGCTGGAGCCGACCGTCGCGCTGTCGCGCCACATCTTCCGCAGTCCCACCCGCTTCTACAAGACCGGCGTCGTCTTCCTCGCCTGGCTGAACGGCCTCCAGGACCACTTCACCATGGTGGGCGGGCAGGAAAGCGCCCGCTCGACGCTGCATTTCGCCGAGCTCTTCCGCCTCGCCGACCGCGCCGGCGTTCTCGCCGATCCCGACGAGGCGGCGCGGCGCATGGCGCGGTTCCTGAGCGTGCGAGGCGTCCATTGACGGACGCACCGACCCTCCGCGTCGTCGAGGCGAGGCTCTTCGAGCGGCCCGTCGCGATGCGCCTGCCCTTCCGCTTCGGCGCGGCGACGGTGACGCGCGCCCGCCAGGCCTTCCTGCGCCTGCGCGTCGAGGACGGCACCGGCCGGCAAGCGGAGGGGTACGCCGCCGAGCTGATGGTGCCCAAATGGTTCGACAAGAACCCGGACCTGTCGAACGAGGACAACGAGGCGCAGCTCCGCCGCTCGTTGAAGATTGCGGTCGGCCTCGCCTCGGACGCGCCGCGCGCCACAGCCTTCGGCCTCCACGGCGCTCTTGAGCCGGCTCACCATAAGGCGGCCGGAGCGGAAGGGCTCAACGGCCTCGTCGCCTCCTTCGGCCTCGCCCTCGTCGACCGCGCGATCCTCGACGCGCTGTGCCGCCTGGAGGGCGTGCCGGCCGCGGAGGCCATCCGCGCCAACCGTCCCGGCATCGACGCTTCGACGACGCCGGACCTCGCCGGCTTCGATCTGTCCTCGTTCCTCGCCGGCCTACGGCCCCAGCCGAACCTGCACCTGCGCCACACCGTCGGCTATGCCGACGCGCTGCGGCCGGAGGAGGTGGGCGCCCGCCTCGGCGACGGCCTGCCCGAGAGCCTGACGGAGGAGATCGAGGCGCTCGGCGTCTCGCACTTCAAGATCAAGCTCTCCGGCCGCCCGGAAGCCGACCTCGAGCGCCTGAAATCCGTCGCCGCCGTCCTCGACGGACATGGCCCGTACCGCGCGACTCTCGACGGCAACGAGCAGTTCGAGGGCGAAGCCCACATCCTCGACCTCTGGAACCGCATCGAGGCCGAGCCCCCGCTCGCGCGCCTGCGCGCCTCCGTCCTCTTCGTCGAGCAGCCGATCAACCGCGCCAAGGCGCTCTCGGCGCCCGTCGCGCGCCTTGCCGCGCGCGTGCCCGTCGAGATCGACGAATCCGACGGCGCGCCGGACGCCTTCCTCGAAGCGCGCGCCAGAGGCTACACCGGCATTTCCTCCAAATCCTGCAAGGGCTTCTATCGCGCCGTCCTGAACGCCGCGCGGGTCGCCCGGTGGAACGCGGAGGGCGGCCGCTTCTTCATGTCGGCCGAGGACCTGACGACCCAGGCCGGCATCGCCGTCCAGCAGGACCTCGCGCTCGCCTCGCTGCTCTCCCTCGGCCACGTCGAGCGCAACGGCCACCACTACGTCGACGGCATGGCCGGGGCGGACGGCCGGGAAGCCGGCGCCTTCCTCGCCGCCCATTCCGATCTCTACCGGCCGAACGGCGCCAACCTCCGCCTGCGCGTCGAGGGCGGCCGCCTCGCGCTCGGCTCGGTTCTCGCGAGCACCGGCCTCGGCGTCGCCCAAACCGCGGCCGAAGCCGCTTTCGCAGCCCTGTCGGAAAAGGACATCGCGGCATGAGCACGGATCTGTCCGGCCTGTCCATCAACTTCGCCACCATCCGGCAGGCCGGCTCCTTCGGCGAGATCGTCGACGTCTGCCTGTCGCGCGGCATCCGCGCGATCTCGCCCTGGCGCGAGCACGTCGCGGGCGCCGGTCTCGCGGAGGCCGCACGGATCGTGCGCGACAACGATCTCACCGTCACCGGCCTCTGCCGCGGCGGCTTCTTTCCCGCGGCCGACGAGGCCGGCCGCCGCGCCGCGATCGACGACAACCGCCGCGCCGTCGACGAGGCCGCGGCGCTCGGCGCGGACTGCCTCGTCCTCGTCGTCGGCGGCCTGCCCAGGGGCTCGCGCGACCTGCCCGGCGCGCGCGCCATGGTCGCGGAGGGCATGGCCGAGCTGCTGCCTCACGCCCGCTCGGACGGTGTCAGGCTCGCCATCGAGCCACTGCACCCGTCCTACGCGGCCGATCGCGCCTGCATCAACACGCTCAAGCAGTCGCTCGACCTCTGCGACGCGCTCGGCGAGGGCGTCGGCGTCGCCATCGACGTCTACCACGTCTGGTGGGACCCGGAGTTGGAAGAGCAGATCGCCCGCGCCGGCCGCGCCGGGCAGATCTTCGCCCACCACATCTGCGACTGGCTGGTGCCGACCACCGACATCCTCAACGATCGCGGCATGATGGGCGACGGCGTCATCGACCTGAAACGCTTCCGCGGCCTCATCGAGGCCGCCGGCTTCCACGGCCCCCAGGAGGTCGAGATCTTCTCGCACCGTTGGGGCGCGCGGCCCGCCGGCGAGGTGCTCGACACGATCGTCGAGCGCTACCGGACGGTGTGCTGAGACTTCGACAGGTGGCCGCGCGGGAAGAGGCGTGGCCGGGAGGAATGGAAATGGCATCGCAAACGACCCGCACCCGCTATGTTCTCGTCGGCACGGGCAATCGCGGCACCACCATGTGGGGGCGCGAGCTGCTCGCCGGCTGGTCGAACCATGTCGAGCTCGTCGGCATCTGCGACCTCAACCTCATGCGCGCCGAACGCGCCCGCGCGATGATCGGCTCGGATGCCCCGCTCTACGCCGACTTCGACGCGATGATGGCCGAGCTGAAGCCGGCGCTCGTCATCGTCTGCACGCCCGATGACACCCACGACGACATCATCGTCAAGGCCATGGAAGCGGGCGCCGACGTCATCAGCGAGAAGCCGATGACGACGAGCTTCGAGAAGATCGAGCGCATCCGCGAGGCGGAGAAGCGCACCGGCCGGCGCGTCGACGTGTCCTTCAACTACCGCTTCGCGCCCACCGCCGCGCGCATGAAGGAGCTGATCCAGGACGGCGCGATCGGCGAGGTGACCTCCGTCGACTTCCACTGGTACTTGGACAACGCCCACGGCGCCGACTACTTCCGCCGCTGGCACGCTTACACCGAACATTCGGGCTCGCTCTTCGTCCACAAGGCGACCCACCATTTCGACCTCCTCAACTGGTACCTCGAATCCGACCCCGTCGAGGTGAAGGGCTTCGGCCAGCTCCTGCATTACGGCAGGAACGGCCCGTTCCGGGGACCGCGCTGCAAGACCTGTCCGCACAAGTCCGAATGCGACTATTATCTCGATCTCTCCGCCGACCCCTTCCTCGACGCGCTCTACGAGGAGCCGTCGGCCGTCGACGGCTATTTCCGCGACGCCTGCGTGTTCCGCGAGGACATCGACATTCCCGACACGATGACGGCCGCGATCCGCTATGCCAGCGGCGTCCAGGTCTCGTACTCGCTGAACACCTACATGCCGATCGAGGGCCACCACATCGCCTTCAACGGCAAGTGCGGCCGCATCGAGATGCGCCAGTACGAGCGCCAGCCCTGGAGCGAGCCGCCGGCCGACGAGATCCTCCTCGTCAGGAGCTTCGGCGGCGACGTCGAGCGGATCTGGGTGCCGCACGAGCCGGGCGGCCACTACGGCGGCGACAACCGCATGCGCGACATGATCTTCAAGCCGGGCTCCAACGACCGCCTGAAGCAGCGCGCCGGCTCGCGCGCCGGCGCCATGTCGGTGCTCACCGGCCTCGCGGCGCTTCAAAGCTCGCGCGCCGGCGGCTCCGTCGCCATTGAGCCGCAGCCGGTCTGAGCGCTCATCCCAGCGGGTGGAAGCAGGCGGCGCGGTGGGCGCCGCCGCCCGCGGCGTCGAGGTCCGGCTGGTGCTCGCGGCAATCGGCTTGCACCCGCGGACAGCGCGAGGCGAAGGCGCAGCCGGGGGGCGGGTTCGCCGGGTCCGGCAGCTCGCCGGCATCGGCCTGCGTCTCGGCGAGGCGCCGGCCCGGCACGGGCGCCGAATCCAGGAGAAGCCGCGTATAGGGGTGGCGAGGCGCGGCGAAGATGGCGCGCGCCGGCGCCTCCTCCACCACCCGGCCGAAATACATCACCGCGATCCGGTCGGCGATCGTCTCCACCACCGACAGGTCGTGGGTGATGAAGACGTAGGCGAGGCCGCGCTCGGCCTGGAGCCCGCGCAGGAGCTTCAGGATCTGCGCCTGGATCGACACGTCGAGCGCCGAGACCGGCTCGTCGAGCACCAGCGTCCGAGGCTCGGCGGCGAGCGCGCGGGCGACGGCGATGCGCTGCGCCTGCCCGCCGGAGAACTCGTGCGGATAGCGCTCCAGCGCGTCCGGCCCGAGCCCCACGGCCTCCATCAGTTCGGGCAGGCGGCGCTGCCGCTCCCCCGCCGGCAGTCCGAGGCGATGGCGCAGCGGCGCCTCGATCGCCCGGCCGACGGTCAGGCGCGGGTTGAGCGAGGCCGCGGGGTCCTGGAACACGTACTGCACCGCGCCGTCCCCGGCCTCGACCGTGCCCTCGCTCGGGCTGTCGAGGCCGGCGAGGAGGCGGGCGAGGGTCGACTTGCCGCAGCCGGACTCGCCGACGATGCCGAGCGTTTCGCCGCTCGCGAGGTCGAGATCGACGCCGCGCAGGGCGTGGATCGCGGGGCGGGGCGGGGCGAAGGGCAGCGGGCGGCCGCCGCCGAAGCGCTTGGCGAGGCCGCGGGCCTGGAGGACGGCGCTCATGCCGCCTCTCCCGATGCCAGCGGATGGAGGCAGCGAACGGCGCGACCGGCGTCGAGGGACGCGAGCGGGATCTCGCCCCGGCGGCAGTCGTCGCGCACGCGCTCGCAGCGCTCGGCGAAGGCGCAGCCCGGCGGCAGGCGGTTCAGCGCCGGCACGCGGCCGGGGATCGCGGCGAGCTCGCGCTCCGGCCGCCCGACCACCGGCACGCAGTCGATCAGCCTGCGCGTATAGGGATGGCGCGGCGCGGCGAGCACGGCGTCCACCGGGCCGGTCTCGACGATGCGGCCGGCATACATCACCGCGATGCGGTCGCAGAGCTGCGAGACCACGCCGAAATCGTGGGTGATGAAGAGGACGGCCATGCCGCGCTCGCGCCGCAGCCGGTCGAGGAGGCGCAGCACCTCGGCCTGGACGGTGACGTCGAGCGCCGTCGTCGGCTCGTCCGCGACGAGGAGCACCGGATCGTTGGCGAGCGCCATGGCGATGGCGACGCGCTGGCGAAGGCCGCCCGACAGCTCGTGCGGAAAAGCGCGCATGCGCGCCTCGGGGTTCGGGATGCGCACCGTCTCGAACAGTTCGCGGCAACGCGCCTCGGCCTCTCGGCGCGACACCCGGCGATGCGCCCGCACCGCCTCCGCCACCTGGTCGCCGACGCGCATCATGGGGTGGAGCGTCGAGAGCGGGTCCTGGAAGACGTAGGCGACGGCGCCGCCGCGCAGCGCCTGGAGCTTCGACAGTGGCGCGTCGAGGAGGTCCTCGCCGCCTAAGCGCACGCTGCCGCCGGTGATGCGGGCGGGCGGCGAAGGCACGAGGCCGGCGAGGCTCAGCGCCGTCACCGACTTGCCCGAGCCCGACTCGCCGACGAGGCCGAGGCACTCGCCGGGCGCGAGGACGAGGTCGACGCCGCCGACGGCGTGGAAGGTCTCGGACCCGTCACGGAACTCCGCCCGGAGGCCCGCGACGTCGAGGACGGCTCCGGGCGCCGGGTCCCGCGACGGTCGGGCGCGGCGGGGATCGACCGCCGTGCGGGCGGAGGGACGGGCGAGGGCGCCCGAGCGCAGGCGCGGGTCGAGGACGTCGCGGATGCCGTCGCCGAGGAGGTTGATCGACACGACGATGAGGAAGATCATCGCGCCCGGCACGAGCGAGACCATCGGCGCGGTGAAGAGCAGGCGCCGCCCCTCACCGAGCATCGAGCCGAGATCGGCCTGCGGCGGCTGCGCGCCGAGCCCGAGGAATGACAGGCCCGCAGTTTCCAGGATCATCCAGCCGACGGTGGTCGAAAGCGTCACGACGATCACCGGGAGGACGTTGGGCAGAATCTCGGTGAGGACGATGTTGAATTCGCTCTTGCCCGACAGGCGCGCGGCGTCGACGAAGTCGCGGCGCGCGAGACCCATCGTCACGCCGCGGATGTTGCGGGCGAAGAAGGGGATGTTGACGAGGGCGATGGCGTAGAGCGCGTTGACGAGGCCGGGTCCGAGGATCGCGACGATGGCGAGCGCGAGGAGGATGTAGGGAAAGGCCATCAGCGTATCGACGCCGCGCATCAGCGCGGAATCGACGAAGCGCCCGCAATAGCCGGCGGCGAGGCCGATCGCCGAGCCGACCACGGCCGCGATGAGCGAGGCGGCGATGCCGACGCTGAGCGAGACGCGCGTGCCCCAGACGAGGCGGGCGAGGACGTCGCGGCCGAGCGGGTCGGTGCCGAGGAAATGGCCGGGCGAGAACAGCGGCTTCAGCCGGTCCGCCGGCGCGGTGGCGTTCGGGTCCGGCAGCGGCAGGACCGGCGCGAGAAGCGCGACGAGCGCGACGAGGATCAGGAGGACGAGCCCGACCGCGGCCGGCTTGTTGTGGAGGAGGAGCGCCAGCGAGGAGGGGCGCCGGGCGGCCTTGCCGCCGGTCGCGGGCGCGACGGGCGGGGCGTCGACGACGGCGCTCATGCGAGCCTCGGATCGAGAAGCGCCTGGGCGAGGTCCGCGGCGAGGTTGAAGAGGACGTAGGAAGCGGCGACGACGAGGACGCCGCCTTGCACCAGCAGCACGTCGCGCTTGGCGATCGCCTCGACCAGCATGGCGCCGATGCCGGGCCACTGGAACACCGTCTCGACATAGACGGCGCCGCCGAGCACGAAGCCGGCCTGGATGCCGATCACGGGGATGACCGAGACGAGCGCCGCGCGGAAGGCGTGGCCGAAGAGGACGTGGCGCTCGGAGAGGCCCTTGGCGCGCGCGGTGCGAACGAAGTCCTGGCGCAGCACCTCCAGCATGGCGGTACGGGTGAGGCGCGCGATGACGCCGCTCGCCACCACCGCCAGCGTCACCGCCGGCAGGACGAGGTGGTGCGCGACGTCGAGCGGCCCGCCGCCGCCGTAGATCGCAACCATGCCGCTCGGCGGAAAGACCGGCCATGCGACGGCGAAGGCGAGGATGAGGATCAGCCCGAGCCAGAAGGACGGAACCGAGATGCCGACGAGGACGGCGAGCGTGATCGCCCGGTCGGCCCAGCCGAACTGGCGCGCCGCCGACACGATGCCGGCGAGGAGCCCGATGATCGAGGACAGGACGAGGGCCGCGCCCGCCAGGATCAACGTCGCGCCGAAGCGCTGGCCGACCTCGTCCAGCACCGGCCGGTTGAGCGTGAAGGACTGGCCGAGATCGCCCCGCAGCACCCCGGAGATCCAGAGGCCGTACTGCTCGGGGAGCGAGCGGTCGAGGCCGAGGTCGGCGTTCAGCCGCGCGACGTTCTCGGGCGTCGCGAAGGAGCCGAGAATGGCTGTCGCCGCGTCGCCGGGGATCAACGCGATCATCAGGAAGACGATCACGGAGAGGCCGAAGAGCACGGGGATCGCGGCGAGGAGCCGCTTGGCGACGAAGGCGGTCATGCCGGGCGTCAGGTCTCCCTGGGGCGGGCGGAGCGGGCGGCGGGCGGCGGGCGGGGCGTCAGGCCTTGGAGACGCCCTTCAGCGGCAGGAGGAAGGAGGGCTCCGGCTTGAAGCCCTGCACGGCGGCGGTGGAGGCGGTGGTCTGCTTCCAGTTGGCGACGAAGAGCCAGGGCGCGTCGTCGTGGACGAGCCGCTGGACCTCCTCGTAGAGCCGGCCGCGCTCGGCCTGATCGGTCGTGCGGCGAGCCTCGTCCAGAAGCGCGTCGACCTCCGGGTTGGTGTAGTAGCCGGAGTTGAAGCCGCCGTTCTCCGGCAGCGCGTCGGCGCGCAGCGTCAGGAAGGGCAGGGTGTCGGGGTCGTTGGTCATCCAGGCCATGGCGGCCATGTCGCCCTTGCCGACGAGGCCCGGATTGACCGTTGAGAGGTAGGTGTTCCACTCGAAGGTCTCGATCGCCGCCGTCAGCCCGACCGCGGCGAGGTCGGCCTGGATGGCAGTGGCCATGGCGACGGGCTCCAGCATGCCCGAGCCGCCCTGGGGCACGAGGAAGCGCAGCGTCGCGGAGGTGACGCCCGCTTCCGCGAGGAGCGCCTTGGCGCGCTCGGGATCATAGGGGTAGGGCTCGGTCGAGCCGTCGTTCGCGAAGCCGAAGGCGCGGGGGATCGGCCCGTCCGCGACGCTCGCCGTGCCCTGGAGGAGGCTGTCGACGATCGCCGTCTTGTTGACCGCGTAGTTCACCGCCTGACGCACGCGCTTGTCGGCGAAGGGCCCCTCGCGCGTGTTGAGGATCAGGAACCAGACGTGCGGCCCCGGCGCCTCCTGGAGGACGAAGCTCGGATCGTCGCGGAAGAGCGGGATGCTGTCGGCCGGCACCTCCACCATCAGGTCGAGCCCGCCCGACAGCATCTCGGCGGTGCGGGTGTTGGCGTCGGCGACGGGCCGGAAGATCACCGCTTCCAGCGCCGGCGCGCCGTCCCAATACGCCTCGTTGCGGGCGATCACCACGCGCTGGTTCGCCTGCCACTCGCCGAAGCGGAACGGGCCGGTGCCGGACGGCGCACGGCCGAACTCCTTGCCCGCCGCCTCGACGCCGGCCGGCGAGACGATGAGGCCTGTGGGATAGGCGAGGTTCGACAGGAAGGGCGCGAAGGGCTCCTTGAGGCGGAACTCGACGGTGCGCGGGTCGACCGCCGTCACGCTCTCCACGGTGGAGAAGAAGAAGGAAAGGGGGAACGGGCCGGTGTCGTGGAAGGGGTGGTCGTCCTTCAGCATCCGGTCGAAGTTGAAGACCACGGCCGCCGCGTCGAAGGGCGAGCCGTCGTGGAAGGCGACGCCCTCGCGCAGCGTGAAGCGGTAGGCGAGCCCGTCCGGCGAGATGGTCCACTGCGTCGCCAGCGCCGGCTCGACCTCCAACGTGCCGGAGCGGAAGCGCACGAGGCCGTCATAGAGGTTGACGGCAATGCGGAAGTCGTTGGTGGCGGTCGCGACATGCGGGTCGAGCGACTGAGGCTCGGCGATCTGGCCGACGGCGAGGACGCCCGGCGGGATCTGCGCGAGGCCGAGGCGGGGAAGCGCGATGAACGCCGCCGTCGCCGCGAAGCCCTGAAGAACCGTCCGACGCCGCATGTCTCACCCCTCCTCGCCCGCAGGACCCTCCGCCCGTTAACTGGTCGGAACGCCCTGCGAGTAAAGGGATGGATGCAGCCCCTTACGGTTGCCGCCCCTCAAGCGCCGGTGACGCGCCACACCACGTTGCCGACGTCGTCGGCGACGAGCAGCGAGCCGTCGGACCCAAGCGTCACGCCGACCGGGCGACCGTAGGAGAACTTCTCGTCGGGTCCGAGGAAGCCCGAAAGGATGTCGCGCGGCGGCGCGCCGGACGGCTTGCCGTTCGCGAAGGGCACGAAGATCACGCGGTAGCCCGACAGCGTCGAGCGGTTCCAGGAGCCGTGCTGGCCGATCACCATGCCGTCCTCGGAAAAGCCCGGCAGCGTGCCGCCCGGCATCCAGCACAGGCCCAGCGAGGCCGTGTGGCCGCCGAGCGCGTAGTCCGGCCGGATGGCGCGGGCAACGAGCGCGGGATCCTGCGGCACGCGCTCGTCCACCGTCCGGCCCCAGTAGCAGAAGGGCCAGCCGTAGAAGCCGCCCTCCTGGACGGAGGTGAGGTAGTCGGGCGGCGTCTCGTCGCCGAGGCCGTCGCGCTCGTTGACGACGGTCCACAGAGCGCCGGTCGTCGGCTCGAAGGCGAGGCCGACCGGGTTGCGCAGGCCGCTCGCGAAGGTGCGGCCGACTCCCGTCGCCACGTCGATCTCGTGGATCAGCGCCCGGCCTTCCTCCGCTTCCATGCCGCTGTCGCCGATGTTGGAGAGTGAGCCGACGCCGACGTAGAGCTTGGTGCCGTCCGGCGACAGGAGGAGCGAGCGCGTCCAGTGGCCGCCCGGCTTGTAGGTCGAGACGCGACGCGGCTGCGCCGAAATCCTGGTCTGTCCGACTTCGAAGGGGAAGGCGACGACGCCGTCGGTGTTGCCGACGTAGAGTTCGCTCCCGATCAGGGCCATGCCGAAGGGCTGGTTGAGGTTCTCGAGTAGCGCGTGGCGCGTCTCGGCGGTGCCGTCGCCGTCCGTGTCGCGCAGGAGCGTGATCCGGTTGGCGGACACGCCGGCCGCGGCGGCGCGCTTCATGGTCGCGCTCATCGCGAGGTCGAAGGCGTTCTTGATGCCGCCGGGGACGCTGAGCGCTTCGGCCACGAGGACGTCGCCGTTCGGCAGGACGTGAATCCAGCGGGGATGCTCCAGGCCGCGCGCGAAGGCGTTGACCTTGAGGCCGGGCGCCGTCACCGGCGCCTCGCCGGCGTGCCAGCCGCGCGCGGTCGGCATCTTCAGCGTCGGGATCGCCCCTTGCGGCTTGGCGGCCGGAATGCTGGGCTGGGCGCCCACCGCCTGGGGCAGGGTGCCCTGCTTGCCATGGCGCAGCTTCACCGCGGCGGCGCCGACCAGCGCCACCACCTCACCGACGATACCCGTCAGGCTCATCGCGTCGTCTCCCGTGGTGTTTCGACTCGCGGCCCCACAACGGCCGCGGGGGATGCAAGGATGCGTCGGTTCTCGCGCTTCCAGATGTAGAGGCCGCTGAGGACCAGGATCGCCGTGCCGACAAGCGTCGTCGCCCGCAGCGCGTCGCCGAAGAGCAGCACGCTGAGGAGGCCCGCCGCGATGACCTGGCTGTAGAGAAACGGCGACAGCAGCGAGGCGGGCGCGCTGGCGAAGGCCTTGACCAGGATGAAGTGCCCGAGCGAGCCCGCCCCGCCCGCCGCCGCCAGAAGGGCGAAGCCGAGCGGCGAGGGCGTTTCCCAGGTCGGCAGCACGACCAGCGTCATCACCGCCGCGCCCACCGCCGTCGTGTTGAACTGCGTCGCCGCCGCGTCCTCGGTGCCCGCGAGGCGGCGCGTCAGGAGGAGGTAGGTCGCGTTGAAGACCGCCGCAACGAGGACGAGGACCAGGGCCGGATGGATGTCGGAGAAGCCCGGCCTGAGGATCAGGAGCATGCCGCCGAAGCCCGCCAGGACGGCGGCGATGCGGTGAATGCCGATCCGCTCGCCGAGGAAGGCGACGGAAAAGAGCGTGACGAGGATCGGCGCGAAGAACAGGACGGCCGTCGCGTCCGCCAGCGGCACGAAGGCCAGCGCCTCGTACATGCAGATGGTCGCGGCCAGGATCGCGAAGCCGCGCAGCACCTGGAGGACAGGACGCCGGGGCTTCAGGAAGGATGTGCCGGATGTCGCGGCGAGATAGCCGCTGACGAAGAGGGTCTGGAAGAAGTAGCGTCCCCAAACGACCTGGAGCACGGGAACGAGCCCGGTGAGATGCTTGCCCAGCGCGTCCATGCCGGCGAAGAGCACGCCGGCGAGGAGCGTCAGGACGATGCCGGGCGCGAGGTTCTGTCGTGAATCCAAGGGAAATGTCGGCCGCTTGATGTCAGGCGTCGGAGGGCGGAGGGAACGAGGGGCGACGCGCGGCGCCCGCACCTCTTCCATTCTCCTCTACGGCCGGAATGTCAAACGATCACAACGGCCTCGGCTCGCCTTTCAGCCCAGGCGCGCCATGATCCTCCGTGTCTCCCGCTCGGCGCGCTGCAGTGCTTCGAAGGCCTCGAACTTGGCGCCGTGGAATGCGGTCATCGCCGCGTTCGGCCGCGTTTCCTCGCCGATCCGGCACATGGCATCGGCCGCGGCCGGCAGGTCGGGATAAGCGCCGGCCGCGACCGACCCGACCATGGCTCCGCCCAGAAGCACCGGCTCGCGCGTTTGAGGAAGCGCGACGGCAAGGCCCGTTGCGTCGGACAGGATGCGGCGCAGGAGGGGCGAGCGCGAGGCGCCGCCCGAGGCGACGATGGCGCCGAGCCCGACGCCTTGTCTCCGCATCGCCTCGACGATCTGGCGCGTGCCGTAGGACAGGCCGCAGAGCCCGGCGACGAAGAGGCGGACGAGGTGGTCGGGCCCCGCCTCCAGCGTCAGTCCGGCGAGCGCCGCCCGGGCCGCCGGATCGGCTTCGGGCGAGCGGTTGCCGAGGAATTCGGGGACGATGTGGATGTCGCGCGCGAGCCGTGCCGCCTCGTCCGCCGAGCCGGCCATCGCCACCGCCCGGGCTTCCAGGTGGTCGAGAAGCGACAGGCCGCGCCGCTCTGCTTCCTCGCGCGCGACGCTCGCCGCCGGGTGCAGCGAGACGAGGTGGTCGAGCGCCGCGCCGTAGGCGGACTGCCCGCCCTCCAGCATCCAGGTTCTCGGCAGCAGCGCCCGGAAGTAGGGCCCCCAGACGCCGTCCACGAAGGCCGGCTCGCGCGTCACCGCCATGGCGCAGGACGAGGTGCCGAGGATCAGCGCCAGCTCGTTCGCGGGATCGGAGGGCTCCCCGGCCGGACGCCGACTGCCGAGCGTTCCGACCGCGCCGGCATGGGCGTCGATCAGCGAGGCGCCGACGGGCGTGCCGGGCTCGAGACCGAGAGCCTGCGCGGCTCCGCGCGTCAGGCCGCGGCCGAGCGGCGTTCCGATGTCCACCACGTCCGCGCCGATCCGGGCGAAACCGTCCGCGGCGAGCACGCCGAGGCCGATCTCGCGCAGGAACCCGGCATCCCATCCGCCGGCATGGGCGAGATAGGTCCATTTGCAGGTGAGCGTGCAGACCGAGCGCTGGAGGCTGCCGGTGGCGCGCCAGGACAGGTAGTCGGCGAGGTCGAAGAAGTGGCCCGCCTCGGCGAAGACCGCCGGCCGGTTCTCCTTCAGCCAGAGGAGCTTCGGGGTCTCCATCTCGGGCGAGACAGCGCCCCCCACGTAGCGCAGGACCGGATGGCCGGTGGCGTTGATGCGGCGGGCCTGGTCGATGGCGCGGTGATCCATCCAGACCACGACGTCGCGCTGCGGATCCTCGGACGGTCCGACGGGAAGCGAGCGGCCTTGCGCGTCGAGGACGACGAGCGAGCAGGTGGCGTCGAAGCCGACGCCCTTCACGTCCCGGCCCGCCGCGCCGGCCAGCCGGAGCGCCTCGCGCACGCTGCCGCAGACGGCGGCCCAGATATCGGCGGACGACTGCTCGACGATCGAGCCGTCCTCGTGCCAGAGCCGGATGGGACGCCGCGCCGCGCCGAGAAGCGTCCCGTGCGCGTCGAAGAGGCCGGCGCGGGCGCTGCCCGTGCCGACGTCGACCCCCAGAAAAAGACCGTCCATCCCCGCCCCTCCAAGGTCCTCGCTTCAAGGACCTAGAAGATTTGCGAGGGTCTGGAAATGGGGCGGGGTTCCCGCGACGCGGGCGGAGCGTGGTGTCAGCGGATGGCGGCGCCCTTCTCGTCGAAGCGGTGGAGCCGGCCGGCCTCCGGGGTGAGGCCGACGCGCTCGCCGTGGTTCAGCCGGAACTCGCCGGGCGCGCGGGCGGTGAGGCTTTGCCCGTCGTCGAGCCGGACGTGGATGAAGGTGTCCGAGCCGAGATGCTCGGAGACGCCCGCCGTGCCGGTCAGCTCGCCGCCCGATCGTTCGATCAGGAGATGCTCGGGGCGGATGCCCACCGTTGTCGCGCCGTGGCGCTCGGCGACGGCGCCGGTGATGAGGTTCATCTTCGGGGATCCGATGAAGCCGGCGACGAAGAGGTTGTCGGGTCGCTCGTAGAGCTCGAGCGGCGAGCCGACCTGCTCGACGCGGCCCCGGTTGAGGACCACGATCTTGTCGGCCATGGTCATGGCCTCCACCTGGTCGTGGGTGACGTAGATCATCGTCGTCTTCAGCTGCTGGTGCAGCTCGGAGATTTCCAGGCGCATGTTGACGCGCAGCGCCGCGTCGAGGTTGGACAAGGGCTCGTCGAACAGGAAGCCGTTGGGCTCGCGCACGATGGCCCGCCCGATCGCGACGCGCTGGCGCTGGCCGCCGGACAGCTCGCGGGGCTTCCTGTGCAGGTAGTCGGTGAGGTTGAGCGTCGCGGCCGCGGCCTGCACCTTCTTCTCGATCTGCGCCTTGTCCATGCCCGCCATCTTCAAGGGAAAGGCGATGTTGGCGCCGACGCTCATGTGCGGGTAGAGCGCGTAGGACTGGAACACCATGGCAAGGCCGCGGCGCGCGGGAGGCGTTGCGGTGACGTCGCGCCCGTCGATCGTGATCGTGCCGCCCGAGACGTCCTCCAGCCCCGCGATGAGGCGCAGCAGCGTGGACTTGCCGCAGCCCGACGGGCCGACGAACACCACGAACTCGCCGTCGCGGATGTCGAGGTCGAGCCCGGGGATGATCACGACGTCGCCGAAGCGCTTCGACACGTTGCTGAGAGTGATGGCGCTCATCGGGGCGATCCTTGTCTGGCGTGCGTCGTCATTTCACCGCGCCGAAGGTGAGGCCGCGCACGAGCTGCTTCTGCGAGAACCAGCCGATGATGAGGATCGGCGCAATGGCGAGCGTCGAGGCGGCGGAAAGCTTGGCGTAGAAGTTGCCCTGAGGCGAGGAGAAGGAGGCGATGAAGGCCGACAGCGGCGCCGCGTTCGTGGTCGTCAGCAGCAGCGTCCAGAAGGCCTCGTTCCAGGCGAGGATGACGTTGAGGAGGATGGTCGAGGCGATGCCCGGCAGCGCCATGGGGGTGAGGACCTGCGTGATCTCCTTGGCGAGCGAGGCGCCGTCCATGCGCGCGGCCTCCAGGATCTCGCCGGGGATCTCCTTGAAGTAGGTGTAGAGCATCCAGACGATGATCGGCAGGTTGATCAGGCACAGGATGACGATGAGGCCGATGCGCGAGTCGAGAAGGCCGAAGTTGCGGAACAGGAT
>CANJKV010000065.1 GCA_947474855.1 Aurantimonadaceae bacterium | reverse complement strand
GCGACGCTGACCTCGACCGGCACGCCGAGCTTCTTCCTGCACCCGGCCGAGGCGAGCCACGGGGATCTGGGCATGGTGACCAAGGACGACGTCGTCCTGGCGCTGTCCTGGTCGGGCGAATCGCGCGAGCTCGGCGACGTCATCAGCTATGCCAAGCGCTACGGCGTTCCCCTGATCGCGGTGACGAGCCGGGCCGATTCGACCCTCGGCAAGGCGGCCGACGTGCCGCTGATCCTGCCCAAGGCCGCCGAGGCCTGCCCGCACGGCCTCGCGCCCACCACCTCGACGCTGCTCCAGCTGGCGCTCGGCGACGTCATCGCGGTCGCGCTCCTGCGCCAGCGCGACTTCACGCCCGCCAACTTCCACCGCTTCCATCCCGGCGGCAAGCTCGGCTCTTCGCTGAGATCCGTCGGCGACCTGATGCGCCGGCCGGGGCACATCGCGGCGGTGACGCCCGACCAGGACATGCGCACCGTGATCCTCGCCATGACCAGCCACAGCGTCGGCTCGGCGATCGTGGTCGACGGTGCGGAGGCGGTTCTCGGCATCATCACCGACGGCGACCTGCGCCGGCACATGGGAAGCGACCTCATGGTCAAGACCGCCGGCGAGATCATGACGCCCGGTCCCGTGACCTGCCCGCCCGACATGCTCGGCAGCGCCGCGCTCGCCCTGATGAGCCGGCACAAGGTCAACGCGCTCGCCGTGGTTGAGAATCGCCGCCTCGTCGGCATGCTGACCATGCACACGCTGCTCGCCGCCGGCATCTCCTGAAAAGCGCGCCCGGCGTGCAGAGGTCGCACGCCGGGCGCGAAGTCGTGTCGAGGCTTGTGAAAAACTCGTCCCGCGCCCCTCGCTCGGCACCCATCTTCCCCAAGGTGAGACATCGACACGCGACTGTCACAGGGTGATGATAGCTGCCGCGCCCAGCCGGTTCGTCAGCCGGCGGCGAACCCGATGGGGAACTGAACCGTGTCGATCAAGACCACCATGAACCGCGGCGTCGCGCTCGCCGCGCTGCTCTCGCTCTCCACCGGCGCGCTCGCGCAGGACGCTGCCTCGATGGACCAGCTCGTCGCCGCCGCCAAGGCGGAAGGCCAGCTCACCACGATCGCGCTCCCGCACGACTGGTGCAACTATGGCGAGGTGATCTCGGGCTTCAAGGCGAAGTACGGCATCACCGTCAACGAGCTGAACCCGAACGCGTCCTCCGCCGACGAGATCGAGGCGATCAAGGCCAACAAGGGCAATACCGGTCCGCAGGCCCCCGACGTCATCGACGTCGGCCTGTCCTTCGGCCCCTCCGCCAAGGCCGAAGGCCTGCTGATGCCCTACAAGGTCTCGACCTGGGACGAAATTCCGGCCGAGGCCAAGGACGCCGACGGGCACTGGTACGGTGATTATTACGGCGTCCTGGCGATCGGCGTGAACACCGACGTCGTCAAGGAAGTCCCGAAGGACTTCTCCGACCTCCTCACCGACACCTATGCCAACTCGGTGGCGCTCGCCGGCGATCCGCGCTCGGCCGCCAACGCCCTGATGGCCGTTTACGCGGCCGGCATCTCCACGGGCGCGGCCGGCGGCGAGGCGGCGGCCGATGCCGGCCTCGAATTCTTCAAGAAGCTCAACGACAGCGGCAACTTCGTGCCGGTCGACGGCGAAGCCGCTCCGATCGCGCAAGGCACGACGCCGGTGGTCCTGAACTGGGACTACAACCTTCTCGCCGTGCGCGACAATCTCAAGGGCAATCCGCCGGTCGAGGTCGTGATCCCGCAGTCGGGCGTGGTCGCCGGCGTCTACGTCCAGGCGATCAGCGCCTACGCGCCGCACCCGAACGCCGCCAAGCTCTGGATGGAGTACCTCTACTCGGACGAGGGCCAGCTCGCCTGGCTGAAGGGCTACTGCCACCCGATCCGCTTCAACGCCATGTCCAAGGCCGGCAAGATCCCGCAGGATCTCCTCGACCGCCTGCCGGACGCGGCGGCCTACGAGAAGGCGATCTTCCCGAGCCTCGACGATCAGAACGCCGCCAAGGCCGCGGTCGCCGCCAAGTGGGACACGGTGGTCGGCGCCAACATCCAGTAAAGCGCATCGGAGCGGGGCGCGACGCACGCGCCCCGCTTGTCGTCTTCCGAGACCGCGGCCGCACCGAGCCCGAGGACACCGCATGAGCACCGCGAGCCCCGCCGCCGGCCTCGCCGCCATCCAGCCCGCCCCCGCGCCCCGACGCCGGCTGCCGCTCGCCTGGATCGGCCTCGTTCCCTTCTTTCTCTTCGCGCTGCTGTTCCTGATCGGGCCGACGGCGCACCTCGTCGTCGGCGCCTTCCAGACGCCCGAAGGCGGCTTCACGCTCGACAACATCCGCGGCCTCTTCACGCCGCAGATCATCGCGGCCTACTGGATCTCGATACGCGTCAGCGCGGCCTCGGCGCTTCTCGGCGCGGTGATCGGCTTCTTTCTCGCCTACGCCGTCGTCCACGGAAAGCTGCCGCCCTGGCTGCGGCCGGCCGTCACCACCTTTTCCGGCGTCGCCTCGAACTTCGCCGGTATCCCGCTCGCCTTCGCCTTCATCGCCACGCTCGGGCGCGTCGGCCTCGTCACCGTCTTCCTCAACGAGACCTTCGGCATCTCGATCTACCGGATGGGCTTCAATCTCCTGTCCTTCTGGGGCCTGACGATCACCTATCTCTACTTCCAGATCCCGCTGATGGTGCTCATCATCGCCCCCGCCCTCGACGGGCTGAAGAAGGAATGGCGCGAGGCCTCGGCGATCCTCGGCGCCTCGTCCTGGCAGTATTGGCGGATGGTCGCGCTGCCGGTGCTGGCCCCCAGCCTCCTCGGCTGCTTCCTGCTCCTCTTCGCCAACGCCTTCGGAGCGGTGGCCACCGCCTTCGCCCTGACCGGCTCGACGCTGAACATCGTCCCCATCCTCCTCTACTCGCAGATCCGCGGCGACGTCCTCTACAACCCCCAGCTCGGCTTCGCGCTCGCCTTCGGCATGATCGTCATCACCGGCCTCTCGAACGTCCTTTACCTCGTGCTTCGCGCCCGCGCCGAGCGGTGGCAGCGATGAGCGGCGCGCGTCTCGGCCCCTGGATCGTCGTCGGCCTCGCGGCGCTCTACTTCGTGCTGCCGCTGGTCGCGACCTTCGAGTTCTCGCTCTCGATGCTCCGCGGCACCTGGAGCTTCGAGGCCTATCGCGTCGTCTTCGCCGACCCTGCCTTCCGCCAGACATTCGGGTTCTCGGTTCTCGCGGCGCTCGCCACCATCGTCCTCGGCGCGCTGCTCGTCGTGCCGACCGCCTACTGGGTGCGGCTGCGCTTTCCCCGGCTTCGCGCGGTGATCGAGTTCGTCACGCTGCTGCCGCTCGTGATCCCCGCCATCGTCCTCGTCTTCGGCTATCTCAGGCTCTACAACTCCTCCTCCTGGCTCCCCTTCACCGGTTCCGCCTGGGGCACCAACCTCCTCCTCGTCTTCGGCTACGTCGTCCTGTCGCTGCCCTACATGTACCGGGCGGTCGACACCGGCATGGGCGCCATCGACATCCGCACCCTGACCGAGGCCGCCGAGAGCCTCGGCGCCAGGCGCCGCACCATCCTCTTCCAGGTGATCCTGCCGAACGTGCGCGCGGCGGTCCTGTCCGGCGCCTTCCTGTCCTTCGCGATCGTGATCGGCGACTTCGTCATCGCCGGCCTCCTCAACCGGCCGGCCTTCGGCCCCTATCTCGCCCTCATCGGCCAGAACCGGGCCTACGAGCCGGCGGCGCTCGCGGTCGTCGCCTTCGCGGCGACCTGGGGCTGCATGGCGCTGCTCCAGCTTCTCGGCGGCCGCGCCCCCGGCGCCGCCGCCGCCCCCTTGCGCACCCGCCGAAAGGCCATCCCATGAGCTTCCTCGACATTTCCGGCGTTTCGAAGAGCTTTGGCGGCAACACGGTGGTGCGCGGCTTCGATCTCGGCGTGCGCCGCGGCGAGTTCATCTCGTTCCTCGGGCCCTCCGGCTGCGGCAAGACGACGATGCTGCGCATGGTGGCGGGCTTCGAGCAGCCCAGCGCCGGGACGATCACCATTGACGGCGAGGACGTCACGCACCGTCCGCCCAATGCCCGGCGCATCGGCATGGTGTTCCAGGCCTACGCGCTCTTCCCCAACATGAGCGTCGGCGACAACGTCGCCTTCGGCCTCAAGGTCGCCGGCCGCCCGGCCGCCGAGCGGGGACGCCGCGTCGACGAGATGCTGGGCCTCATCAAGCTCGCGCATCTCAAGGACCGCTATCCCTACCAGCTCTCGGGCGGCCAGCAGCAGCGCGTGGCGCTCGCCCGCGCGCTGGCGCCGTCCCCGCGCGTCCTTCTCCTCGACGAGCCGCTCTCGGCGCTCGACGCCAAGATCCGCGTGTCGCTGCGCACCGAGATCCGCGCGCTTCAGCGCGAACTCGGCATCACCACCATCTTCGTCACCCACGACCAGGAGGAGGCCCTCTCGATCTCCGACCGCATCGTGGTGATGAGCGAGGGCCGCATCGAGCAGTGCGGCACCCCGCACGAGATCTACAACCGCCCGCGCACCCGCTTCGTCGCCGGCTTCGTCGGCACGCTCAGCCTCGTCGAGGCGGTGGCGGAGGGCTCGGGCGCGACGGTATCCGTCGCCGGCCAGCCGGTGACGCTCGCCGAGCCGGTGCCGGGCAGTGGACGGCGCCCCGTGACGCTGGCCTTCCGCCCGGAAGCCCTGAAGCTCGACGCGGGCGAGAACCGGGTCAACGCGATCCGCGGGACGGTCGAGGCGGCCGAGTTCCTCGGTTCGGTGGTGCGCCTGCGCGTCGCCGCGCCCGGCGGCACCCTGCTCGCCGACGTCTTCAACTCCCCCGCCGCGCCCCCGCCCGCCCCCGGCGAGCCGGTGACGCTGCACTTCGCCCCCGGCGACGTCTTCGCGCTGGACGGGGAGGGCGCCGCGCCGGTTCAGCCGATGGCGGCGGAATGAGCGCGGCAGCCGCTACGCCTCCTCCCCCTGCCGGGCGAGGGCGCCGCTGGCGCGGTCGGCGCCGGTGGCGATGACGGCGCGCATGGCGGCCTGCGCCTTGTCCTCGTCGCGGGCGGCAATGGCCTGCGCGATGCGCAGGTGGTTGCGCGCGAGCTCGTCGATCTGGCCGGGATTGGTGACCGGCGAGGACAGGGTGAAGGAGATGGCGAGCGCCGCCTCGATCAGGCTGCCGATCGAGGACATGAAGGGGTTCTTCGCCGCCTTCAGGACGGCATGGTGGAATTCGAGGTCGACCTTGGCGATCGACTGGGGCGTGTGGGCGAGGTCGTTCATGCGGCCCGCGATCTCGTAGAGGCGCAGGATCTCCTCGGTCGTCGCGCGCCGGGCGGCGAGGCCCGCCGCCGCCGGCTCCAGCGCCATGCGGATCTCGGCGAGGTCGGCGACGAAGGCGGCGTCCACCCCGGTCTCGAAGCGCCAGGACAGGACGTCGGCGTCGAAGAGGTTCCAGGCCGAGCGGTCGAGGACGCGGGTGCCGACCTTGGCCTTGGGTTCCACCAGCTGCTTGGCGGCGAGGGTCTTCATCGCTTCGCGCAGAACGGTCCGCGACACGCCGAAGCGGGCCGACAAGTCGCTGTCGCCGGGCAGGATCGAGCCTTCCGGCAGAACGCCCGAGACGATGTCCCGGCCGAGATGGCCGACGACCTGGGCGTGACTGGTGCGCAGGCGCCCGCCTTCCATCGCGCGTTCGAGAAGACCCATCGCGTCAGGTGGCTCCCATGGCTGCGGTCCGGCGGGAAGCCTGACCCCGCTCCGTCGACCAGAGGATGGTGCGCTGAAGCGCGATGAAGAGGAAGAGGAGGACGCCGATGGCGATCTTCGTCCACCAGGACGAGAGCGTCCCGTCGAACACGATGTAGGTCTGGATCAGGCCCTGGATCAGGATGCCGACGAAGGTGCCGGCGACGAGCCCGGCGCCGCCGGTGAGAAGCGTGCCGCCGATCACCACGGCGGCGATCGCGTCGAGCTCGACGCCCACGGTCGCCAGCGAATAGCCGGCCGAGGTGTACAGCGTGTAGACGATGCCCGACAGGCCCGCGAGGAAGCCGGAGGTCGCGTAGATCGCGACCGTCGTGCGCCCGACGGCCACGCCCATCAGCTCGGCCGACTGCGGGTTGCCGCCGAGCGCGTAGATGTTGGCGCCGAAGCGCGTGCGACGCGCCACGATCGCCCCGACCACGAAGACGGCGATCATCAGCATGGCGATGCTGGTCAGCCGCCCGCCGCCGGGCAGGCGGAAATAGAAGGACGAGAGCGCGTCGATGAAGGGGTGCGAGAGCGGCACCGACTGCGTCGATATCAGGAAGGCCGCGCCGCGCGCGAGGAACATGCCGGCCAGCGTCACCACGAAGGGCGGCATCTTGAGGAGGTGGATCATGCCGCCCATCGCCGCGCCGAAGGCGGTGGTGAGAACGAGGACGAGAAGAAGGACGATCGCCGGGTGGAGGCCCGCGCCGACGGTGACGGCGGTGAAGACGCTGGTGAAGGCGATCACCGAACCGATCGACAGGTCGATCCCGCCCGACAGGATCACGAAGGTCATGCCGACCGCGGCGATGCCGAGAAAGGCGTTGTCGGTGAGGAGGTTCATCGCCACGCGCGTCGAGAGCATCGCCGGGAACTGCGAGACGCAGAGCGCGTAGGCGACGACGAAGATGGCGAGCGTCGCGAGGAAAGGCAGGTTGCGCGTATCGATCCTCATCGGGCGACGAGCTCCTTCTTGTCCGGGGCGGCCGGCGTGGGGCTCCGGGGCGCGGGGCGCAGGAAGGCCCAGAGCGAGCCCAGCGCCGGCGACTGCAGCGCCAGGATCGCGACGATGATGCCGGCCTTGATGATGAGGTTGAACTCCGGCGGGAAGCCCGCGAGCAGGATGCCGGTGTTGATCGACTGGATGATCATTGCGCCGATGAGGGACGCCAGGATCGAGAAGCGGCCGCCCAGCAGCGAGGTGCCGCCGACGACGACGGCGAGGATCGCGTCGAGTTCGAGCCAGAGGCCGGCATTGTTGGCGTCGGCGCCGCGGATGTCGGCGGTGACGATGAGGCCGGCGACCGCCGCGCAGAGGCCCGAGACGAGGTAGACGGAGATCACCAGGAAGCGCGTCTTGACGCCGGCGAGCGCGCTCGCCCGGCGGTTGACGCCGATCGCCTCGACGAGGAGGCCGAGCGCCGAGCGGCGCACGATGACGCCGACGATCAAGGCCACGGCGAGCCAGAGGATCACCGGCGTCGGCAGGCCGAGGAGATTGCCGGAGCCGAGGAACGCGAAGCCGGGATCGTTGAATGTGAGGATCACGCCTTCCGTGACGAGCTGGGCGATGCCGCGCCCCGCCACCATCAGGATCAAGGTCGCGACGATCGGCTGAAGCTGGAGGATGGCGACGAGGAAGCCGTTCCACAGCCCGCACAGGAGCCCGACGCCGAGGGCCGCGACCAGCGCGACGGCGAGCGGCTGGCCTTCCGCGACGAGCGAGGCCGCGACCGCGCCGCAGATCGCCATGGTGGCGCCGACCGACAGGTCGATGCCCTTGGTGGCGATGACGAGCGTCATGCCGATCGCCAGCAGCGCCACCGGCGCGCCGCGGTTGAGGACGTCGATCAGCGAGCCGTAGAGCCGGCCGTTCGCCCAGGTGAGGTCGAAGAAGTTCGGCGACACGAGGCCGTTCGCCGCCAGAACCAAAGCGAGGGCGATCAGCTGCGGGGCGAGGCGCTTCAGTCGGGCAAGGATCATGTCGGGCATCAGGCGGCCACCTCTCTGGTCGCGGGCTCCGCCGAGCCGTGCGGCCGGGCAATGGCGGCCATGATGGCGGAGGGGTTCATCGCCTCGCCCGACAGCTCGGCGACGTGGCGGTGGTCGGCCAGCACCACGACCCGCGATGCGTAGGCGACGAGCTCTTCCAGCTCGGAGGACACGACGAGCAGCGACAGGCCGCGGGCGCGCAGGTCCTCGATGAGGCGGATGATCTCGGCATGGGCGCCGACGTCGATGCCGCGCGTCGGCTCGTCGAGGATCAGAAAGCGCGGATCGGTGGCGAGCCAGCGGGCGAGGATCGCCTTCTGCTGGTTGCCGCCGGACAGGAACTTGATCGGCAGGTCGCGGTGGGCGGTGCGGATGTCGAGCGCCTTGATGTAGCGGTCGGCGATGGCGATCTGCTCGGCGCGGGGCAGGGGCTTCATCCAGCCCCGCCGCGCCTGGAGGGCGAGGATGATGTTCTCGCGCACCGACAGGTCGGCGACGATGCCGTCGATCTTGCGCTCCTCCGGGCAGAAGGCGAAGCCCTGCGCGACGGCGGTCTCGGGCGAGGTGACGCTGACGGCTTGGTCGTCCACGATGAGCGTGCCCGAATCCGCCTTATCGGCGCCGAAGGCGAGGCGGGCGGTCTCGGTGCGTCCGGACCCGAGGAGGCCGGCGATGCCCACGACCTCGCCGCGGCCGATGTCGAGGTCGAAGGGCTCGATCGAGCCCCGCTTGCCGTAGCCCCGGAAGGACACGAGCGGTTCGGCCGAGACGGCCGCCTCGCTCCCCGACCGGCCGAGCGTTTCCTCCTTCAGCTCGCGCCCGAGCATCATGGTGATGAGCGACAGGCGGTCGAGCTCGGCGATCGCCTTGGAGCCGACGAGGCGGCCGTTGCGCAGAACCGTCACGCGGTCGGCGATGGCGAAGACCTGGTCGAGGAAGTGGGTGATGATGACGATGCCCAGACCCTCGCGCTTCAGCTGGCGCACGACGTCGAAGAGCATCGCAGTCTCGCGCGCGTCGAGGCTGGCCGTCGGCTCGTCGAGAACGAGGATCTTGCCCGAGAGGTCGACGGCACGGGCGATGGCGACGATCTGCTGGACCGCGACGGAATAGGTGCCCAGAAGCGCGCCGGGATCGATGGAAAGGCCGTAGCGGGCGAGAAGCGCGCGCGCGTCGCGCTGCATGCGCCGTCCGTCGAGGAAGCCGAGGCGGGTGCGCGGCTGACGGCCGAGGTAGAGGTTTTCGGCGACGGACAGGTTCGGCAGGAGGTTGACCTCCTGGTAGACGGTGCCGATGCCGAGGCTTTGCGCGTCCGCGACGCTACGCGGCTCGATGGGCGCGCCTTCGAGGCGGATCGAGCCGGCGTCCAGGCGATAGGCGCCGGTCAGGATCTTGACGAGCGTCGACTTGCCCGCGCCGTTCTCGCCGAGCAGCGCCATGACCTCGCCGCGCTCGATGCGGACATCGACGTCGGTGAGGGCTGCAACGCCGAAGAAGGCCTTGGAAATGCCCGTCGCCTCGAGGAGCGGAGCTCCCGTCGCTGCGGGCGGCGGAGCGGCACCGGTCATGACACGGTTCTCCGGACTGTGGAAAGGGGACGGAAGCGGGGTGCCGCGAGGGAGCGCGGCACCCCGCCGCTCTCGGCTAGGCGATCGCGGTGGCTGCGATCAGTAGCCGAGGTCCTTCTTGGCTTCGTAGACGGCCTTGGGGTCGTCCGACTGCGTGTAGAGCTTCGACTCGGTCTGGATCCACTTCGGCGGCTCGGTGCCGTTGTCCATGTAGGCCTTGAGCGCGTCGAAGGCCGGGCCCGCCATGTTCGGCGTCAGCTCGACGGTGGCGTTGGCCTCGCCCGCTTCCATGGCGAGGAAGATGTCCGGCACGGCGTCGATCGAGACGACCTTGATGTCGGTGCCCGGCTTCAGGCCGGCTTCCTTGATCGCCTGGATGGCGCCCACCGCCATGTCGTCGTTGTGGGCGTAGACCGCGCAGATGTTCTTGCCGCCGTCCTCGGCGCGCAGGAAGCTTTCCATGACTTCCTTGCCCTTGGTGCGGGTGAAGTCGCCGGTCTGCGAGCGGGTGATCTTGATGTTGTCGTGACCGGCGATGCCCTCCTCGAAGCCCTTCTTGCGGTCGATGGCGGGCGAGGAGCCGGTGGTGCCCTGGAGCTCGACGACGTTGCAGGGCTTGTCCCCGACGTCCTTGGCGAGCCATTCGCCCGCGACCTTGCCCTCGTGCACGAGGTCGGACGTGACGGCGGTCAGATAAAGGCTCTTGTCCGAATCAACCGTGCGGTCGAGCAGGACCACCGGGATGTCGGCATCTTTGGCTTCCTCGAGCACGGCGTCCCAGCCCGTGGCGACGACCGGCGCGACCAGGATGGCGTCGACCCCTTGCGCGATGAAGGACCGGATCGCCTTGATCTGGTTCTCCTGCTTCTGCTGGGCGTCGGCGAACTTCAGGTCGATGCCGCGCTTCTCCGCTTCCTGGCGGGTGACCGTGGTCTCGGCGGCGCGCCAGCCCGATTCGGAGCCGATCTGCGAGAAGCCGACCGTGATCGCGCTGGCGGCGACGGTGGTGGCGGCGAGGGTGGCGAAGGCGGCCGAAAGCACGGCCAGACGACGAAGCTTCATCAGTTTCCTCCCGAAAGGTGAAGCGAGATCCCTGGGTTCGAACCCGGCGCAGAATTAGACATATTGTAATACCATTGGCAAGTGGCTGTTGCGGAGCTGACTTGATGCTGCATTGCCGAGATGACCGTAAGTCCGAGCAAGATCTGGCGTAAAATTTCGTCAAGCTCGGCAAATTGCCCGCCGCTGTCGGTGTTTACGTTGCGCCGCAAAAGAGCGCGGGCGCCCGGCAAGCCCGCTTGCATTTGCCGGCCGATCCGCATTAGTCATACCTGAAGGCATGGGAGGCTTGTATGCCGGCGCGGGTCGCGCCGCGGTTGGCCGCTTGCCCGCATGTTCAATCGGTTTGAGGACGGTCTCTTGCGTCTCGTGCAGTTGAAGTCGGAGCGCGGCGGTGCCGTGAACGCGGTGGCAGTGATCGAGGGCGACGGGCTCGACGCCCGCCTCGTGACCGGCGCCTCCTCGGTCCTGGATCTCGCCAGGCGCGCCGCCGCCGCCGGCACCTCGCTCGCGGCGGTCGTGCGCGAGGCCGGGCTCGGCGAGGCGGTCGACCTCGTCGCCGCGCTGGAGGTCGGCCGGATCGCAGCGCCCGTGCATCATCCCGATCCCGCCCACTTCATCGTCGCGGGCACCGGCCTCACCCATCTCGGCTCGGCCGACGGACGCGACAAGATGCACAAGGCGGCGGCTGGCGAGCACGTCACCGACTCCATGAAGATGTTCCGCATGGGCCTCGAAGGCGGCAAGCCCGCGGACGGGCAGGTCGGCGTTCAGCCCGAATGGTTCTACAAGGGCGACGGCTCGACGCTGGTCGGCCCGGGCGAGGACCTCGTCTCGCCCTCCTTCGCGCTCGACGGCGGCGAGGAGCCGGAGCTCGCCGGCATCTATCTCATCGGCGAGGACGGCACGCCCTACCGGCTCGGCTTCTGCCTCGCCAACGAGTTCTCGGACCACGTCACCGAGCGCGGCAACTACCTCTGGCTCGCCCATTCGAAGCTTCGCCAGGCCTCGCTCGGGCCCGAGCTCTTCGTCGGCGAGCTGCCGGCCCATGTCGAGGGCATGTCGCGCGTGCGCCGCGGGTCGCAGATCGTGTTCGAGAAGCCCTTCCTGTCGGGCGAGGCGAACATGAGCCACTCGATCGACAATCTCGAGTACCACCACTTCAAGTACGACCTCTTCCGCCGCCCCGGCGACCTCCACGTCCACTTCTTCGGCACCGCCACGCTGTCCGTCACCGACGGGCTGAAGACCGAGGACGGCGACGTCTTCGAGATCGAGGCCGCGCCCTTCCGGCTCCCCTTGCGCAACCGCCTCGCCCGCGCTCCCGAGCGCCCCGTCACCGTCAAGGCGCTCTGAGGATGGCCGAGACCATCCGCATCGGGCTCGTCGGCCTCGGCAAGATCGCGCGCGACCAGCACCTTCCGGCGCTGGACGCCGTGGAGGGCGTCGAGCTCGTGGCGGTGGCCAGCCGCAATGCGAGCCACGACACGCTTCCGTCCTTCGATTCGGTCGAGGCGATGCTCGCCTCGGGCATCGCCATCGACGCGGTGTCGCTCTGCACGCCGCCGCAGGGGCGCTTCGAGCAGGCGGCCGCGGTGCTCGCGGCGAACAAGCACCTGATCCTGGAAAAGCCGCCTGGCGCGACGCTCTCGGAAGTCGAGGCGCTGAAGCGCATTGCGGACGAGAAGGGCTTGGTCCTCTTCGCCACATGGCATTCGCGCTTCGCGCCGCAGGTCGAGGCGGCGCGCGCCTTCCTGGCGGACGCCGCCATCCGCTCGGTCTCGATCGAGTGGAAGGAGGACGTGCGCAAGTGGCATCCCGGCCAGCAATGGATCTGGGAGCCGGGCGGCCTCGGCGTCTTCGATCCCGGCATCAACGCGCTTTCGATCGCGACGCGGATCCTGCCGCGGCCCTTCCGCCTCGTTTCCTCCGACCTGTTCTTCCCGGAGAACCGCGCGGCGCCCATCGCGGCCAGCCTGATGTTCCGCGATTCGGCCGACGTGCCGGTCTCTGCCGAGTTCGACTGGCGCCAGACGGGCCCGCAGACCTGGACGATCTCGGCCGAGACGGACAAGGGCGCCTTCGAACTGACCCATGGCGGCACGCGCCTCGTGATCGGTGGCGCGGAGGCCCCGTCCGCCGGCATGGAGGAGGAGTATCGCGGCATCTATCGCCGCTTCGTCGAGCTCGCCCGCACGAACACGAGCGACGCAGACTTCTCGCCCTTCGTCCACGTCTGCGACGCCTTCACCCTCGGCCGCCGGCGCGTTGTCGAGGCCTTCCACGACGAAGGCGCGGCGACATGAGCGCCGCGCCCGCCAGCTTCGCGCGCGAGCCCTTCGGCACCGCGCCGGACGGCAGCGCCGTCGAGCGCGTGACGCTGCACGGCGCGGACGGCTTCGCGGTCTCGCTGATCTCCTACGGCGCGGCGGTGCAGCGGCTCCTCGTGCCCGACGGCGAGGGGCGGCTCGCCGACGTCGTTCTCGGCCACGACGACCTCGCCGGCTACATCGAGAGCCGCGACTTCTTCGGCGCGACGATCGGGCGCGTCGCCAATCGCATCGCGGGCGGCCGCTTCATGCTGAACGGACGCACCATCCGCGTCGAGCCGAACGACGGGCCGAACGCGCTGCACGGCGGCGGCGTCGGCTTCGACCGCTACGTCTGGGACATCGCGGAAACGGAGGAGGGCGCCTCGCCCGCCGTCACCTTCCGCCGGCGCAGCCCGGACGGCGAGGAGGGCTTTCCCGGCAACCTCGACGTCGCCGTCACCTATCGCGTATCCGACGGCTTCGATCTCGAGATCGAGTTCACCGCGCGAACGGACATGCCGACGGTGGTGAACCTCACCAACCATTCCTTCTTCAATCTCGGCGGCGGCGAGAACCTCGTGCCCGTCTACGATCACGAGCTGCGCATCGCCGCGGAGCACTACAGTCCGGTCGATTCGCGCGCGATCCCGAAGAGGGGCGCGCCGGAGCCCGTCGAGGGTACACCCTTCGATTTCCGCGAGGCCGCGCCCATCGGTGCGCTGATCCGCTTCGACCATCCGCAGCTGAACAGGCCGGCGCGCGGCTACGACCACAACTTCGTGCTCGCGAACGATGCCCGCGACGTCCCGGCCTTCGCCGCGCGCGTGCGCGATCCGCGCTCGGGCCGGGTGATGGAGCTGTGGACCGACCGGCCCGGTCTCCAGTTCTATTCGGGCAACTTCCTCGACGGCTCGGTCCGGGGTAAGAACGGACGCGCCTACCGGCAGGCCGACGCCTTCTGCCTGGAGCCGCAGGACTGGCCCGACGCGCCCAACCGGCCCGACTTTCCGTCCGTCCTCCTCGATCCGGGCCAGACATACCGCCATCGCAGCCTGCTGCGCTTCTTCAGCGCGGCTCCGGCCGCTTCTCGGGATACCCGCAAGCCATGACGACCAACGGTTCGCACGACCTCACGACCACCAACGGTTCGGGCTCGAAGCTGCGCTCGCGCGCCTGGTTCGACAATCCGGCCAATGCCGACATGACCGCGCTCTACCTCGAGCGCTACATGAACTTCGGCATCAGCCAGGAGGAGCTGCAGTCCGGCCGCCCGATCATCGGCATCGCGCAGACCGGCTCGGACCTCAGCCCCTGCAACCGCCACCACCTTGAGCTGGCGCATCGCCTGCGCGAGGGAATCCGCCAGGCCGGCGGCATTCCGATCGAATTCCCGGTGCACCCGATCCAGGAAACGGGAAAGCGCCCGACCGCCGGCCTCGACCGCAATCTCGCCTATCTCGGCCTCGTCGAGATCCTCTACGGCTACCCGCTCGACGGCGTGGTGCTGACCATCGGCTGCGACAAGACGACCCCCGCCTGCCTCATGGCGGCGGCGACCGTGAACATCCCCGCGATCGCGCTCTCGGTCGGCCCGATGCTGAACGGCTGGTTCCGCGGCGAGCGCACGGGCTCGGGCACCATCGTCTGGAAGGCCAGAGAGCTGATGGCCAAGGGCGAGATCGACTATAACGGCTTCATCAAGCTCGTCGCGTCTTCCGCTCCGTCCACCGGCTACTGCAACACCATGGGCACGGCGACGACGATGAACTCGCTCGCCGAAGCCCTCGGCATGCAGCTTCCCGGCTCGGCGGCGATCCCCGCGCCCTATCGCGACCGCCAGGAGGTTGCATACCGCTCGGGGCTCCGCATCGTCGAGATGGTCGCCGAGGACCTGAAGCCCTCCGACATCCTGACCCGCGACGCCTTCATCAACGCCATCCGCGTGAACTCGGCGATCGGCGGCTCCACCAACGCGCCGATCCACCTCAACGCGCTCGCCCGCCACATGGGCGTGGAGCTGACCATCGACGACTGGCAGACCTATGGCGAGGAGATCCCGCTCCTCGTCAACCTCCAGCCGGCCGGCGAATATCTCGGCGAGGACTACTACCATGCCGGCGGCGTGCCGGCGGTGGTCAACCAGCTGATGGGCCAGGGCCTCATCAACGAGGACGCCCTCACCGTGAACGGTCGCACCATCGGCGACAACTGCCGCGGCGCGGTCATCGAGGACGAGAAGGTCATCCGCCCCTTCGACCAGCCGCTGAAGGTCCATGCCGGCTTCCGCGTGCTGCGCGGCAACCTCTTCGATTCGGCGATCATGAAGCTCTCGGTGATCTCGCCGGAGTTCCGCGAGCGGTATCTCTCGAACCCGAACGACCCGGACGCCTTCGAAGGCCGCGCGGTGGTGTTCGACGGGCCGGAGGACTACCATCACCGCATCGACGATCCGGCGCTCGGCATCGACGAGCACACGGTCCTCTTCATGCGCGGCGCGGGGCCGATCGGCTATCCCGGCGCGGCCGAGGTCGTGAACATGCGCGCGCCCGACTACCTCATCAAGCGCGGCGTCACCTCGCTCGCCTGCATCGGCGACGGGCGCCAGTCCGGCACCTCCGGCAGCCCGTCGATCCTCAACGCCTCGCCGGAAGCGGCGGCCGGCGGCGGTCTCGCGCTTCTGCGGACCGGCGACCGCGTCCGCATCGATCTCGGCCGCGGCTCGGCCAACATCCTGATCTCGCAGGAGGAGCTCGACGAGCGCCGCGCGGCGCTGGAGCGCGACGGCGGCTACAAGTATCCGGCCAACCAGACGCCGTGGCAGGAGATCCAGCGCAATCTCGTCGGGCAGATGCAGACCGGCGCCGTTCTCGAGAACGCCGTCCAGTACCAGCGCATCGCCCAGACCCGCGGCGTGCCGCGCGACAACCACTGAGGTCGGGCGTCATGGAGCAGGTTCCGCTCACGATCCTGTCGGAGCACCGCTGCCATCTCGGCGAAGGGCCGGTCTACGACCCCGCGAGCCGTTCGGCCTGGTGGTTCGACATCCTGGAGCGCAAGCTCTTCGAGGCCGACATCGCGGCCGGATCCGTGACGGTGCGGGACCTGCCCCTGATGGCCTCGGTGCTGGCGCCGATCGACGAGGCGCGCCAGCTCCTTGCCGCCGAGAACGGCCTCTACGTCCGCGAGGTCGCGACCGGCACGCTGACCCTCCTCCAGGCCTTCCCGGACGCCGATCCGCGGCTGCGCTCCAATGACGGGCGCGTCCACCCTTCGGGCGCGCTCTGGATCGGCACCATGGGCCGCAAGGCGGAGGAGAAGGCCGGATCGATCTGGTGGTTCCGCGAGGGCGAGATCCGCCGCATCTATCTCGGCATCACCATCCCGAACGCCATCTGCTTCTCGCCCGACGGGCGCGCCGGCTACTGGACCGACACGAATGAGGGCATCCTTTGGCGCGTCGATCTCGATCCCGAGACCGGCCTGCCTGCGGGCGAGCCCGCGATCTTCTTCGATCATCGGGGCGGCGTCGGCGGCCTCGACGGCGCGGTGGTTGATGCGGAGGGACACGTCTGGTGCGCGCGCTGGGGCGGCTCTTGCGTCGACCGGTACGCGCCGACGGGCGCGCGCGTGCGCACCGTGCGCGTGCCCGCCTCGCGACCGAGCTGCCCGGCCTTCGTCGGGGCGAGCCTCGACCGCATGCTCGTCACGACGGCGAGCGAGGGCATGAGCGACGAGGACAAGGCGGCAGAGGAAGGCTGGGGCAGGACCTACCTCCTCGATGTCGGCGTGACGGGGCTTCCCGAGCCGCGCGTAAAGGCCTTCGCGTCGTGAGCGCCGCGTCGAACAGCTTCCTCGTCGGCGACTGGGGCACGTCGAGCCTCCGCTTGTGGCGCTTGGCGCCGGACGGCGGCGTTCTGGCCGAAGCGCGCGGCGCCGACGGCCTCACCGCCGTCGTCGACCGAGCCTTCGAGGCCGTGCTGGAGCGCCATCTGGCGACCCTCGGCGCAGCTCCCGGCGAGCCGGTGGTGCTGTGCGGCATGGTGGGCGCGCGCACCGGATGGGTCGAGGCGGCCTACCTGCCGGTGCCGCTCGGCCTTTCCGAGATCGCGCCGGAAGCCACGCGCGTTCCCGGCATCCGCCGCCCCGTCTTCATCCTGCCCGGCCTGTCGCAGAACGATCCGACGCGGCCCGACGTCATGCGCGGCGAGGAAACGCAGCTCCTCGGCCTCGTTGCCCTCGAAGGCGCGACGCCGAGCGGCCTCGTCTGCATGCCCGGCACTCATTCCAAGTGGGTGCGGCTCGAGGAGGGGCGCCTGTCCGGCTTCTCGACGGCGATGACCGGCGAGGTCTTCGCGCTTCTGCGCCGGCATTCGGTTCTGGCCGGCGTCCTCGACGCGCAGGCGCTCGCCGATCCCGCCTCCGCCGGCTTTGTCGCGGCCGTGCGCGAGAGCCTCGACGCGCCCGCCGAGGTCCTGTCGCGGCTGTTCGCTCTCCGCGCCGGCTTCCTTCTTCACGGAACCCCGCCGTCCGAGAACCTGTCGCGCCTGTCCGGCCTCCTGATCGGCGCGGAGATCGCCGCCGCGCGCTCGCGTTGGGGCGAGCTCGACGGCGTCCGGCTCGTCGCCTCCGGCGCCATGGCCGAGGTCTACCTCGCCGCATTGAAGGCTGCCGACATCCACGACGCGGCCGTGTCCGACGCGGACGCCTGTTCGCGCGCCGGTCTGGCTCTGGCGGCTCGGCGCCTGGCGGCCCGCAACGCCAACGAGGACGCCGCATGAGCCGCACGCCCTTTCCGCGCCTGACGACCGGCCTCGTCGCCATCCTGCGCGGCCTGACGTTCGACGAGGTCGAGCCGGTGGTCGGCGGCCTGATCGAGGCGGGCTTCGAGGCGATCGAGATCCCGCTGAACTCGCCCGACCCCTTCCGCTCCATCGAGCGGGCTGTGCGCCTCGCGCCGGACGGCGTCCTGATCGGGGCGGGCACCGTCCTCCAGGGGCCCCAGGTCGACCGCCTCGCCGAGGTCGGCGGGCGCCTTCTCGTCAGCCCCAACATCGACCCCGCCGTGATGGAGCGGGCGAACGCCTACGGCATGGTCACGATGCCCGGCGTGATGACGCCGACCGAGGCCTTCACGGCGCTCGCATGCGGCGCCTCGGCGCTGAAGTTCTTCCCCGCGAGCCTTCTCGGGCCGGCGGGCATAAAGGCGGTCAGGGCGGTTCTGCCAAAGGAGGCCGTGATCGGCGCCGTCGGCGGCGTCGGGCCGGCCGAATTCGCATCCTATGCCGCGGTCGGCGTTTCGGTGTTCGGGCTCGGCTCGAACCTCTACGCGCCGGGCATGGATGCGGACGAGGTCAACCGGCGCGGGCGCGAGGCGGTCGCCGCCTATCGCGCCCTCGACAATTAATCCGACCGCTGGACAAAATAAGCGCGCCCGACTAATCGAGGTGTGCTGCAAAGCTTCGACGGCGCGCGAGGGGAGGCGGGGTTCCTCCGCCGGGCGTCGGCGACGGACGGGTGGAGGCATGTCGCCGCCGCCATTGCAGGGAACCCGCGGCCGCGATGAGCGCGGTTGCATCGGGAGGAGTCTTTATCGATGAGAATGATGGCAAAGCTCGCTTCGGCGATCGCGCTGGGCGCCATGGTCTTCGCCGGCGCGGCAAGCGCCCAGGAGAAGGGCACCGTCGGCGTCCTGATGCCGACCAAGGCTTCCGCCCGCTGGATCGCGGACGGCGACAACATGGTCAAGCAGCTGCAGGAGCGCGGCTACAAGACCGATCTCCAGTACGCCGAGGATGACATCCCGACGCAGATCAGCCAGCTCGAGAACATGGTCGCCGCCGGCGTCCAGACGCTGGTGATCGCCTCGATCGACGGCACGACGCTCACCGACGGCCTCCAGCAGGCGCACGACAAGGGCATCAAGGTCATCGCCTACGACCGCCTGATCCGCAATTCGCCGAACGTCGACTACTACACGACCTTCGACAACTTCCAGGTCGGCGTGCTCCAGGCCCAGTCGATCGTCGACGGCCTGAAGCTCGAATCCGAGGCCGGCCCGTTCAACATCGAGCTGTTCGGCGGCTCGCCGGACGACAACAACGCCTTCTTCTTCTACGACGGCGCGATGAGCGTGCTGCAGCCCTACATCGACAGCGGCAAGCTCGTGATCCCGTCGGGCGAGACCGGCATGGACCGCGTCGGCACCCTGCGCTGGGACCCGGCGGTCGCCCAGGCCCGCATGGACAACCTCCTCTCGTCCTACTACGGCGACAAGACGGTCAACGCCGTCCTTTCGCCCTATGACGGCCTGTCCATCGGCATCATCTCGGCCCTGAGCGCCGTCGGCTACGGATCGGGCGACAAGCCGATGCCGATCGTCTCCGGCCAGGACGCCGAGGTGCCCTCGGTCAAGTCGATCGAGAACGGCCAGCAGTACTCGACGATCTTCAAGGACACCCGCGAGCTCGCCAAGGTCACCGTCGACATGATCGACGCGATCGGCCAGGGCAAGGAGCCCGAGGTCAACGACACCAAGACCTACAACAACGGCGAGAAGGTCGTTCCGTCCTACCTCCTGAAGCCGGTCCTCGTCACCAAGGACAACATCAAGCCGGTCCTGGTCGACAGCGGCTACTACACCGAAGCCCAGATCCAGCCCTGATCCTCTTGGGTGGCGGGACGCGGCAAGCGCGTCCCGCCGTTTCCCTCCCCGGGCGCCCTTACGGGCGCCCGGTCGTCCTTCGGTCCGCCCCAAGCTTCGGGAGAGCGCCATGGCACCGATCCTCGAGATGCGCGGCATCACCAAGACGTTTCCGGGCGTCAAGGCGCTCGACAACGTCAACCTCACCGTCGAGCAGGGCGAGATCCACGCCATCTGCGGCGAGAACGGCGCCGGCAAGTCGACGCTGATGAAGGTGCTCTCCGGCGTCTATCCCGCCGGCTCCTACGAGGGCGACATCGTCTATGACGGCGAGGTCCGCGCCTTTCGCGACATCCGCGATTCCGAGCATGTCGGCATCATCATCATCCACCAGGAGCTGGCGCTGGTGCCGCTCCTGTCGATCGCCGAGAACATCTTCCTCGGCAACGAGATCTCGCGCGGCGGCGTGATCGACTGGAACGAGTCCTTCCGCCGGTCGGAAGAGCTCCTGAAGCAGGTGGGCCTTTCCGAGCCGCCGACCACCCTCATCAAGGACATGGGCGTCGGCAAGCAGCAGCTCGTCGAGATCGCCAAGGCCCTGTCCAAGAAGGTGCGCCTCCTCATCCTCGACGAGCCGACGGCGAGCCTCAACGAGCGCGACAGCCAGGCGCTCCTCGACCTTCTCCTGGAGTTCAAGCGCCAGGGCCTGACCTCCATCATGATCAGCCACAAGCTGAACGAGATCTCGCGCGTCGCCGATTCGATCACCGTCATCCGCGACGGCTCCACCGTCTCGACGCTCGACTGCAAGGCGGGCGTCAGCGAGGACCAGATCATCCGCGACATGGTCGGCCGCCAGCTCGACGACCGCTACCCGCCCCGCCACCCGAAGATCGGCGACGTCTTCTTCGAGGTGCGGAACTGGAACGCCTTCCACCACCTCAACACCCAGCGGCAGATCGTGAAGGACGTGTCCTTCAACGTGCGCCGCGGCGAGATCGTCGGCATTGCCGGCCTCATGGGCGCGGGCCGCACCGAGCTCGCCATGAGCGTCTTCGGCAAGTCCTACGGCCGCAACGTGTCGGGCGAGGTGCTGATGAACAACAAGCCCGTGGACGTCTCGACGATCCCGAAGGCGATCGCCGCCGGCCTCGCCTACGTCACCGAAGACCGCAAGCAGTACGGCCTGCTCCTCGAGGACGACATCCGCCAGAACATCTCGCTGGCCAACCTCCCCGGCATCGCCAAGGGCGGCGTCGTCGACGAGGACCGCGAGCGCCGGATCGCCGAGGACTACCGGTCGAACCTGCGCATCCGCTCGGCCGACATCTTCCACAAGACCCTGAACCTTTCCGGCGGCAACCAGCAGAAGGTGGTGCTGTCGAAGTGGCTGTTCTCGAACCCCGAGCTTCTGATCCTCGACGAGCCGACCCGCGGCATCGACGTCGGCGCCAAGTTCGAGATCTACTCCATCATCGAGCGGCTCGCCTCCGAGGGTAAGGGCATTCTCATGATCTCGTCGGAAATGCCCGAGCTTCTCGGCATGTGCGACCGGATCTACGTCATGAACGAAGGGCGCTTCGTGGCCGAGTTGCCGCGGGGCGAGGCGACGCAGGAAAGCATCATGCGCGCCATCATCCGCACCGCCGGGAGGACCGCTGCATGAGCATCAAGACGATCGACGAGGC
>CANJKV010000064.1 GCA_947474855.1 Aurantimonadaceae bacterium | reverse complement strand
CTGCTCGGGCGCCTGGGCGAGCTGACCTTCGCGGTCAATCGCCGTCTCCTGTCGGGCGTCGCGCTCGTCAGCGACGCGGAGGTCGCGGAGGCGATGCGCGCCGCCTTCCTGGAGCTGAAGGTGGTGGTGGAGCCGGGCGGCGCTGTGGCGCTCGCCGCGGTGCTGTCGGGCAAGGTGGACTGCCGCGACCGGACGGTGCTGGTGGTCCTGTCGGGCGGCAACGTCGATCCGGCGCAGTTCGCCGGCGTCCTCGGCGGCTGATCGCCGCCGGCCCGCCTTGGACCGTCTAACAAAACTTCGCGGGGTCGGTCTGTCGGTGCTTTTCCGCCGCCGCTTCCTCCCCGATGCTCGCCCATGCGCTGCATAGGCTCCGCTCGGCTCGTCGCTGCGACGAAAAATCCCTCGCCAGCCCTCCACCCGGAGGTTCTGTCAGACGCTCTCAGTCGTCCTCGTCGAGGATGCGGGAATCCTTGATCGCCGCGGCGAAGGCCTGCGTGTTCGCTTCCGGATCGCCGTCGACGACGTCGAAGGACATGTAGGTGATGTCGACGGCGGCGCTGGCCGAAGCGAGCTCCAGGCGGAAATGCGCCTCGACCCCGCCGTGGCGGAACTGGAGCGCCAGCGCCACGATCGGCTTCGAATTCCAGGCCAGATCCACCTCCGCCGAGTCGGCGAAGCGCAGGACACCCGGCTTGAAGTAGAGCTCGGACGAGGAGTGCACGATATCGGCGATGTTGCCGAAGTGCTCGAGCCGCACGAAGGCGACGAAGTCGATCACGTCCACGAGGCGCAGCTCGGCCGCGAGTTCCTTGATCGCTTCGGCGAGGAGCCGCTCGCGGGCGAGCGTGTGGCGTTTGCGGATATCGAGCATCGTCAGCCGACCTGCCGCACGATATTTGACATGCTTACCATATCATTTCGTGACGACAGAGACGGCTCGGCGGCGACGAAGACGGGGATGCGAGATCCCGAAACGCGGTCGGCCGAGGCCGAACGCGTGCCGCGGGTCGCGGATTCAACGCTGCGAGACGGTGTCGACGGTGCCGGCATAAGGGTCTCTCGCGCTCCCGCTGGGCCGCATTCGGGCGGCCGGTTGGACCGTCGGCAGGGCGCCGTCGCTGTCCGCGCAAGAGCCATCAGGCCGCGTGGATGCCGACTTTCGCTCCCGTACGGGAATAAAGGAAGTAGATGAGCTCCGCCACGGCCTTGAAGAACTGGGGCGGGATCATCTGGTCGATTTCGACATGGTCGTACATCGATCTTGCCAGGAGCTTGTCTTCGATGACGGGGATGTCGTGCTCCTCGGCGATCTCGCGGATCTTCAGCGCGACGAGGTCCGTGCCCTTCGCGACGACGGTCGGCGCGCCGCCCTCCTCGCGCACGTAGCGCAGGGCGATGGCGTAGTGGGTCGGGTTGGCGATGACGAGCGTCGCCCCGGGCACCGCGCTCATCATGCGCTTGCGCACGCGGTCACGGGCGATCTGGCGCTGGCGCGCCTTGACCATGGGGTCGCCTTCGCTCTGCTTGTGCTCGTCCTTGATCTCCTGCTTGGTCATCCGCAGATCCCGCCGCCAGGTGATCCGGCTCATGGCGAGGTCGGCCGCGACGAGGATGATCGTCGCCATCGACACGCCGGCCAGCAGCTTCATCGCCATTTCGAGGATGAGCTCGGGCAGGAGCACCGGGTCCGACTGCATGGTGCGCAGAAGCGTCGGCAGCGTCCCGAAGAGGATGAAGCCGCTGACGGCTCCGATGACAACGAACTTGAACACGGCCTTCCCGAACTCGATCAGGCCGCGAACGCCGAAAATTCGGGACCAGCCCGACGTCGGCGACACGTTGGAATATTTCGGGCGGACGCGCTCGACGTTGAACTGCAGCGGGTTCTGGACGAGGGCGGCGACGATGCCGCCGATGAGAAAGAAGGCGGTCGCCGGAAGGACGATGTGCCCCGACTCGATCGAGAACATCCTGAGGAGGTGTAGGGCATCGGCGCCGGTCTCCAGATCCCATTGAAGGGGATTCTCGAACGTCGTTTCGAGGGTGAGAAGCAGCCGATGGGCCCCTTCGCGCGACTGGAACGCGATGAACGCCATGCTGGCAAGAAGGGAGGCGAGGATCGGCGCCTCCCGCGAGACCGGAAGGTTGCCCTTCTCGACCGTGTCGCGGATCTTCTTTTCTGTCGGTTCCTCTGTTTTCGAGTCCCGATCGGCTGCTTCCGACACGGATCACCTACCTCGGGGCCGGTTGCCGCCGCGTGAATGGCGGCGGCGACGTCGCTTCAGGGTCAACGATTTCGGAACGTCGCGAACGTTCAGGCGGCCGGCCGCAACTGGATGCGGCCCTCTCCGGCGAGGCGGAGCGCCGTCGAGGAGATGATGCGGCGGGCGCCGATGATCTCGTCGGACGGCGTTTCGCTGGCCTGGCCGAGCTCGGCCTCGACCATGCGCCGGGTGCGCGCGCCGAGCGCCGACAGGACGGCCTCCTTGAGCTCGCCGTCGATCTCGCGCAGCGCCTTGGTGACCACCTCGGCGTTGATCTGGTCGAACAGGACGAGCCGCGCCTTCTGGGTGAGCCCCGCCACGTCCTCGAAGGCGAAGAGCAGACTCTGCAGCTTCTCCGCGTCGCGCGGCTGCGACTCGCGGATCGATTCGATCAGCGCCTCGCTGTGCTGCTTGTCCATGAGGTTCATGATGTCGGCGAGAAGGATGTGACTGCCGCCCTCCTCCGGCGCCTCGGCGCTCGGCAGGTAGGCCAGGCGCACGTGCTCCTCGAACAGCGTTTCCATCGGCGGCGCCAGGGGCTTGAGCGCCAGCATCCGCCGCATGACCTCGTTGCGGAAGCGAGCTTCGAGGTGGCGAGCGATCGCCGAGGCGGTCGGGCTGGAGATGCGGGTGAGCAGGAGCGCCACGACCTGCGGATGCTCCTGGGCGAGCTTGCCCGCCAGCACCGCGCCTTCGAGCTTCTCGACCTCGTCCCAGACGCTGGGCGGCGGGCCGAACATGTTCTCGTCGATCTCGAAGGCCGCGCCGCCGACGTCTCCGACTTCCATGATCGCGGTAAGAAGCTCGGGGCTCAGCGATGCCTCGAGGAGGTCCTGCATCTGGCGCGCGGGCCCCGTCAGGGCCGGGCCGATGCGGAACTGCTCCTGGAACTCCTCGACGAGCGCGTCGATCTGCTCGCGCGAGACCGTGGGGAGCTGGTCGGCGCAGAGCTTCAGGTCGCGGATCTCGTCCGGATGCAGGTGCTTGAGGAGGCGGCCCGCCCCTTCCGCGCCGAGCGCGAGGAGCAGGATGACGGCGCGGGCCGGGCCGGCCGGCGCGGCCGTTTCCTCGGCGTCTCGATAGGCGATGAGCGGCGACATGGGAGGCGGTCCTGCGGGATCAGTTGCGGACGGCGCGCGCCGAATGCTTGACGATCTCCGTCAGCGTGATGCCGAAGCGCTGCTCTTCCTTTTCGAGGATGACGATCTCGCCCCGCGCGACCGTGCGCCCGTTGACGATGACGTCCACCGGCTCGCCGACCCGCGTCTCGAGCTTGACCACCGAGCCGCGCGACAGCTTGACGAGGTTGCCGACCGGCATGGTGGCGGTGCCGAGCACGACCTGCATGTTGACGGGGATGTCCATCACCAGGCCGAGATCGGGCGTGTCCTCGCCGCCGGCGCCGTTGGCCTCCAGCATGGTCTCCGCGCCGAAGCCCTCTCCCTCCTCGTCGCCGAAGGACGCGGTCAGGGCCGGGTTCATCATGAAGTCGTCGTCCGTCATGGTTCCATGCTCCTGGTCTCCGGCGCCCCGATCGCAGGGTTCCGCCGGCGCCGCCCCGAAAGGCGGGCTTCGGATGATTCGTTATGACTTTGTTAACGCCCGACGCTGGTGCGAAACCGGATGCCGGGCCTATCGAGGCTCAGGCCGCGCTGCGGTCCTGGCGGGTCAGCCCGGCATGCCAGTCGGCCCGCTCGACGAGCCCCTGGAGCCGGTCGGCCGCGTCCTTCGCCTCGGCGGTGACGCAGGCGAGGATGCGCGCGGCCTCGAGGCCCTCGCCCTTGAGCACCACCACGGAGTGGGCGGCCTCGTTGATCGAGCGGTCCGCGACCGCCAGCATCTCGGCGAGCTCGCGCTCGTCGCGCTTCAGGGCGACGATCTCGCGATGCATGCGGCCCGCCCGCCAGCTCGTGAAGACGAGGGCAGCCAGAAGAACGAAATCAATCAGATAGGATGTCATCGAGGAATTCCTGTCCCGGATCGATCTGCCCGTCGACGCGCACGACGTAGTTTTCGCGCGAGCGGCCCACATGGCCGCGGAAGAAGCGCTGGCCCTCGATCTCGATGTCGACGAGACCGTCCAGCGTGGCGGCGAGCTCGATCGTCTGCCCGACCGCGAAACAGGCGACCCGCGAGAGCGGCACGTGCTGGGTGGACAGGACGACGCGCACGTTCATGACGGAGCGGCTGACGCCCGTCTCCATGTCGCGCAGCCAGGCCGGGTCGAGCGTCGGCTTCTCGTCCTTCGGGACGATCGCGAGCGCCCGGCGGTGCGGCGTGAAGAGGCGCTCGGGCATGATCACGCAGAGCGGGTCCTTTTCGCCACCCGCCAGGACCGCGAAGCGGAACACGAGGACGGGCGCCGCGTCCTCGCCGAGAAGGCGCGGGATCTCGGCCGGGGTGCAGAGCGGCTCCTTGCTGATCTGCAGCGCCGTGAGCGGGCGCAGCTCCGTTTCGACGACCTCCGCAACGGCCGCGAAAACGAACTCGGCGACGCTGCGGTCGAAATTGGTCGGCGCCCGGCCGCTTGAAGCGCCGCCGGCTCGCGAGCCGCCGAAGAAGGCGCTGATGGCGCCGTCCATGAAGCGCGGCCCGATCGACAGGAAACCGGCGGTCTCGAAGGCGGGACCGGTCAGCGGGGCGAAGAAGCCGCCTTCCGGAAACAGGCTGTCGTCGGCGACGTTGGGAGCCTCCACACGCTCGATGGCGTCGAGCGCGATGTCGGGCGGAGCGATGCTCGCTTCCTTGAAGGCCTCGCTTGCGGCGGCTGCGATGCGGCCGGCGAGGCGGTGCAGTCCCGGCAGGCGAGCGGGATCGATCCCGGCGACCGAGCGCAGGCGCTCGGGAACCTCAGAGGACGGGACGATGGCTTCGACGGCGCTCATCGGATCAGCCCGCCTGCGCCGCGCCGCCGCCGATGGTCGCGGCTTCGACCTGATCGATGCTCGGGCGGTCGTAGGCCGAGATGGTCTTGCGGCCGTATTCGAGCGCCACCTGCGGCATCGCGCCGTTCATGTAGGCGATGAGGGTGGACTTGATGATCGTGTAGACGCGGGCCTTCTTGTCGCGCACCGCCTTCACCTTGGTCGCGATCGGACCGACCACGCCGTAGGAGAAGAAGATGCCCGCGAAGGTGCCGACGAGCGCGGCGCCGATGAGGTGGCCGAGGACTTCCGGGCTCTGGTCGAGGGCGCCCATGGCCTTGATGACGCCGAGAACGGCGGCGACGATGCCCAGCGCCGGGAGGCCGTCGGCCATGTCCTGGAGCGCCTGCTTCGGCTTCATGGTGTCGCGGGTGATCGTGCCGATCTCCTCCTCCATCAGCGACTCGATCTCGTGCGGCCGCGCGTTGCCGATGATGATCAGGCGGGCGTAGTCGCAGATGAAGTTGAGGAGCGAGGTGTTGGCGAGGATGTTCGGATAGGCCTTGAAGATCGGCGACTCGGCGGGCGTGTCGATGTGCGTCTCGACCTCGGAGCGCGACTTGGAGCGCATCTCGCGCATCAGCTGGTGCAGGAGGCTGAGGACTTCGAGGTAGTCCTTCTGCGTCGGCACCTTGTTCTTGAAGGCCTCCATGACGGCCTTGCCCGTGTCCTTCACCACCTTGGTGGGGTTGGCGACGAGAAAGGTTCCGATCGAGGAGCCGAGGATGATGACGTATTCGAAGGGCTGAACCAGCACTTCGAGGTGGCCGCCCATCGCGACGAAGCCGCCGAGGAGACAGCCGAGCGTCACCACCAGACCGAGCAGGATTCCCATCGATTCGCCCTTGGTTCTTGCGAAGAATGGAAATCGTTTGGGGCAAGGCGCTTGCCCAAACCTTGCCCGCGTTAACCTTTTCTTTCGCGCCGCGACAGCCTTGCCGACCGACAGGCTGAGGCAAGCGACATGCCGGAATGCTCAAGGCAGTCGAATCAAAGGCCTGAGCCCCATGCAGACCGCCCTTCCCGTTTCGCTCTCCGCCCAGCTCGCGATGGAGAAGCGGCTCGAGACCATCGCCCACAACCTCGCCAACGCCCGCACCGCCGGCTTCCGCTCGGAGGAGGTGAAGTTCGAGCAGATGATCTCGTCGGCCGCCCAGAAGCCGGTCGCCTTCGTGTCGGAGGGCCAGACCTACCTGTCGCGCGAGAGCGGCGAGCTGACCCAGACCGGCAACACGCTGGACATGGCCATCGGCGGCGACGCCTGGTTCGGCATCCAGACGCCGCAGGGGCGCGTCTACACCCGCGACGGGCGCATGCGGATCGATGGGGAAGGAAACCTCCAGACGCTGAACGGCTACGGCATCGTCGACGCCGGCGGCGCCCTGATCGCCGTCGATCCGAACGGCGGCCCGCTCACCATCGCCCGCGACGGCATGATCCAGCAGCGCGGCCAGCAGATCGGCGCGGTCGGCCTCTTCGCGATTCCCGCGAACGCCAACCTCGCGCGCTTCGAGAATTCGGGCGTCATCCCCGATCAGGCCGTCCAGCCCGTCCTCGACTTCAACGGCATCGCCGTCGAGCAGGGCTTCGTCGAGGGATCCAACGTCAACCCGATCCTTGCCATCACCCGCCTGATCGAGGTGCAGCGCGCCTTCGAAAGCGCCTCGAACCTCATCCAGAGTTCCGAGAAGACGCTCGACGGGGCCGTGCGCGACCTCGGAACGGTGTCGTAACAGTGACCGCGACCGAGGCCCGCCTGTCGGCGCTCGCCGCGCTCGACGCCCCTCGCCTCGCCATCTCCGGCCGCGTCGTCGACGTCGCGCCGACCTCCTGGCGCGTCGGCGGCCTGTCGCCCTTCGTGCGGCTCGGCGACTGCATCGCCTGCGAGGGACCGGAGGGCGAGGAACTCGGCGAGGTCGTGCGCGTCGAGAACGACGCGGCTACCGTCAAGCCGTTCGGCGTCGGCGTCGGCGCGCAGGTCGGCAGCTTCGCGCGCCGCATCGGCCCGATGACCATCGCCCCGCACGCGGCCTGGAAGGGCCGCGTCGTGGACGCCTTCGGGCGCCCCTGCGACGGTAAGGGGCCGATCGAGCAGGGCGCGCAGCGCTTCGCGCCGGAGGACGGCGAGCCGCCCCGCGCGCTCGACCGCGCCCGCACCGGCCGCCCGGTGAAGACCAACGTCATGCTGATCGACGTCTTCACGCCCCTCGTCCTTGGCCAGCGCATCGGCATCTTCGCCGGCTCAGGCGTCGGCAAGTCGACGCTGATGGGCATGCTGGCGCGCGCCGACGGCTTCGACAGCGTCGTCGTCGCGCTCGTGGGCGAGCGCGGCCGCGAGGTGCGCGAATTCGTCGAGGACACGCTCGGCGACACGCTCCAGAAGGTCGTCGCGGTGGTGGCCACCGGCGACGAGAGCCCGATGATGCGCCGCCTCGCGCCCAAGACCGCGATGGCCATCGCCGAGTGCTTCCGGGACCAGGGCGAGAACGTCCTCCTGATCGTCGACTCCGTCACCCGCCTCGCCCATGCGGCGCGCGACGTGGCGCTGGCGGCGGGCGAGCCGCCGGTCTCGCGCGGCTATCCGCCGAGCGTCTTTTCCGAATTGCCGATGCTCCTCGAACGCGCCGGACCGGGACGCGAAGGCTCGGGGACGATCACCGGCATCTTCACCGTGCTGGTCGACGGCGACGACCACAACGATCCGATCGCCGACTCGATCCGCGGCACGCTGGACGGCCACATCGTTCTCGATCGCGCCATCGCCGAGCAAGGCCGCTTTCCGGCCATGGACGTCCTGAAGTCCATCTCGCGCCTCGCCCCCCATGCCTGGCAGGGCAGCGAGCGCGAACTGGTCACGCGGCTGCGCTCCATGATCGCCCGCTTCGAGGACACCCGCGACCTGCGGCTTCTCGGCGGCTACCAGCGCGGCAGCGACCAGACACTCGACATCGCCGTCGACCTCGTGCCGATCCTCTACGACATCCTCATCCAGAAGCCCGAAGACCCCCAGGTCCGCGCGCCCTTCGACGAGATCAGCCGCCGGCTGAAGGAAGGCATGGCCCCGAAGGGGTGAGCCCATCTCCGCTGTGCTGAACGTTGCTCCCTTCTCCCGCTGGCGGGAGACGGTGCCGGCAGGCGGATGAGAGTGGTTCAAGGCGGACGCGACGTTGGTCCGTAATCGGCCGCCTGCGCGGCCGACACCCTCTTTCCGCGAGCGGGCGGGCGAAGGCGCCCCTTTCGAAACCGCGGCGACATCGTTCATCGATGCCGCCGCGACAGCGTCCTCACATCGCGCCGGCCTTGTCCGTCACCGCGCTCGACCACGCGCCTTCCGGCTGCTTGGTGATCACCGGGTCCGAGCCGCCGCCCATCAGCACCTTCACCGTGCCTTCGGCCGCCGCCACGTCGAGCTTCGCATTGTCGCCGAGCAGCTTGGCGACCTCGGTCATCATGCGCGTCTGGTGCTCGATGGTCTGAGCGCCGGTCGTGTCGTTGTCGAGAACGATCTGCGCGGCCTCGTCCGGGTGCTCCTTGGCGTACTGCCAGCCCTTCATCGAAGCCGTCACGAAGCGGGCGTACTTGTCGACGTTGGCCGCGTCGGCGAGGTTCGCCTCCAGCACGTAGAGCCCGTCCTCCAGCGTCGCCACGCCCTCGTCGGTGTAGTTGAACACCACGAGGTCCTCGGCCGGGATGCCGGCGTCGATGACCTGCCAGTACTCGTTGTAGGTCATGGTCGAGATGCAGTCGGCTTGCTTCTGGATCAGCGGATCGACGTTGAAGCCCTGGCGGATAACGGTGACGCCCTCCGGCCCGCCCTCGGTCGACAGGCCGAGCTTCGACATCCAGGACAGGAACGGGTACTCGTTGCCCGAGAACCAGACGCCGAGGGTCTTGCCCTTGAAGTCGGCCGGCGAGGCGATGCCGGAATCCTTGCGGCAGGTGAGCTGCATGCCCGAGCGCGCGAAGGGCTGGGCGACGTTGACGAGCGGCACGCCCTTCTCGCGCGCCGCGAGCGCCGAGGGCATCCAGTCGATCACGACGTCCGCGCCCCCGCCGGCGATGACCTGCGTCGGCGCGACGTCCGGGCCGCCGGGATTGATCGTCACGTCGAGGTTGGCCTCGTCGTAATAGCCCTTGGCCTCGGCGACGTAGTAGCCGGCGAACTGCGCCTGCGTCACCCATTTCAGCTGCAGCGTCAGCGCGTCCTGCGCCGCGGCGGGCAGCGCGCTCCCTGCAACGATCGCGATGATCGCCGCGCCCCCGAGAAGATGCCTCATGCCCTTAGCTCCTTCGTGTCACGCCCGCCCTGCGCGGGTGGATGGATGCCAGAACGTCGCCGCGCGCTCGAGAAGCGCCAGCAGCCCGTAGGAAAGCGACCCGGCGAGCGCAGCCACCGCGATCTCGGCCCAGACCATGTCGGTGTTCAAGCGGCCGATCTCGGCCGAGATGCGAAAGCCCATGCCGACGATCGGCGTGCCGAAGAACTCCGCGACGATCGCCCCGATCAGCGCCAGCGTCGAGTTGATCTTCAAGGCGTTGAATAGGAACGGCATGGCCGCCGGCAGCTTGAGCTTCAGCAGCGTCTGCGAAGGGCTCGCCGCATAGGTGCGCATGAGATCGCGCTCCATCGCGCCCGCCGCCTCCAGCCCCGCCACCGTGTTCACCAGCATGGGGAAGAAGGTCATGACGACCACAACGGCCGCCTTGGACGGCCAGTCGAAGCCGAACCACATGACCATGATCGGCGCGATGCCGATCACCGGTAGCGCCGAGACGAGGTTGCCGACCGGCAGCAGCCCGCGCTTGAGGAAGGGCGAGCGATCCACCGCGACGCCCGCGAGGAAACCGAGCCCGCAGCCGAGCGCCCATCCGGCGAGCACGGCCTTGAGATAGGTCTGCCGGAAGTCGGCCCAGAGGATCCCGGTGGACGCGGCGATGCGGGCGGCGATCTGGCTGGGGCTCGGCAGGAGCACGATCGGCACGTCGAGCCCGCGCACCACGAGTTCCCAGAGCACGATGCAGGTGAGGCCGAAGAGTACGGGCACCGCGAGGTCCGCCATCCGCCGCGCCGCCGCGCCCTTCGGCGAGAGCGCCGCGATGCCCGACGTCAGCCGCCACGCGCCGAGCCAGAAGGCGAGGACGACGGCCCAGAAGAAAAGGTCGACGCTCCCTCGCCCGCCGCCGAGAAGCGCTAAGGCCAGCGCCGCTCCGCCGAGCGCGACGGCCGCGCTCGCGAGGATCGACAAAGGCGCGGCCGGGCCGCCGCGCAGCGTCGGTGACGCGACCGCGCTCATGCCCGCGCCCCTGCCCGCCGCCGCGCCGTCGTCTCCGCCAGCCCGACGAGCCAGACCAGGACGCCCGCCATCGCCGAGGCCGCCACCAGCGCCGACCAGATCTGGATCGTCTGCCCGTAATAGGAGCCGGCGAGCAGCCGCGCCCCGAGACCCGCCTGCGCCCCCGTCGGCAACTCGCCGACGATCGCCCCGACGAGCGCGGCGGCGACCGCCACCTTCATGCTGGCGAAAAGGAAGGGCAGCGAGGCCGGCGCCCGCAGCTTGGCGAGCGTCTGGCGCCCGCTCGCATTGTAGGTGCGCATCAGGTCGAGATGCATGGCGTCGGGCGAGCGCAGCCCCTTCACCATGCCGACCGTCACGGGAAAGAACGACAGGTAGGTCGAGATGATCGCTTTGGGAACGAGCCCCGAGATGCCCACCGAGTTCAGGACCACGATCACCATCGGCGCGATGGCGAGGATCGGGATGGTCTGCGAGGTGATCACCCAGGGCATCAGGCTCTTGTCGAGGGTGCGCGAATGGATGATCCCGACCGCCAGCGCCACGCCCAGCAACGTGCCCAACGCGAAGCCGAGCAGCGTCGGCCCGAGCGTCACGCCCGCATGGTAGACGAGCGAGCGCGGCGCCGTCGGCGAGACCTTCACCGTCGTGTTCCAGATTTCCACCGCGATCTGATGAGGCGCGGGGAGAACGGGGCGCTGGGCGGACAGCGTGGCGGTGAGGATCTCAGCCGGGGAGACTTCGGGATTGCCACGGGCAAGCCGCGCGCTCTCCGTCGGCCAGTTCAACAGGACGGCACCCGCGTACCAAAGAACCAGAACGGCGACCAGCACGACCAGCACGGGCCCGGCACGACCGCCCGCAATGCGCGAGCGCAGCGACGGCCGAGCGCGGTAGCCGATGCCGGCACCGGGCTCTGCGATGGGGGCGGAGAGCGTCACGGGCACAGGTCCTCGAACGAGCGGCCGTCACTCATACCCATGGCCCGCCCTCAGGCCTTCCCGCACGCGGTGGGCGATCTCCAGGAAGCGCGGCGTTTCGCGGATTTCCAGCGGGCGCTCCGCGCCGAGGTCGCAGTCGATGATCTCGGTGATGCGGCCCGGGCGCGGGCTCATGACGACGATGCGGGTGGACAGGAAGACGGCTTCGGGAATGGAGTGGGTGACGAAGACGACCGTCTTCCGCGTCGTCGCCCAGAGCTTCAGGAGCTCGGCGTTGAGGTGGTCGCGGACGATCTCGTCGAGGGCGCCGAAGGGCTCGTCCATCAGGAGGAGGTCGGGGTCGAAGGACAGCGCGCGGGCGATGGAGGCGCGCTGCTGCATGCCGCCCGAGAGCTGCCAGGGGAACTTCTTCTCGAAGCCCGACAGGCCGACGAGATCGAGGTTGGCGGCGATGCGCCGGGCGCGCTCGGCCTTGGGCACGCCCATGATCTCGAGCGGCAGGGCGACGTTCCGCGCGATGGAGCGCCAGGGATAGAGCGCTGCGGCCTGGAAGACGTAGCCGTAGGCGCGGGCGCGCCGGGCGTCGCCGGGGGTCATGCCGTTGACGGTGATGGAACCGGCAGTCGGTTGTTCCAGGTCCGCGATCACGCGCAGAAGCGTCGTCTTCCCGCAGCCGGACGGGCCGATGAAGGACACGAACTCGCCGCGCCGGATGGTGAGGTCGACGTCCTTCAGCGCGTGGACGGAACCGTCGTTCGTGCCGAAGACGAGGCCGAGCTTGCGCGCGGCGATCACCTCGTCGCCGACCGCGGGGACGGGAACGGGTGCGGGCGCGAGGGAGGGCGCGGCGCTCATCGGCCGAACTCCGCGTGAAGGCCGTCCGGAAGCCGGATATACTGGGGCGTCGAGGCGAGGTGGAAGGTCATGGACATGGACACGAGAGCAAAGGACTGCGCGCTGATCCGGCCGGATGAGACGTATGACGGCAAACAGGGCTTCACGTACAGGGCGGGCATCTCGGCGGAGAGCGTCGGCTCAAGCGGCATCTGCATGCATCTCCTGACCATTCCGCCCGGCGGCCGGGCCAAGGCGCATCTCCACGAGGCGCACGAGACGGCGATCTTCGTCGTCAGCGGCGTCGCCGAGACCTTCTACGGCGAGCGTCTGGAACGCCACGCCGTCACGAAGGCCGGCGACCTGTTCTATATCCCCGCCGGCATGCCCCACCTGCCCTACAACCCCGGCACCGAGCCCTGCGTGGCGGTCATCGCGCGCACCGATCCGAACGAGCAGGAAAGTGTCGTCCTGCGCCCCGACCTCGAAGCGCTGGTGGCCGATCGCCTGGGCTGACGGGCGGAGCATGGCGGGCGACGCCTCAGACGCCGCTCGCCGGGATGCCGCTGCGCTCGACCTTGCGCGGCGCGGTCAGCTCCTTCCAGGTCGAGAGCGCCTTCGTCACGGGGGCGTTCGCCGGGCGCTCGACAAAGCGGCCGTCGCCGGTCTCGGCGCGCACCTCGCCGTCGCGGTAGGCGACCTTGCCGCGCGAGAGCGTGACGGCCGGCAGGCCCTTCACCTCGATGCCCTCGAAGACGTTGTAGTCGATCGCCGACTTCTGCGTGGCGGCCGAGATCGTCTTCGTCGCCGCGGGGTCCCAGATCACGAGGTCGGCGTCGGCGCCGGGCAGGATCGCGCCCTTGCGGGGATAGATGTTGAGGATCTTGGCGATGTTGGTCGAGGTCGCGGCGACGAACTCGTTCATCGTCAGGCGTCCGGTGTTGACGCCCTTGGTCCAGAGCACCGGCATCCGGTCCTCGAGCCCGCCCGTGCCGTTCGGGATCTTGGTGAAGTCGCCGAGCCCCGTGCGCTTCTGCGCCGAGGTGAAGGCGCAGTGGTCGGTCGCGACCACCTGGAGCGAGCCGGACTGGAGGCCGGCCCAGAGCGAATCCTGGTGCAGCTTGTTGCGGAACGGCGGGCTCATCACGCGACGGGCGGCGTAGTCCCAGTCGGCGTTGAAATATTCGGTCTCGTCCAGCGTCAGGTGCTGGATCAGCGGCTCGCCGAAGACGCGCATGCCCTTGGCGCGGGCGCGGCGGATGGCCTCGTGGCTCTGTTCGCAGGAGACGTGGACGACGTAGAGCGGCACGCCCGCCTGGTCGGCGATCATGATGGCGCGGTTCGTCGCCTCGCCCTCGACCTCGGGCGGGCGCGAATAGCCGTGCGCTTCCGGGCCGTTGTTGCCCTGCGCCAGAAGCTTCTGCTGGAGAAACGCGACGACGTCGCCGTTTTCGGCGTGGACGAGCGGCATGGCGCCGAGTTCGGCGCAGCGCGAGAACGAGGCGAACATCTCGTCGTCGTTCACCATCAAGGCGCCCTTGTAGGCCATGAAGTGCTTGAAGGTGTTGATGCCCTCCGCGACGACCTTCGGCATCTCGTCGAAGACGCGCTCGCCCCACCAGGTGATCGCCATGTGGAAGGAGAAGTCTGTGCGCGCCTTGCCGGCCTTCTGGTGCCATTGCTGCAGCGCCTCGATGAGGCCCTGGTTCGGCGCGGGCAGGACGAAGTCGACCGTCATCGTCGTGCCGCCGGCGAGCGCCGCGGCCGAGCCCGTGTCGAAGTCGTCGGAGGAGAAGGTGCCCATGAAGGGCATTTCGAGGTGGGTGTGCGGGTCGATGCCGCCCGGCATGACAAAGGCGCCGGAGGCGTCGATCGTCTCGTCGCCCTGGAGGTCCGGCCCGACCGCCGCGATCCGGCCGCCGTCCACCAGCACGTCGGCCCGGTAGGTCAGGTCGGCGGTGACGACGGTGCCGCCCTTGATCGCGATGGTCATGAGAGCGCTCCTTCTTGTCCGTCGAATGGGTCGGTTCGCAATGGGTCCGCCGCGCGGCGCCCTATTCCGCGATCCCCGCCGTCTCGATCACGGCGTGCAGCAGCACGTCGGCGCCGCTCTTCGCCCAGTCCTTGGTGATCGCCTCGGCCTCGTTGTGGGACAGGCCGTCGACGCAGGGGCAGAAGACCATGGCGGTGGGAGCGACGCGGTTGATCCAGCAGGCGTCGTGGCCGGCGCCCGAAACGATGTCGCGGTGGCTGTAGCCGAGCCGTTCGGCGGCGTCGCGCACGGCCTTCACGCATCCCTCGTCGAAGGCGACGGGATCGAAGTGGCCGACCTGCTCGACCTCGTAAGCGATGTCCAGGGCCTCGCAGATCTGCGCGATGCCGGCGCGGATGCGCGCGTCCATGGCGTCGAGGACGCGCTTGTCGGGGGAGCGGATGTCGATGGTGAAGACGGTTCGGCCGGGGATGATGTTGCGCGAGTTCGGGTAGACCTCGACGTGGCCGATCGCGCCGACCGCGTCCGGCTGGTAGGCCATCGCAACCTCGTGGACGAGTTCCGTCACCCGCGCCATTCCGAGGCCGGCATTGCGGCGCTTGGGCATCGGCGTCGATCCCGTGTGACTTTCGCGGCCGGTCAGCGTCACCTGCAGCCATTTGAGGCCCTGGCCGTGGGTGACGACGCCGATGTCGATCCCCTCGTCCTCCAGGATGGGCCCCTGCTCGATGTGCAGCTCGAAGAAAGCGCGCATCGGCCGGTTGCCGACCGGCTCCTCGCCCTTCCAGCCGATCCGCTCCAGCTCCTCGCCGAAGCGCTTTCCCTCGGCGTCCCGGCGGTCGTAGGCCCAGCCCATGTCGTGGACGCCGGCGAAGACGCCGGAGGCGAGCATGGCGGGGGCGAAGCGCGTCCCCTCCTCGTTGGTCCAGTTGGTGACGACGATGGGGTGCCTCGTGCGGATGCCGAGGTCGTTCAGCGAGCGCACCAGCTCCAGCGCGCCGAGGACGCCGAGGACGCCGTCGTACTTGCCGCCGGTCGGCTGGGTGTCGAGGTGGCTGCCGACATAGACGGGGGGAAGCGACGGGTCGGCGCCCTCGCGCCGCGCGAACATCGTCCCCATCGCGTCGACGCCCATCGAAAGGCCGGCATCCTCGCACCAGCGCTGGAACAGGCACCGCCCCTCGGCGTCGGAATCCGTCAACGTCTGCCGGTTGTTGCCGCCGGCGATGCCCGGACCGATCTTCGCCATCGCCTCCAGCGAGTCCCAGAGTCGGTCGCCGTTGATCTGGAGGTTGGAGGAAAGGATCGTCACGGGCACCTGCTCCTGCGCTGCTGGTCTGCTGGGTCTGTCGGGTTAGGCGAGCCGCCGCAGGATCGCCCGCAGCCCGTCGACGATCTCGCCGATCTGCGCTTGCGAGACGATCAGCGGCGGCGACATGGCGATGATGTCGCCCGTGGTGCGAATCAGGAGCCCGTTCTCGTAGGCGTCGAGGAAAGCGGAGAAGGCGCGCTTGGTGGGCTGGCCGTCGATGGGCTGAAGCTCGACGGCGCCGATGAGGCCGATGGTGCGGATGTCGACGACGTGCGGCTCGCCCTTCAGCGAGTGCAGCGCGTCGGCCCAGACCGGCTCCAGGGCCTTCGCCCGCTCGAACAGCCCCTCCTCCTTGTAGGTGTCGAGGGTGGCGAGGCCCGCGGCCGCGGCGATCGGATTTCCCGAATAGGTGTAGCCGTGGAAGAACTCGATGAGGTGCTCCGGCCCGCCCATGAAGGCGTCGTGGATCTTGCCCGACGCGAAGACGGCGCCCATCGGGATGACGCCGTTGGTCAGGCCCTTGGCCGTCACCATCAGGTCCGGCGTCACGTCGAAGTAGTCGGCGGCGAAGGCCGTGCCCATGCGCCCGTAGCCGGTGATGACCTCGTCGAAGATGAGGAGGATGCCGTGCTGGTCGCAGATCTCGCGCAGGCGCTTCAGATACCCTTTCGGCGGGGGCAGGACGCCGGTCGAGCCCGAGACCGGCTCGACGATGACGGCGGCGATGGTCGAGGGGTCGTGCAGCATCGCGATGCGCAGGAGGTCGTCGGCGAGCTCGACGCCGTGCTCCGCCTCGCCGCGCGAATAGCCGTTGCGGGCCGGGTCGTGGGTGTGGCGCATGTGGTCGACGCCGGTCAGGAGCGTCCCGAACATCTTGCGGTTGGCGACGATGCCGCCGACCGAGATGCCGCCGAAGTTGACGCCGTGATAGCCGCGTTCGCGCCCGATCAGCCGGGAGCGCGAGCCGTCGCCCTTCGCCCGGTGATAGGCGAGCGCGATCTTCAGCGCGGTCTCCACCGATTCCGAGCCGGAGTTGGTGAAGAAGACGTGGTCCAGACCGGCCGGCGCGATGGTCGCGAGGCGCGAGGCCAGCTCGAACGCTTTGGGGTGCCCCATCTGGAAGGCCGGCGCGTAGTCCAGCTCGCCGGCCTGCGTCGCGATCGCTTCGGTGATCTTCGGCCGGCAATGGCCGGCATTCACGCACCAGAGTCCGGCGGTCGCGTCCAGCACCTGCCGCCCGTCGGCGGTGGTGTAGTGCATGTCCTTGGCGCCCACGAACATGCGCGGCGCCTGCTTGAACTGGCGGTTGGCCGTGAACGGCATCCAGAAGGCGTCGAGATTGTTGGGAGCGACCCTGGTCATCTCGTTCATCGCGCCGCATCCTCCCGCACACTCCGCCGACGCACGAAACGGCCTCGGCAGAAACTTGACTGATTGGTCAAATGTCAGGCTAGAAGGTGCCTGAGGGCCGGTCAAGCTCTCTTGAATGGTTCAAAATTGTGCAGTGCGGATCCGCTCGGACCGGCGGCGCGACGAGGGCGAGATGGACGCGCGGGTGGACGAGGAACCGGGGGGCGGCGGGCAGACCCGCATCCAGGCGATCAACCGCGAGATCATCCTCCAGGCGGCGCTGGAGGTCTTCTCCGTCCACGGCTTCCGAGGCTCGACCCTCGACCAGATCGCGGCCAAGGCCGGGCTCTCCAAGCCCAACCTCCTCTACTACTTCCGCCGCAAGCAGGACATCTACGAGGCGGTGCTGCGCGACACGCTGGCGCTCTGGCTGGAGCCGCTGGCGGCGATCCGCGCCGACGGCGAGCCGATCGAGGAGCTGCGGCGCTATATCACCTTCAAGCTGCGCATGAGCCGGGAGCAGCCGCAGGCCTCGCGGCTCTTCGCCAACGAGATCCTGGCGGGCGCGCCCGCGATCGGCGGCTTCCTGGCCTCCGACCTGAAGGCGCTCGTCGAGGAAAAGGCGGGCGTGATCCGCGGCTGGGTCACGCAAGGCCGGCTCGCCCCGATCGATCCCGTGCACCTGATCTTCGCGATCTGGGCGACGACGCAGCACTACGCCGATTTCGAGGTCCAGATCCGCGCGATCCTCGGCGATCAGGTGGACGGGCGCGGCTTTCCCGAGCAGGCCGCGCAGGCCGTCCTGTCGATCATCCTCAACGGCGTCCGTCCCCGCGCCTGAGCGACCTCAGCCGCTTTCCGCCACGCGCGCCACAGAGTGCGCCGCCTCCCGCTCGCTCGCCCAGAACGCTTGCACCTCGGCGAGGATGCGCGGCAGGTCGCCGGCCGGACGCGGGCGCGAGAAGAGGAAGCCCTGCATCTCGCGGCAGCCCTCGGCGCGCAGCATGCGCAGCTGCTCCACCGTCTCGATGCCCTCGGCGATGACCGGCATCTTCAGCGCGCGGCCGAGGCCGATCACGGCGCGCACGATCGCCATGTTCTCCGGCAGCGTCATGTCGCGCACGAAGGACTGGTCGATCTTGATCTTGTCGAAGGGGAACCGGCTGAGATAGCCGAGCGAGGAATAACCCGTCCCGAAGTCGTCCATCGAGATGATCATCCCGTCCGACCGCAGGTCGGTCAGGATCGCCAGCGTGTTGTCGCCGTCGTCGAGGAAGAGCGATTCGGTGACTTCGAGCTGCAGCCGGCGCGGCGAGAGCCCCGAGCGCGCCAGCGCCTGGCGGACGTCGGCCACGAGCGTCCGGCTGCGGAACTGTACGGGCGACAGGTTGACCGACAGGATGAGGTCTCCCGGCCAGTTGGCAGCGTGGGCTGAAGCCGTCCGCAGCGCCCAGACGCCGATTTGCTCGATGAGGCCGATCTCTTCCGCCAGCGGGATGAAGATGCCGGGCGAGACCAGGCCGCGCCTGGGGTGACGCCAGCGCAGCAGCGCCTCGAAGCCGGAGACCGCCTGCCGGTCGGCATGAACGAAGGGTTGGTAGAAGATCTCCAGCTCGTCGTTCTCCAGCGCGAGCCGGAGGTCGCGCTCCAGCTCGCGGCGCTCGTTCAGCGCCTCGCGCATCGAGGGCTCGAAGATGCGGTAGCCGCTGCGGCCCTCGGCCTTGGCCCGATAAAGCGCGAGGTCGCAGTTCTGCATGACGTGATCGGCATCGCCCATGGTGCCGACCATCCGGCGCGGCACGGGAACGGCGCCGAGCGACACGCCGCTGTGGATGTGGCGGTTGTTGATCTCGAAGGGCTCGCCCATCGCCTCGACGATCTGGGCCGCCAGCCGCTCGCAGCCCTCCGGCTGGCGGGCACCGACCTGGATCACCGCGAACTCGTCGCCGCCGAGCCGGGCGACCACGTCGCGCCGGCCCGTTACCGCGCGCAGACGGTCGCCGACCGCCTTGAGGAGCGCGTCGCCGACGGGATGGCCGAAGGTGTCGTTCACCGACTTGAAGTCGTTCACGTCGAGGGTGATGACGGCGATGTCCTGCGCCGCCGAACCGCGCAGGGCCAGGATCTCGTCCAGCCGCTCGCAGAAGCGGCGGCGGTTGGCGAGCTCGGTCAACCCGTCGTGACCCGCCAGGTGCTCCATCCGCTGGGAGGCATGATGCTGGGCGGTGATGTTCTCGAAGGTGACGAGCAGGCCCTTGTCGCGCATGCCGCGCCGCTTGATGCGCATCACCTCCCCATCCGGCATCTCCTTGACGAACTCGCCGGTCGCGTCGGGCTCGAGGACCGTGTGGAAGCGCCTGTCGCCGAGGATTTCGCGCGCCGACATCCCCGGCTTCAGGTTCGGAAACATGGCCGCGAAGGGGTCGTTGTAGACCAGGAGATTGAAGCCGCCGTCGAGCATGCAGAGCCCCTGCGGCATGTTGTTGAGCGCCGCGAGGAACCGGTTCTCGTGATTCTGCAGCCGCTCGTCGAAGGTCGTGGCCTGCCGGCCGATCCGCTCCTGCAGGGAGGCGCAGGAGGCTTGAAGCACCTCGATGGCGTCGAAGACCTCGGCGAACTCCCGCTCGTCGTTGCGCTTTATCGGGTGGAGGATGTCGCCCCGGGCGATCCTGCGCGCCTGACGGCGCAGATCGCCGACGAGCCGGCCGACGCGCCAGCTCATGATGCCGGTCGCCGCCAGCCCCAGCGCGACGACGATGGCGAGCCCGGTCCAGGTCTGCGTCGCGGCGCCGTTGAACTGCCGGTCCGCCTGCTCGCGCGTCTGCGTGACCTCGGCGCGCACCTCGGACACGATGACGTCGAGGTTGGAGGCGATGCGAGCGAGCTCGCGCGAGGCGAGACGCAGGCTCACCTCCCCTTGCGAGGCCGCGAGCCGGCTCAGCGGATACAGCAGGTCGCCGATCCGCTTCGTCACCTCGGGCGACGCCGTGCCGTCGGCCGCTTCCTTCAGCATGGCCGAAATGTCGGACATCGGCACGTCGAGCGATTCGGCACTGCCGAGCGAATAGGCCGGTGTCGATCCCCCGACCTCCGACAGGATGCGCTGATAGCGGTCGGACAGGACCGAGGCGTAGCGCTGAGCCTCCTGCAGGCGGTTCAGCGAATGCATGCCCCGCTCGTAGAGGTCCGACGACAGGGCGCGCGACTCGACCAGGGTGCCGTGACTGAAGGCAGCAAACAGGATCGTCGCGAGAGCGAAGATGACACCGCCGGCCAGGAGCTTCAGTTGCAGGGACATGGATGCCGGCGCATGCGATTGAAGATCGGCCGGCGCCCGATCGGCACCGCCCCGTCCTCGGCAGTCTAGGACCTCCTGGTTTCTCTTCTCTTACGGCCCGATCTCTTCGCCCGGCCGCCCCGTTATTCTGCCGCGTCGGGCAGCAGCACCGGCTCAGCGGCGAACTGCTGCTTCTCGCGCGCCATCGGATTGTTGGGATGCGAGGTCCAGTTGGCGTAGGCGTCAGGGATCGGCTTCTTCGTGCGCGGATCGTATCCGGCGATCTGCTCCATGGTGATGCAGTTCTCGACGGGGCAGACGTTGACGCAGAGGTTGCAGCCGACGCATTCCTCGTCGATCACCTCGAAGTGGCGTCGGCCGTCCAGCATCGACGTGATCGCCTGATGCGAGGTGTCCTCGCAGGCGATGTGGCAGCGGCCGCACTTGATGCAGAGGTCCTGGTCGATGCGCGCCTTGGTGACGTAGTTGAGGTTCAGGTACTGCCAGTCCGTGACGTTGGGCGCCGCGCGTCCGCGGAAATCCTCGATGGTGCGATACCCCTTCTCGTCCATCCATTCGGACAGGCCCGAGGTCATCTCCTTCACCACCTTGAAGCCGTAGGTCATGGCCGCGGTGCAGACCTGCACCGTGCCGCAGCCGAGGGATATGAACTCCGCCGCGTCGCGCCAGGTGGTGATGCCGCCGATGCCGGAGATCGGGAGGCCGGCGGTTTCCGCGTCGCGGGCGATCTCCGCCACCATGTTGAGCGCGATCGGTTTCACCGCCGGGCCGCACATGCCGCCGTGGGAGCCCTTGCCGTCGATGGTCGGGGTCGGCGCGAAGTTGTCGAGGTCGATCGACATGATCGAGGAGACCGTGTTGATCAGCGACACGGCGTCGGCGCCGCCGCGCTTGGCG
>CANJKV010000063.1 GCA_947474855.1 Aurantimonadaceae bacterium | reverse complement strand
GCGACGGACCGGATCCTCGCGGGGCTGCCGCAGGCGGGCGCCGACGTGATCGAGCTCGGCATGCCCTTTTCCGATCCCATGGCCGACGGGCCGGCGATCCAGAAGGCGGGCCTGCGCGCGCTGACGGCCGGTCAAACGCTGAAGAAGACGCTCGCCGCCGTCGCGCGCTTCCGCCGGGGCGACGACGCGACGCCGATCGTCCTCATGGGCTACTTCAATCCGATCTTCGTCTTCGGCGTCGAGGCCTTTCTGGCCGAGGCCAAGGAAGCGGGCGTCGACGGGCTGATCGTCGTCGACCTGCCGCCCGAGATGGACGACGAACTCTGCCTGCCGGCGCTTCGCTCGGGCCTCAACTTCGTGCGCCTCGCCACGCCCACGACAGACGACAAGCGCCTGCCGGCCGTTCTCGCCAACACCTCGGGCTTCGTCTACTACGTCTCGATCACAGGCATCACCGGCTCGGCGGCGCCCGACGCGGCCCGCGTCTCGCAGGCCGTGTCGCGCATCAAGGGCCATACCGACCTGCCGGTCTGCGTCGGCTTCGGGGTGCGCACGGCCGCGCAGGCGGCCGAGATCGGCCGCGCGGCGGACGGCGTCGTCGTCGGTTCGGTTCTGGTCTCCGCCATCGAGGAGGCCGAGGCCGCCGGCCGCGATCCGGCCGAAGCCGTGCTGACCATCGTCCGCGACATCGCCGGCGGCGTGCGCCGGGCCCGTCTTGCGGCGGCCTGATCTCGCCCCCACCTTTCTCGTTTTCGCCGGTGCCGCACCGGCCGCCTTCCATCGGGATAGTCCGCCGTGAACTGGATCACCAACTACGTCCGCCCCAAGATCACCAGCCTTCTCACCCGCACGGACGTGCCGGAGAACCTGTGGATCAAGTGCCCCGAAACGGGCGAGATGGTCTTCCACAAGGACCTCGAGGCCAACCAGTACGTGATCCCGTCCTCGGGCTTCCACATGCGCATCGGCGCCAAGGAGCGCTTCCGCACCTTCTTCGACGAGGGCGCGTTCGAGCTTCTCGACCAGCCGAAGACCGCGCAGGACCCGCTTCGCTTCCGCGACTCCAAGCGCTACACCGACCGCCTCAAGGAATCGCGCGGCAAGACCGAGACCGAGGACGCGGTGATCGCCGCGACCGGCGCGATCGAGGGCGTGCCGATCGTCGCCATCGCCCACGAGCCGAACTTCATGAGCGGCTCGCTCGGCATGGCGGCGGGCGAGATGATCGTGAGGGGCTTCGAGAAGGCGCTGGAGCTGAAGCGCCCCGTCGTTCTCTTCGCGGCCTCGGGCGGCGCGCGCATGCAGGAGGGCATTCTGTCGCTCATGCAGATGCCGCGCGCCACCGTCGCGCTCGACATGCTGCGCGAGGCGGGCCTGCCCTACATCGTCGTCCTCACCAACCCGACGACGGGAGGCGTGTCGGCCTCCTACGCCATGCTGGGCGACGTCCACATCGCCGAGCCCGGCGCCCTGATCTGCTTCGCGGGGCCCCGCGTCATCGAGCAGACCATCCGCGAGAAGCTGCCCGAGGGCTTTCAGCGCGCCGAATACCTGATGGAGCACGGCATGGTGGACATGGTCGTCCACCGCCACGAGCTGAAGGGGAAGATCGCGACGCTCCTGCGCCTTCTCACCAAGGCGCCCGCCGCGGCCAACGCCAACGCGCCGGTCCCCGTTTCCGCGGCCGAGCCGGAGGGCGCGCCGGCCGACGCCGCGCGGGCCGAGGAGGCGGCTTGACCGCAGCCACGGAGCCTTCGCCGTCATGATCGACCCGGCGCCCGGGAGCCGGACGGACGCCGTCATCGGCCGGTTGATGGAGCTGCACCCCAAGGGCTACGACCTGACGCTCGACCGCGTCCGGCGGCTCCTCGCCGACCTCGGAAACCCTCAGAACCGCCTGCCGCCGACGATCCACGTCGCCGGCACCAACGGCAAGGGCTCGGTTGTCGCTTTCTGCCGGTCGATCCTGGAGGCGGCGGGCCGGACCGTCCACGTCCACACCTCGCCCCACCTCGTGAACTGGCACGAGCGCTATCGGCTCGGTGGCACAGGAGAGGACGGGCGCGGCGCGCTCGTCTCCGACGCGGTGCTCGCCGAGGCGGTGGAGCGGGCGGCAGAGGCCAATGCCGGCCAGCCGATCACCGTTTTCGAGATCCTGACCGCCGTCACCTTTCTCCTGTTCTCCGAGCATCCGGCGGACGTCGCGCTGGTCGAGGTAGGCCTCGGCGGGCGCTTCGACGCGACCAACGTCATCGAGCGTCCGGCCGTGACGGCCATCACCTCGATCTCGCTCGATCACCAGTCCTATCTCGGGGACCGCGTGGAGCTGATCGCGGCGGAGAAGGCGGGCATCGTCAAGCGCGGCGTGCCGCTCGTCGTCGGCCCGCAGGGCGAGGCGGCGGCGCTGGAGGTGTTCAAGACGACGGCGGCCCGCCAGCGCGCGCCGCTCTTCGTCTACGGCGAGGACGTCTTCGCCTTCGCCGAGAACGGCCGCCTCGTCTACCAGGACGAGGGCGGGCTCCTGGACCTGCCGCTGCCCCGCCTGCCCGGGCGCCACCAGATCGGCAACGCCGCCACCGCCATCGCGACGCTGCGCCGCGGCGGGTTCGACCCGAGCCCGCAGGCGATCGAGGCCGGGCTCCTGTCGGCCGAATGGCCCGGCCGGCTCCAGCGCCTGACGAGCGGCCCGCTGGTCGCGGCGGCCGCGCCGGGCTCGGAGATCTGGCTCGACGGCGGGCACAATCCGGGCGCGGGCGCGGTGATCGCCGAAGCGCTGGCCAGCATGGAGGACCGGGTGCAGCGCCCGCTCTTCCTGATCTCCGGCATGCTGTCCACCAAGGATCCCGTCGGCTTCTTCGAGGCCTTTTCCGGGATCGCCCGGCGCGTCTTCACCGTGCCGATCGCCTCCTCCGACGCCGGGCTCGACCCGGACGAACTGGCGGACGCGGCGATCGACGCGGGCCTTGAGGCCGAGCCCTGCTTCTCCGTCGAGGAGGCGATCCGCCTCGTGTCGACCGGCTGGAGCGTCGAGCCCGCGCCCCGCTTCCTGATCTGCGGCTCGCTCTACCTCGTCGGCGACGTCCTCAAGGCGAGCGGCCTGGCGCCGCGCTGAGGGCGGTGCCCTGCAGCCTTCCCGTCCGGTTCGTCATCCCGGGCTCGATCCGGAATCCAGTCCAAATCCTTGCACGGGGCCGCGGCGGTCGACCGGCGGGCGCCCGATATCGCCCGGTTCGGGCGACGACGAGCACGGAGGCATGGATCCCGGGTCGAGCCCGGGATGACGAACTCTGAAGTTGAGGGTGACGAGCTTCGGTTCTGGCAATCCTCGAACGAGAAAAGCGCCGGCAGGTTTGCCCGCCGACGCTTCCAAACTCGTCTCCGCCGAGGCGTTGGTGCCTCAGGCGGCGCCCTTGATCCAGTCGACGAGCTTCGACTTGGACTGCGCGCCGACCTGGATCGCCGCCTGCTTGCCGTCCTTGAACAGCATCAGGGTCGGGATCGAGCGGATGCCGTACTCGGCGGCGATGTCCGGGTTCTCGTCGATGTTGACCTTGGCGATGCGCACGCCGTCCATCTCCTCGGAGATTTCCTCGAGCGCGGGCGCGATCATCTTGCAGGGGCCGCACCACTCGGCCCAGAAGTCCACCACCACGGGCTTGTCGCTGTCGAGGACGTCGGACTTGAAGTTGTTGGTGTCGACCTTCGTCGTAGCCATCTTATGGCTCCTTGAACCGTTGTTCGGATCATCAGGTAGAAGCGCCCGCACCCGAAATCAAGCGGATCGCCGGAATGGTCACGCGCCGTCAACAGGCTGGAAACGACGGCGTCCCGCTGCGTTTCGCGCCTCTCCTGCTTGAGCGGCGGAGGGGGGCGCCGGCGCCTCCGCCGTTTCGCGTCCGCTGCCCCGGAGAGCGGCGTCGAGAACCTCGTCCGGCATCTCGACCCAGTGCGGCCCCTCGGTGAAGAGCAGCGCGGCCTCGACGCGGCGTCCCGGATAGATCGGCTGGAGCATGGCGCGGTAGAGCGCGAGCTGCAGCCGGTATTCCTCCGGCACCTCCTCGACGCTGCACGGCGCCGGGCGGTTGGTCTTGTAGTCGACGACGAGGACGCGCGTCTCGCTCACCGCGAGGCGGTCGATCGAGCCGGAAACCTGAACGGGCCGCCCGCCGACCTCGATCGTGCCGGCGATCGGCACCTCCGCGCGGCTGCCCGGCGCGAAGGCCGGCGCGAAGCGCGGCTCCTCCATGATCCGACGCACTGTCGCCCAGAGGGCGGCGCGCGCGGCGGCATCCGGCAGGCCCGCGGCCGATTCCAGAAAGGCCATGGCGGCCGGCTCGCGCGCCTGCGGAGCGAGTTCGGGGAGGACCTGAAGAAGCCGGTGGGCGGCGATGCCGCGGCGGATGGCGAAGCCGGGCTCGGCACCGCCGTCGAGGACGGGCGAGAGGTAGGTGCCGTCCTGCATGCGCCCCGCCGCCGGCCCGGCTTCCTCCAGCGCCGGCGAGGCCTCCACCGCGACGGCGCTCGCGGCGCCCGAGGGAGCCAAGGTGCGCGGCAGGCGCGGCTCGGGGGCGAGCGGCGTCAGGTCGAAGGCGAGCTGCTCCGCGGCGCGGGGCGCGCGGGCCGCCGCCGCGGCGCCGTCCTCGGCCGAGCCGAAGCGCAGGCACAGGCGCTCGCCGTTCGCGTCGAGGATCTCCTCGCAGACCGGCTCCAGCGCGCGCTCGGCGATCCGGAGCCAGCACTCGTCGTGCGGCCCCTTCGCGCCGGCCGTGCCGCACAGGACGAGACGGTCGGCGGCGCGCGTCATGCCGACGTAGAGGAGGCGGCGGTACTCGTCCTCGGCGCCGCGCTTCTCGACCTCGGCGAGGCCCTGCAGCGCGGCATTGCGGGCGCTCGTCGAGGCGCGCCACAGGAAGCCGGGGGCCGCGTACGGCGGCAGGCCCGGCATGTCCTCCCAGCGCATCATCTTGGCCCCGTGGCTCGGATGGAACGGGGCCGAGCCGGGATCGACCAGGAAGACCACCGGCGCTTCCAGGCCCTTGGAGGCGTGGACGGTCATGATCCGCACCTCGCCGCGGCCGTGCTCCATTTCGCGCTTGATCTGCGGCGGCTCGGCGACGAGCTCGGCGAGAAAGGCGTCGAGGCCGGGGCCGTGCGCGTCCTCGTGGGCGAGCGCGAGGTCGAGAAAGGCGTCGATGACCTCGCCCGCATCCTCGCCGAGCCGGCGCACCAGCGCGGCGCGCCCGCCCTCGCGAGCCAGCACCCGCGCGAAGAAGGTGAAGGGACCGGCAAACCCTGCGCGGTCGCGCATCGCGTCGAGCCGGTCGCCGGCGAGCGCCGACTTCTCGCGGAAGGCTTCGAGGTTGAGGCCCGGAAGCTCCAGGTAGGAGGCTCGCGCCGCCCCTTCCGTCGTGCCCATCCGGCGCAGCGACAGCGACAAGGGCTCGAAGGGATCGCGCACGAGGGCGAGCGCCATCAGCTCGTCCTCGGAGAAGTCGAAGAGCGGGCTCTTCAACGCTTCCGCCAGCGACAGCTCGTCGTCGACGTTGACGACGGCGCGGCCGAGCGAGATGAGGTCGCAGACGGCGATGTGGTCGGTGAGAAGCAGCCGGTCGGCGCCCGCGACGGGAATGCCGGCGTCGCGCAGCGCCTTGCCCATGGCGTCCACGAAGGGCGAGCGCTTGCGCACGAGGACGAGCACGTCGCCGGGGCCGAGCGGCCGCGGGCCGTCGCGCGTCTCGATGGCGTCGCCGAGCCAGCCCTTCACCGTTTCGGCGATGCGGCGGGCGAGGCGGCTCGTCGGCGCGTTCTCCGGCTGGACGTCGACGGGCTCCAGCCAGTCCTCCGGCTCCTCGATGCTGCCCGACACGAAGGCCGGCCAGAGCTCGACGAGGCCGGGCGTTCCCTGGCGCACGGTCTCGTGCGCCGGCGGGCGGTCGTCGGCGGACAGGCCGCGGCGGTTCTCGGGAGCCGAGAAGACGCGGTCGACGGCCTGGAGGACGACGCCGGACGAGCGGAAGGACTGGTGCAGCTCCACGACCGAGAAGGCGCGCTCGGCCCCTTGCGCGCGGGCGAGCAGCGATCGCCGCTCGTCGGCGAACATGCGCGGCAGCGCGCCTTGAAAGGAATAGATCGACTGCTTCTCGTCGCCGACCGCGAAGATGGTGCGCTTGGCCTCGCGGGCGGTCTGGCCGACGAAGAACTCGTCGATCAGCGAGCGCATCACCTCCCACTGCCGCGGGCTCGTGTCCTGCGCCTCGTCGATGAGGACGTGGTCGATGCCCTGGTCGAGCTTGTAGTGCACCCAGGCCGAGGCGTCGGAGCGGGTGAGGAGGTCGGCGGTGGCGACGATGAGGTCCTCGAAGTCGAGCCGCCCGCGCCGGCGCTTGAGAAGCGCGTAGTCGCGCTCCAGCGCGTCGGCGAGGATCAGCGCCGCGGCGCTCGCCCGGTAGAGGCGCAGCGAGGCGAGCCGGTCGCGCATGGCCTCGACGTGGGCGAAGGCTCGCGCCAGCCGCTCGTCCAGCTCCGGAAGGGCGTCCAGCACCGCCTTGGTGACGGGCTTCTTCTTCGGCTGCCCTTCCTTCGTGAGGAGGAGCGCGCCGAGCGCCGCCAAACGCGCTTCGGGGGCGGCGAGCGCGGCCGGCGCGAAGCAGGCGTCGACCCCGTCGGCGAATTTCCCGTCCGACGATTTCTTCGTGCGGCGGCAGGTGGCGGCGAGATCGCGCAGGAAGGGCTCGTCGAGGCCGGGGCACGGCCAGACCGCCGCGAGCGCGGCGGCTTCGTCGGCGCCCGGCGGAAGCCCGAGCGACTCGGCGAGCGTGCCGAGCGCGCCGGGAAGGTCGCCCGTCTCCTCCATGTGGCGGCGGATCGCGTCGCGCTTGGAGACGATCTCGCGCAGGAGCGAATCGAGCCCCTTCTCGCCGGCGAGGCCGAGCGCGTCGGCGAAGGCGGCGACGCGGGCGTCGCGCTCGGCCTGGCTCGGCTGGCGGCCGAAGGGCAGGCCGCCCCCGGTGACGAGGCGCCGCCGCGCCTCGGCGAGAAGCAGCGCGCTCTCCGCGTCGTCCATGACCTCGAAGTGGCCGGGAACGCCCGCCTCGATCGGGAACTGGTGGAGGATCGCCTCGCAGAAGGCGTGGATGGTCTGGATCTTCAGGCCGCCCGGCGTTTCCAGCGCGCAGGCGAAGAGCTGGCGCGCGCGGATGCGGTCGGGATCGCGGGGCGTGCGACCGAGGAGGCGTCTGAGGTCCGCGTCGAGCGCGCGTTTCGGCTGCGTCGCGAAGAGCGCGAGCCGCCCGAAGACGCGGTTCGCCATCTCGGCGGCCGCCGCCTTGGTGTAGGTCAGGCACAGGATGCGCGAGGGCTCGGCGCCGGACAAAAGCAGGCGCACGACGCGCTGCGTCAGGACGTGCGTCTTGCCGGAGCCGGCATTGGCGGACACGAAGGCCGAGCGGGCCGGATCGGAGGCCTCGGCCTGCGCGGCGTCGGTGCGGGGGCTGACGGTGAAGCTCACGGGCGGGCTCCGACGGGCAGCGAACGGCGAAGCTGCTCCCTTCTCCCGCTGGTGGGAGAAGGTCGCGGCAGCGGGATGAGGGGGGTGAGGCGAAGCCGAACGGATGCTTCGCGACAGCGATCGTTGGCCGCTGCGCGGCCGACACCCTCACCCGGCCGGCCTTCGCCGGCCACCCTCTCCCGCAAGCGGGCGAGGGGAGGCGCTTCATTCTGCACGGCGGAGGGCGTCGTATGGCAGCGCACGCTCATTCCTCCCCCTCCACGCCCGCCGACCATTCGCGCGCCCGCGCCAGGTGGTCGTAGGTGCCGGAGAAGTCGCTGGCGAGATACGGCCGCGCCCGCGACGGGTAGGGCGTGTCGCGCTTGGCGTAGAGGGCGGCGAGCGCCCGGAACTTCTCGTGGGCGCGGCAGGCGAGGTCGTCGGCGGTGATGGCCTCGCTCGTGGCCGTCGCCGCCTTCGACAAGGGCTCGGGCTCGACCTCGCGCTCCTTCAGGCGCACGAAGAGGAGTTCGCCGACGGGGGCGGCCGGCGCGCCGCCGGCCGCGAAACCGCCGTAGCGGGCCATCGCGGCTTCCAGCGGGAGCTGCGGCGCCAGAAGCGTGCGGGCCTGTTTCACCGACGGGCCGCTGCCGGTCTTGAAGTCGATGATCTCGAGGCTCCCGTCGGTCATCACGTCGACGCGGTCGGCGCGGCCCGTCAGCTTCACCTCGATGTCGGGAACGTCCAGCGCGCCCTTCAGCTCGGCGAGGCGCCTGGCCACGCGGGGGGCGCGCTCGCGCTCCCAGGCGACGACGTTGCGCGCCATCGCCTCCATGCGCGGCCACCAGACGGCCTCGATCTCGGCCGGCAGGCGCTCCTCCTGGAAGGCCTCGCGGGCATAGGCGAGAAGGATCGTCTCGGCCTCGGGGCCCGCCGGATCGTTGCCGTCCGCGACGAAGTCGCCGAGGACGCGGTGGAAGAGGATGCCGCGATCGGCGGCGCCCGGGCTGCGGATGAGGTCCGGCATCGGCTCCAGGCGCAGGATTCGCCGGGCATAGACGGCGTAGGGGTCGCGGATCAGCGTCTCGACCTCGGTCACCGAATAGCTCGTCGGACGGAAGCCGAGCGGAGGGCGCGGGGCGGGCCTCGGGCTGGCCGCGGGTGGAGGGGTGCCGGGCGCCGGCCGGTCGATGCCGACGGCGTGCGCCAGATAGGGCTCGCCCTCGCGGCGCATGGCGGCCGCGCCCTCCTTGCCCGCCACTGCGAGGAGGCGCTGCAGCCAGCGCGAGGCGATGGTCGGCGCGCCGCCCGAGCGCGTCGAGCGCGACAGGACGACCTGCGGCGCACCCATCGCCATCCAGAAGTCGTGGGCGGCAAGGCCGATCCGCCGCTCCGGGGGCTCCAGCGCCATTTCCGAGCGCATCAGCCGCGACAGGAAGGCGCCGGACTTGGCGCCGCCCGGCCAGGTGTTCTCGTTGAGGCCGGCGAGCACCGCGAGGTCGACATGGGCAAGGCGCGCCTCGATCGTGCCGAGGATGAAGGCGCGGGTCGACAGGCCGCCGCGCGGGCGAACGGTCCGGTCGGCGAGGAGGGCGCGCACGACGTCCGGCAGGTCGCCCGGCTCGACGCCGAAGCCGGTCGCCGGCGCCTGGACGAGGTCCGACAGGAAGGCGGCCAGCGCCTCGCCGGTCTCGAAGGCGTAGAGCTTGGCGGCGCTGCCCTCGGGATCGGCCGCCGCGGCCTCGACGGCGCGGGTGACGAGCGGCGCGACGTCGCCGAGCTCGGCGGGCTCGGCGCCGCGCAGCGCGGTCAAGGGCTCCAGGGCGGCCGCGAGATTGGCCGCCAGGGTCTTGGCGAGTTCGCGGTCGTTCGGGCCGACGAGGCGCACCGGGCGCGGCACGTTGGTGGCTTCGAGGAGGTCTTCCAGGGCGGACGCCAGGAGCTCGGGGAGCTTGGCGACGTCGGGCACGCCGACGCGGCCGCGCAGGGCGATCGTCTCGATGGCGCGGGCGGCGCGGCGCGCCTCGCCCGGCATCATGCCGGCGCGCATCAGGGGGTGCTTGAGGAGCGAGACGAGGGTGAGCGGGTCGCCGGGGCGCAGCGCCGCGTCGAGGACGAGCGAGAGCAGCGTGCCGGGCGCGGTGGAGGCGAGCGGCCGGCCGGCCGAATCGTTCGCCTCGATGCCGAAGCGCTGCAGCTCGGCGACGACGCGGCGGGCGAGATTGCGGTCGGGCGTGACGAGGGCCGCGGTCGCGCCCGGCACGTCCAGCGCATGGCGCATGGCGATGGCTGCGGCGAGGGCTTCCGTGCGCTCGTCCGGCGCCTCGACGAGCGCGAGGCCGTCGATGGCGGCGGGCGGGATCGCGCCGGCTTCCTCGGCCCAGACGGCGGTGGTCTCGGCGGGGCGGAGCGCGAAGGACAGGAGGCGCTCGCGGGCGCGGCGGGGATCGGCGGGATCGTCCGCGCCGCCGACGTGGTCGACCGCCTCGGGCGGCAGCAGGAGGCGGCCGAGGATGCGCTTCATCGGATATTGCGGATGACCGGGCGAGGCGATGGCGCGGGACACGTCGATCGCGTCCCAGCCGGCCTTGTCGAGGTCGCGGTCGAGGCCGGGCAGGACGAGGGCGCCGTTCGGCAGGCGGGCGACCGCGCGCATCAGCTCGACGCTCGCGGGAGCCGTGGCGGTGGAGCCGGCGATCACCATCGGCCCGCCGGGCGAGCCTTCCAGCGCCAGCCGCTCGGCAAGCGCGCGCTCGGCGGCGTTGCGCGCGCTCGCCTCCGACACGAGGCCGCGGGCGGCGAGGATGTCCGGCCAGTGGCGGGTGAGGATCGCGAGGAAGTCCAGCGTCATTCGCCACCAGTCGCTGAGGCGCTCGGGGGCGAGCTCGGCGAGGCCATCGAGCGAGACGTTCTCGTTTTCCGCCTCGTCGAGGAGTTCGCAGAGGTCCCGGGCGAGCCAGAGCGCGTCGGCCGCGGAGGCCGGCGGGGGGATGTCGTGCTCGATCAGGGCTTCCACCTCCTCGCGCGTCGTCAGGCGGCGCCAGCGGCGCACGAGGCGGGCGAGGATCAGCCGGCGCTCCATGCCGCTGACCACGGGCGAGAGTGCGGCCTCGGCCCCGCCGGGCAGGAGGAAGGCGGCCGTCTCGTCCGCCTCGCCGACGACGCGCAGGGTCGGCAGGATCGCCGGCCCGCCGCCGAGGGCGGCCGCGAACTCGGCCGCCAGGAGGCGCGCGGCGCGGCGCGAGGGCAGGAGAATGGTCGCGCCTGCGAGCTTCAGCGGGTCGGCGGGATCGTGCCGGAAGCCCGGCACGATCCGCCCGTCGAGAAACTCGCGCGCGAGCGTCCGCAGGAACGGCAGGCCGGGTGGGATCGAGAGGACGCGGAGCTGCATGGCGCCAGTCTGATGCGAAGGCTGAAAGAATGCCCTACCGCAGCCGGCGGCCGCACGCGAATCGCATGGTCGCCTTCAGGCGGCGCTCGCAGCCATCGCGGCTTCCGCCTCGGCGATGGCGCCGGGCGTTCCCACGGTGATCCACAGCCCGTCCATGCGCACGCCGAAGAGGCGGCCGGCCTCGATGGCGCGGTCGAAGCAGCGGTTCAGCGAGAAAGGCTCGGGCGACATCCTGGCGAAGATTTCCGGCTTCAGGATCGCCGCCCCGGCATAGATGAAGGGCGACAGGTCCCGCTCCGGCACGCGGGCGAGGCGTCCCTCGACGTCCATGGTGAAGTCGCCGCGCCCTTCGTAGCCCGTCGCCTGGCGCATGTTGGCGATAAGGAGGCTGATGTCCATCTGCGCGGGGTCGAAGAGGTCGGCGAGGAGGTCGAGATTGTCGCGCCAGCCCTCGATCCAGAAGGTGTCGGCGTTGAGGAGAAAGAACGGCTCGGCTCCCAGGTGCGGCAGCGCCTTGACGATGCCGCCGCCCGAATCGAGGAGCTGCTCCGTCTCGTCGGACAGGACGATCTCCATGTCGGTGCGCCGGCGAAGGTGGGCGCGCAGCTGGTCGGCGAGGTAGTGGACGTTGACGACGACCCGCTCCACGCCGGCGCGGGCGAGGGCGTCGAGCCCGTAGTCGATCAGCGCCTTGCCGCGCACCTCGACGAGGGGCTTTGGGATGGTCGAGGTGATCGGGCGCATGCGCTTGCCGAGGCCGGCGGCGAGCACCATCGCGGTTTTCGGGCGCGGCCGGCCGGTGCCGGCCGCGCGGCGGGGCGCCTCGCTCACGGCCGCGTTCCGATCGTGCGCGGCGGGACGGGGGCCTCGTCGAGGAGGCTCCAGTCCGCATAGAGCTGCCGGAGGCGGGCTAGCGTGGGGTGGTTCAGGGATCGGCGCATATAGTCTCGAATGCGGGGGAGGTGGCGCAGATAGTGGGGTTTCCCGTCGCGCTCGTCCAGCCGCACGAAGAGGCCGAGGATCTTGGTGGCGCGCTGGGCCGCCATGATCGCGTAGGCTTCCTCGAAGCGGGCGGCGCCGAAGCCGGCGTCGGCGCTCTCGCGGGCGCGGCGATAAGCGAGCACGAGGCGCGCTTCCAGATCCGGCGAGACGTCGACGCGCGCGTCCTGGGCGAGGGAGGCGACGTCGTAGGCCGCCGGGCCGATCATCGCGTCCTGGAAGTCGATGAGCCCGAGCCGGCGGTGACCCGTCTCGTGCGCCCGCCAGATGAGGTTCGGCGAATGGACGTCGCGAAGGACGAGGCTCGCTTCCGACCGGCCGACGATCTCGAAGAGGGCGTCCCAGACGGCGGCGAAGCGCGCGCGCTCCTCCGCCGAGGTCGGCCGGCCGCGCATGCGCGGCAGGAACCAGTCGAGGAGGAGCGAGACCTCGATGCCCATGGCGCGGGGATCGAAGGCCGGGACGGTGTGGACAGCGCCGGGCGCGATCGCGATCTCGATGCGCGGGTTCCAGGGGCGTGAGTGAAGCGCGGCAAGAAGCCGGACCGTCGCCTCGTAGCGCTCGGGGATCGGCGCGCCGGCTCCATCGAGGACTCCGTCCGTGCCGAGGTGCTCGATGAGGAGGAGGCCGGCGTCGAGGTCGGCAGCGTGGATCGCGGGCGCGGCGAAGCCGGCATCGCGCAGCGCCTCGTCCACCGCGACGAAGGGCATGACGTCCTCGGCGACGTGGACGAGCCGCGTATAGGGCAGGCCGTCGCGGATCACCGGCCCGGGCGGCCGGCGCGGCGAATCCATGAGGACGAGGACGTCGCCGTTCTTCGACTCAACCGTCTCGTAGGCGCGAGCCGAGGCGTCGCCGGTGAGGTGGCGGCGGCGCGCCGTGCCGTGTCCGTGCGAGCGCAGGAAGTCGCGGATGGCGAGCGAGCGGCGCAGCCGCGCCAGCGCGTCCGCGTCGCCGGAAACGATCGCGCGGCGGCTTTCCCCGTCAGCGCCGGCATGTTCGAGCGAGACGGCGAGGCTCGGCGCCCCGAGGCGTCCGTCCGCCTTGTCGAGCCATTCCACGAGAAGGATGTGGCTCCCGCTCTCGCGCGCTTCGGCAAGGCCCAGTTCCTCGACCTCCGCGGGATCGGCGAGGCGGTAAAGATCGGCGTGGATGACGGGCGGGCGGCACTCGTCGTAGGTCTGGACGAGGGTGAAGGTCGGGGAGGGAACCTCGAGGTCCGGCGCTTCGGCTAGCGCCCGCACGAGGCCGCGGGCGAGAAAGGTCTTGCCGGCACCGAGGTCGCCGGCGAGCGAGACGAGGTCGCCGGGCTTCACCGCGCGGGCGAGGTCGGCGGCGAAGAGGAGGCTCGCGGCCTCGTCGGGCAGCTCGACCGCGACGGCTTCGACGGCCGCGGGCTCGGCGCTGTCGTGCGCCGCGATCATTCGGCGGCCCGGGGCAGCCCGTCGCCCTTGTCGCTCCGATCGGCCGGGTTCGGCTTGTTGCCGCGCGAGGGCGGAGGCGCGGGGGCGTTCGGGTCGGCAGGGAAGCGGCAGACGATCTGCGTGCCGCGGCCGATGCCGGAATCGACGGTGACCGAACCGCCGTGGAGGTCGACGAAGCTCTTGACGATGGACAGGCCGAGCCCGGCGCCGGAGCGGCGGCCGCCGGCCGGGTTCGATTCGAAGCGCTCGAAGATCTTGGCGAGCTGGGCCGGCAGGATGCCCTGGCCGCGATCCGACACGCGGAAGACGACGTCGCCCGCCTCGCGCCGGGCCGACAGGGTGACCGTGGAGCCGGCGGGGGCGAAGTTCACGGCGTTGGCGAGGAGGTTGAACAGAACCTGCGTCAGGCGGTGGCCGTCGGCGATCATGGTGCGCCCCGCCCCGTCGACGTCGAGCTGCAGGTCGACGCCGCTTTCCAGCAGCCGGTCGCGCACGCCCTCGGCGGCCTGCTCGACGGATTTGGCGATCTCCACCTCGCCGAGCTCGAGGTCCATGATCCCGGCATCGAGAGTCGCGAGATCCAGGATGTCGTTGACGATGGTCAGGAGCGCGGCGGTCGAGGAGGAGATGTAGTCGAGATACTCGCTCTGGCGCGTGTTGAGCGGCCCCGTGTCGGGCGAGCGCAGGAGCGCCGAGAAGCCGATGATGTTGGTCAGCGGCGAGCGCAGCTCGTAGTTCACGTGCTGGACGAAATCGGTCTTGATCTGGTCGGCCTGCTCCAGCGCCTCGTTGCGCTCGCGCAGCATGCGCTCGGCCTGGCGGGCGGTGGAGATGTCGGCGAAGGTCAGCATGGTCTGCCCGCCCGGCAGGGGCACGATGCCGAAGGAATAAACCCGGCCGTCGCCGAATTCGAGCGTGCCGGCCTCGCTCTCGCGCGGGCCCTCGTCCATGGCGGTGACGGCGAGGACGAAGCGGTCCCAGGCCGCGGCGCCCCCGGCTTCGGCGCCGGTGTCCGCCGCGATGCGGCCGGGCGCCGACTCGGCGATTTTCTGGATGCGCGGCTTGGTGTCGAGGAACTCGGTGGACAGCTCCCACATCTCGGCGAAGGCCGGGTTGAACAGGCGCAGCCGCGCGTCCTGCCCGAACACGGCGACAGCCTCCTTGAGGTAGTCCAGCGTTTCGCGCTGGAGGCGGACCAGCGAGTTGAGGCGGCTTTCCAGCTCGATCTTCTCGGTCAGGTCCTCGAAGACCCAGGTCGCGCCGCCCTGGGGCTGCGGATTGGCGAAGACGCGCAGGGTCCGGCCGCCCGACAGGTGCCACATCAGCTCGACCGGGGCGGTCGCGCGATAGGCGGCGAGCACCTCGTTCTTCAGTTCGCGCAGGGGTCTGTCCATCGGCAGCGTGCCGCGCGACTGGAGCATGTCCATCATCGAGACATGGTCGGGCTTCGAGCCGAGATAGGCGGAGGACAGGCCGAAGAGCTTCTGGAAGGCGGCGTTGTGATAGGTGATCTGCGTGCGGTCGTCGAAGCGGGCGACCGCCGTGGTCAGCTGGTCGAGCGTGTCGGCGTGGTTGGCCAGCGTCTGCGCGAGGACGCGCCGCGCTTCCTCGGCTTCGGACACGTCGACCGCCAATCCTGCCGAGCCGAAGGGGCCGGCGACGTCGACGACGTGGAAGGTGCGCCGGTCGTTGTCGACCACGGTGGACAGCTTGTCGTCGAAGGTCCCGCCGGCTTCGATCCGCGCGGCGATGGCGGCGCGGTCTGCCTCGCCGAGGAACTCGGCGCCGTTCTTCAGGGCGGCCTCGGGATCCGGGGCGTCGACGGCGCGGCCGTAGGCGGCGTTGACCCAGGCGAGCCGCCGGTCGCGGCTGCGCAGCCAGACGGGGAGCGGCGCCGCGTCGAAGAGGCTCTGGAGGGTCGCGATCGTCGCGGCGGCGCGCGCGTGGTCGGCCTTCAGCGCGGCCTGCGCCTCGCGCAGGCCCTTCAGCGGCGTGAAGCGCACCACGGCCTCGCCGCCGAGCGGCTTGCCGGTGATCTCGATGATCGCGCCCCTGGGCAGGTCGGCGGAGAGCGTGAAGGCCGCGGCCTCGGCGCGCAGCGTCGCGATGCGGGCGGGAAGCTGGCGGGCGACGTCGGACGGCAGCCAGGTGTCGAAGGCGAGGAAGCGCTGGGGATCGACGGGGACGCCGAGCGCCGGGTCGAGGGTGCCGACGATGTCGGCCGCTCCGCCCGGACCGTTGAAGACGAGGATGCGCTCGCCGTCGGCGGCCAGAAGCGCGCCGCGCTGCTCGGCGATCCCGCGGGCCTCGGCGAGGGCCGCCTTCAGCGCCTCGTTCTCGACTGCGACTTCCTGGCGGCGGCGCAGGAGATAAACGGCGGCCAGCATGCCGCCGCCGATCAGAAAGGCGCTGAAGGACAGATAGAAGACTTCGCCGGGCGCGAGGAAGCCGCCGACGAGTCCGTCCGCGTTTGCCTCCTGCGCGAGGCAGGGCGTTGCCGCGACGAGAGCGACGCCGGCCGCGGCCGTGCCCCGCCGCAGCGCCTGCAGAATCCGGGCGAGCGGGCGCCGCGAAGAGCCGGTCTCCGCCCCCGGCTCACCCGAGCCCGAATTTTTGCACGAATCCGATGCCTTCCGGCGCGCATCCGCGCATCCGGACCCTCGACGCATCCGCATTCGTCCGCCCCCGTATCGATTGCCGCATCAACAGGAAAAGACGCCACATCCTGCCTCGCGGGAACGGACTGGACATGCACCGCGTCCCGCGAGCGGCCAATCTATTCTATGGCAGAATCTGGGCAAAGCTGAAAACGGGGGTTGACAGTCAAAACCGGCGCCGGCGTTGCCGATCGGCAAGCTTGGAGCAGGTTTGGCAGGGCCTTGGCGGGTTCGAAAAAGGTCAAGGCCCGCCGGAAGGGTTTCCGGCGGGCCTGTGGCGAAAATGCGGCAATGCATCCCGAGGTTGCGAAATCTTGCACCCCGGCCGTTCGTCTCAGTAGCGGTAGTGCTCGGCCTTGAAGGGGCCCTGCGGCGTGACGCCGATATAGGAGGCCTGGCCTTCCGACAGCGTCGACAGCTTGGCGCCGAGCTTGTCGAGATGAAGGCGGGCGACCTTCTCGTCGAGGTGCTTGGGCAGGACGTAGACCTCGTTGCGGTACTTCTCGCCCTTGGTGAAGAGCTCGATCTGCGCCAGCGTCTGGTTGGTGAAGGAGGCCGACATCACGAAGGACGGATGGCCGGTCGCATTGCCGAGGTTGAGGAGGCGGCCCTCCGAGAGGAGGATCATCCGCTTGCCGCCGGGGAACTCGACGAGGTCGACCTGCGGCTTGACGTTCACCCACTTGAGGTTCTTGAGGCCCGCCACGTCGATCTCGTTGTCGAAGTGGCCGATGTTGCCGACGATGCACATGTCCTTGAAGGCGCGCATGTGGTCGAGGGTGACAACGTCCTTGTTGCCGGTCGCCGTGATGACGATGTCGGCGGTGGGCGCGGCCTCCTCCAGCGTCGTCACCTCGAAGCCGTCCATGGCGGCCTGGAGGGCGCAGATCGGGTCGACCTCGGTGACCTTGACGCGGGCGCCGGCGCCCGCGAGCGAGGCGGCCGAGCCCTTGCCGACGTCGCCGTAGCCGCAGACGACGGCCACCTTGCCGGCCATCATCACGTCGGTGCCGCGGCGGATGCCGTCGACGAGGCTTTCCTTGCAGCCGTACTTGTTGTCGAACTTCGACTTCGTCACCGAGTCGTTGACGTTGATCGCGGGGAAGGGCAGGCGGCCCTGCTTCTGCAGCTGGTAGAGCCGGTTGACGCCCGTCGTCGTTTCCTCCGTCACGCCGCGGATCGCGTCGCGCTGGCGGGCGAAGAAGCCGGGCGTCGCAGCCAGGCGCTTCCTGATCTGCGCGAAGAGGATCTCTTCCTCTTCCGAGCCCGGGTCCTTGAGGATGTCCTCGCCGGCCTCGGCGCGGGCGCCGAGCAGGATGTACATCGTGGCGTCGCCGCCGTCGTCGAGGATCATGTTGGAGGGCTCGCCGTCCGGCCACTGGAAGAGGCGATCGGTGTAGTCCCAGTACTCGGTCAGGCTCTCGCCCTTCACCGCGAAGACCGGCGTGCCGGTGGCGGCGATGGCGGCGGCGGCGTGGTCCTGCGTCGAGAAGATGTTGCAGGAGGCCCAGCGCACCTCGGCGCCGAGCGCCTTCAGCGTCTCGATGAGGACCGCCGTCTGGATCGTCATGTGCAGCGAGCCGGTGATCCGGGCGCCCTTCAGGGGCTGCTCGGCGCCGAATTCGGCGCGGCAGGCCATCAGACCGGGCATCTCGGTCTCGGCGATCATGATCTCCTTGCGGCCGTAATCGGCGAGCGCGATGTCCTTGACGACGTAGTCGGGCGTGGTGGCCATGGGATGTCCGTGGATCGTTTCGGGGGAGCGGGATTGGCGGCGATCTAGCAGGAATGCGCATTTTGCACAAGCTGATATAAGTATCTCTTTATATGATCGCTCGGATTGGACGCCGGCTGCCCGGGCATGTCAGTCCTGTCGCGCGGTTCTATGTCGATGAAGCCCGCACGGAGCGGGCTCGCGATCGTCGCGAGGCAGGGAGATGCTCGGCCCATGGCATGCAAGGCTCGCACTGGTGGAACACGCCGCTGCCCGGCAAGCGGGATCGCGGCTTTCGCTCTCGCTCTCGCGCTTGCCGCAGGGATCGGCGCGGGGGCTCCGGCCGTCGCGGCCGACCGCCTGCCGCGGGAGCCGCGCGCGGAGGCCGGTTCCGGCCTCGCCGCCAGCCTCCTCGCCTATTCGCCGACGATCTTCGACGTCACGGTGCAGTTCGCCCGCTCCTTCGTCGGGATCACCTACGGCTCGCGGGCCTACGATCCCGTGACGAAGCGCTTCGTCGCGCGGGACCTGCGGCTGGAACGCGGCGGGGTCGTCGTGGAGATCGGCCGCTGGAGCGTCGGCGCGACGACGCAGGCCTTCGACGCGGTGTCTCTCGACACCCGCGCCCTGCCGCTCGACGAGGAAACGCGCGCCATGCTGCGCGAGCTGGACATCGAGACGCTGCGCGGCAGCATCCTCGTCGCCGGCACCGTGGACGAGCCCTCCGCCTCCTTCGACGTCGACGTGACGCTCGACCTGCCGAAGCTCGGCCTGCTGGACGCGGCGATCGGGATCGACGGCTTCCACATCCTCGTGCCGATGCAGGAGGCGACCTTTGAAGCCGACGGCACGGTCACCGAGCCGGCGCCGGAGATTCTCGGGCGCCTGCGCTTCTTCGAGGCGAGCTTCGTCGATCGCGGGCTCATCGAGGCGGGGATCGCCGCCGCGGCGCGCGAGAACGCCATGACGCCGGACGCGATGCGGGGCTTTGCCGGCATGATGGCGGCGACGATGCCCCAGCAGTTGCTGGTGGGCCGTCCCGGCGCCGACGATCCCGAGGTCGTGCGCCAGTCCGGAGAATGGAGCGCCGCCCTCCAGCGCTTCATCGCCGAGCCGAGCCGCATCTTCATCGGCCTGGACCCGGAGGAGCCGGTGGACTTGGCGGCGCTCCAGAACGAGGCGCTGACGGCGGCGACCATCCTGTCGCTCCGCCCGACCGTGGTGGACGGCCCGCCGCCCGCCGCCCCGCTCCTCGCGCCGGACGCTCTCGCGCTCGGCCTCGACGCTCCCGCGGCGGAACGGTTGTGGCTGGCCGAGCGCCTGATCGCCGGGCGCGGCGCGCCGCAGGACGCGGCGGCGGGCCTTGCCCTGGTGCGATCCGAAGCACTCGCAGGCGATCCGGCGGCCGTGCGGCTGGCGGGGCAAGCCCTCGGCGTCGATCCCTCCATCGCCCTCGACCCGGACGAGGCGCGGGGCCTCTACGTCGCGCTCGCGAGCGTTCCGGCGGCTCCTGACGTTTCCGCGGGCATCGAGGTGCTGCGCGGACGGCTCGGTCCGGCGGAACTCGCGCAGGCGGAAGCCGAGGCGGGCAACCGCTTCGCCGGAACGCCGGACGGCGCGGCCTGGGTCGAACGGTTCAACGCGGCGGTCCGCGGGCGCGACTTCGCGGCGCTGCGGCAGGAAGCCTTCGACGCCTACGAGGGGCGCGGCCGGCCGCGCGACCTGACGCAGGCCTTCGCCTTGGCGAGCGCTGCGGCGGCCGGCGGCGACGGGCCGGCGGCGGGGCTTCGCGACGACATTGCCCGCGCCGCGCGCGAGGGCGGTCTCGCCCTGGACCTTGCCGCCGCGCGCGAATCGGCGCGCCTGCTCTGGGCCGACCTTCTGGACGAGGATGGGACTGCGGAGCCGCCGGCGGGTCAGCCGGCCTCGCCGAACTGAGCTTGGTCGTTCAGGGGGCGGCCTGCCGTCCCCTCAGCATTCCTCGCCGAAACGGTCGGCGACGAGCGCCTCGATGGCGTCGAGGGCTTGGCTCGCCTCCCGGCCGGAGGCGGAGACCTCGATGGTGCTGTGCTGGCCGGCGGCGAGCATCATCAGGCCCATGATCGACTGGCCGCCGACGCTGAGGCCGTCCTTGGAGATGGTCAGCTCGGCATCGAACTTCTCGGCGACGAGCACGAACTTGGCCGAGGCGCGGGCATGGAGGCCGCGCTTGTTGCAGATGGTGAGGTACCGCGGCGCGGGGCCGGGCGAGCGTTCGGGATTCATTTGCCGCTGAGCACCCGGCTGGCGACGTTGATGTACTTGCGCCCCGCCTCCTGCGCGAGGCCGAGCGCCTCGGCCATCGGCATGTCGGCGCGTACCTTGGCAAGCTTGATCAGCATGGGCAGGTTGATGCCGGCGAGGACGTCGATGCCCTCGCCGCTCATCACCGAGATCGCGAGGTTGGAGGGCGTGCCGCCGAACATGTCGGTGAGAAGGATCACGCCCTTGCCGCGGTCCGTGCGGGCCACCGCCTCGACGATGTCGGTGCGGCGCTGCTCCATGTCGTCGTCCGGACCGATCGAAATGGTCTCGAGGGCGTCCTGGGGCCCGACGACGTGCTCGAGGGCGTTGCGGAACTCCTCCGCCAAACGCCCGTGCGTGACGAGCACCAAACCGATCATATGGCATCGAACTCCGCTGAGACGGCAGCCGCGGTCGGCGCCGCGCCTGCCCCGTCCGTGCGCTGCCCCTTCGTCATCTGCGGCGCGGCACGGTTTCGGCGGCGCATCTTGTCACGGCGCGCCCGATAGGCAAGCCCGTCGCCGCGACTGTTTGCCTCCTGCGGCCTTCCGGTCACGGCGCGTCGAGGCGCGCGTCGAAGCCGGCGAAGCCGTTTCGGGCGAGGTGAACGAGGATCTCGGCGCCGAGCGCCGCCTCGCGCTCGGGCAGGACGATGCGGCGCACGGGCCGGCCGGCGAGGCGGCCCGCGGCGGGGTCGGGCAGGCGCTCGGCCTCCGGATCGGCCAGAAGATCGACGAGGAGGTCGAGCGCCGGCACTCCCACGCTCTGCGCCTCGCCGAGGATGCCGACCCCCGACAGTTCCAGAAGGCCGGCGATGGACGCGGGCGCGGCCATGGCGAGCCGGCCGTCGGCGCCCGGCACCAGCCGCACCTGGTCGTCGGCGACGAGGCCGGCGGGCAGTCCCGCGGCCTCGGCCCGGCGCAGGGCCATGAAGGCGAGGGCGCTCTTGCCGGAGCGCGGGCGGCCGCGGATCAGGACTCCGTGACCCGCAAGCGCGATGGCGGTGCCGTGAACGTGAACCGGGGGCGGAGTCACGGCGTCGGCAGGGATACGATGAAGCGCGCGCCCCCGATCCCGTCGGGCGCGTTCTCGTCCTCGATGTTCTCGGCCGTCAGCGTGCCGCCGTGGGCCTCGACGATCTGGCGCGAGATCGACAGGCCGAGGCCGGAGTTCTGGCCGAAGGATTCGGGGCCCGGCCG
>CANJKV010000062.1 GCA_947474855.1 Aurantimonadaceae bacterium | reverse complement strand
GCCCCGACCAGCGGCATGGCGATCAGCGAGCCGATGCCGAAGGCGAGGATCACGAGGCCGAGCGTCGGCTCGTCGATGCCGAGCCGGCTCCGCAGGATCGGGATCTGCGGCGCCCAGCCGCCGATCACGAAGCCGTTGGCGAAGAAGGCGGCGGAAACCGCGGCCCGGCTGGAGGGAAAGGACGGGCTGATGGTGGACGCGAGAGCCATGGGCCTCGGCCTCCTCTTGCTGCGATGGAACGGGACAACGGCGTTCCGGGCCGGACGGCCGGAACCGTGGGGCGTCAGGCGGCGGGGAAGGGCACGCGGGTGACCGTCGTTCCGTTCGCCTCGAAGCGCGACAGGACGTCGTCGTCGGCGGCCGACTGGGTCACGAGGTGGCCGAGCCGGCCGGCGGGCAGGACGACGAAGGGCGCGCCGAGGCCGAGCTTATCGGCGCTCGCCACCACCATGACGGTGCGCGCGGTTCCCGCCACGCAGCGCTTGATCTCCGCGTCCTCGAAGGAGAAGGCGGTGATGCCCGCGAGCGGGTCCGCCCCGCACGCGCCGAGGATCATGATGTCCGGCCGCAGGCCCTGCAGCTCGATCAGCGTCTTGGCGCCGAGGCACGCGCCCGTTTCGCGGTCGAGGCGACCGCCGAGAAGGATCGTTTCCGTCGCCTCGCCGGTCGCGACGGCAACGGCTACCGCCGGCGAATGGGTGACCACGGTGAAGCGCTCGCCGCGCCGGGCGAGGCTTTCGGCAACGGCGACGTTGGTTGAGCCGGCGTCGATGAAGACGGTGGAGCCGGGCGGCACGAGCGCGGCGGCGGCCTCGCCCAACGCCGCCTTCAGGCTGCGGTCGGCGTCGCGCCGCTCCTTGAAGGGATGCTGCGGGGGCGGGGGCATGATCGGCAGGGCGCCGCCGTAGACGCGGGCGCAGCGGCCGGCGGCGGCGAGCTCGCGCAGGTCGCGGCGGATGGTGTCCTCCGACACGGCGAACTCGCGGGCGAGCGCGCCCGCGACGACCTTGCCCTCGCGGCCGAGCCGCTCGCAGATGATCGCCTGGCGCTCCTGCGACAACATTTCGGGCATGCGGATCTCCCATGCGTGCAAGTTTGTGCACGTTTACCCGTGTTTTGGGACTATCGCAAGGCGGAACCTGCCGCGGGGGCCCGTGGATCCGCCCATCCGGTCGCAGAACGCGAAAAAGCCCGGCGAATCGAGGTCGGCCGGGCTTATCGGGATGGATGGTGCGGTTGGTCAGCCGGCGAAGGTGACGAGGAGATCCTTGGCGTCGATCTGCGAACCGGCGGAAACGTGCACGCTCGCGATGGTGCCGTCGCGGTCGGCGTGGATGGCCGTCTCCATCTTCATCGCCTCGATCGACAGGAGCACGTCGCCGGTGCGCACCGCCTGGCCGGCGGCGACCGCCAGCGTCGAGACGACGCCCGGCATGGGCGCGCCGACCTGCGACGCGTTGCCGGGCTCGACCTTGGGGCGCGCCTTGGATGCGCCGCCCGTCGAGCGGTCCGGCACCTTGATGCGGCGCGGCTGGCCGTTCAGCTCGAAGAACACCGTCTTCATGCCCGTGTCGTCGGTCTCGCCGAAGCCGAGATTGCGCACCACGAGCGTCTTGCCGCGCTCGATCTCGACGAGCACCTCCTCCTCCTGCGCGATGCCATAGAAATAGGCCGGCGTCGGCAGCATGGAGACGGGGCCGTAAAGCTCCTGGGCGGCCGCGAAGTCGGTGAAGACCTTCGGGTACATCAGGAAGGCGGCGAACTCCTGGTCGCTCACCTTGCGCCCGACCTTCTCCTCGGCCTTGACGCGCTCGGCGTCGAGGTTTGCGGGCGGGATCAGCGAGCCGGGGCGCACCGTGATCGGCTCCTCGCTCTTCAGCACCTTCCGCTGGATACCCTCCGGCCAGCCGCCGGGGGGCTGGCCGAGATCGCCGCGCATCATCGACACGACCGAGTCCGGGAAGGCGATGTCGCGCGACGGGTTCTCGACCTCGGACACGGTGAGGTCCTGGGAGACCATCATCAGCGCCATGTCGCCGACGACCTTGGAGGAGGGCGTCACCTTCACGATGTCGCCGAACATCCGGTTCACGTCGGCATAGGTCTGGGCGACGAGGTGCCAGCGCGTCTCGAGGCCGAGTGAGCGGGCCTGCTCCTTGAGGTTCGTGAACTGCCCGCCGGGCATCTCGTGAAGGTAGACCTCGGAGGCCGGCCCTTTCAGGTCGCTCTCGAAGGCGGCGTACTGGTTGCGCACGCTTTCCCAGTAGAAGGACAGGCGCCGGATCGCCTCCGGCGCAAGTCCGGGATCGCGCTCGTGACCCTTCAGCGCCTCCACGATCGAGCCGAGGCAGGGCTGCGAGGTGTTGCCGGAGAAGGCGTCCATCGCCGCGTCCACCGCGTCGACGCCGCTCTCGACCGCCGCGAGGATCGTCGCGGCGGCGATGCCCGACGTGTCGTGGGTGTGGAAGTGGATCGGCAGGCCCACCTCCTCCTTCAGCGCCTTGAACAGGACGCGGGCGGCGGCGGGCTTGAGGAGGCCGGCCATGTCCTTGAGGCCCAGGATGTGAGCGCCGGCGGCCTCCATCTCCTTGGCGAGCGCCACGTAGTACTTGAGGTCGTACTTGGAGCGGTCGGGATCGAGCAGGTCGCCGGTGTAGCAGATGGCGCCCTCGCAGAGCTTGCCCTCCTCGATCACCGCGTCCATCGAGACGCGCATGTTCTCGACCCAGTTCAGGCAGTCGAAGACGCGGAACAGGTCGACCCCGCCGCGCGCCGCCTCGCGCACGAAGTACTGGACCACGTTGTCGGGATAGTTGGCGTAGCCGACGCCGTTGGAGCCGCGCAGCAGCATCTGGAGGAGGATGTTGGGCACGCGCTCGCGCACCATGGCGAGGCGCTCCCACGGATCTTCCGTGAGGAAGCGCATCGACACGTCGAAGGTCGCGCCGCCCCAGCATTCGAGGCTGAAGAGGTTCGGCAGCGCGCGGGCGTAGGCGTCGGCCGCGGCGACGATGTCGTGCGTGCGCATGCGCGTCGCGAGCAGCGACTGGTGGCCGTCGCGCATGGTGGTGTCGGTGAGGAGGACGCGGGTCTCGCCCTTCATCCAGTCGGCGAAGCCGCGGGCGCCGAGTTCGTCGAGCTTCTGCTTCGTGCCGGGCTGGATCGGCAGCGACACGACCGGCGCGTAGGGCGGCGCGTGGTCCTTCGGCGGCCGGACGCGGTTCTTGGTCTCGGGATGGCCGTTGACGGTGACGTCGGCGAGGTAGGTGAGGATCTTCGTCGCGCGATCCTTGCGCTTCACCGAGGCGAAGAGCTCTGGCGTCGTGTCGATGAAGCGGGTGGTGTAGGAATTGTCGCGGAACTTCTCGTGGCCGATGATGGCTTCGAGGAAGGTGAGGTTGGTGGCGACGCCGCGGATGCGGAACTCGCGCAGGGCCCGGTCCATGCGGGCGATGGCTTCCTCGGGCGAGGGCGCCCAGGCCGTGACCTTTTCGAGCAGCGGGTCGTAGTAGCGGGTGATGACCGCGCCCGAATAGGCCGTGCCGCCGTCGAGGCGGATGCCGAAGCCCGTCGCGCCACGATAGGCGGTGATGCGGCCGTAGTCCGGGATGAAGTTGTGCTCCGGATCTTCGGTGGTGATGCGGCACTGGAGGGCGTGGCCGTTGAGCCGGATGTCCTCCTGGCGCGGCACGCCGCTCTCGGGCGTGCCGATGGCGTGGCCGTCGAGGATGTGGATCTGAGCCTTGACGATGTCGATGCCGGTGACGACCTCGGTCACCGTGTGCTCGACCTGGATGCGCGGGTTGACCTCGATGAAGTAGAAGGCGCCGGTGTCGGCGTCCATCAGGAACTCGACCGTGCCCGCGCCGACGTAGTTCGTGGCGGCGCAGATCGTCCGCGCGTGCGCTGCCAGTTCGCGGCGCTGCGCGTCATCGAGATAAGGGGCCGGGGCGCGCTCGACGACCTTCTGGTTGCGGCGCTGGATCGAGCAGTCGCGCTCGAAGAGGTCGACGACGGTGCCGTGGGTGTCGCCGAGGATCTGCACCTCGACGTGGCGGGCGCGCTCGACGAGCTTCTCGAGATAGACCTCGTCCTTGCCGAAGGCGGCCTTGGCCTCGCGCTTGGCTTCCGTCACCTCGCGGGCGAGGTCCTCCGGCTGGCGGATCGCGCGCATGCCGCGCCCGCCGCCGCCCCAGGAGGCCTTCAGCATCAGGGGATAACCGATCCCGGCGGCCAGGCGCTCGACCTCGGCCATGTCGTCGGGTAGGGGGTCGGTGGCGGGCACGACGGGCACGCCCACTTCGACGGCGAGGTTGCGCGCCGCCACCTTGTTGCCGAGGCGCCGCATGGTGTCGGGCGTCGGGCCGATGAAGGTGATGCCGGCCTCGGCGCAGGCTTCGGCGAATTCCGGGCTTTCCGACAGGAGGCCGTAGCCGGGGTGGATCGCGTCGGCGCCGGAAAGCTTGGCGACGCGGATCACCTCCTCGATGGAGAGGTAGGACTCGATCGGCCCGAGGTCGCGGGGCAGGTGGGGGCCGCGGCCGACCTGATAGCTCTCGTCGGCCTTGAAGCGGTGGAGCGCGAGCTTGTCCTCCTCGGCCCAGATCGCGACCGTCTTGAGGCCCAGCTCGTTGGCGGCGCGGAACACGCGGATCGCGATTTCCGATCGATTCGCGACAAGGATCTTCGATATGGCCACGGCTGCACTCCCCCGAACGCTGCGGCAACGCCGGCTCCCCGCGCCGCCCAAAATTTGACGGAGATTGCGGGAGCGGCTCTCATTTCGCAAGTGCGAGATAAACCGAACGCGGTCGCGCTTTGGAAAAACCACCACAAGGCTCCGTAAACCTTGAGGCGATATTTCTAGGCAAGCTTTCCTCGCGCGACCCTCGTCCGCGCGACACGCGCCCGACGGAACGATCATGCAGTCCACGCTTCTCGGCTACCAGCTCATCGCGCGCGACTTCGCCGCATCGATCGCCCGGGCCGAGGCGGAGCCCGTCACCAAGCGCGAAACGGCCTATTACGAGGCCAACATCGGCAAGGTGAAGACGCTCGACGACTTCCTCGACAACTACCGCCTCTATTCCTACGCGATGAAGGCCTACGGCCTGGAGGAGCAGATCAGTTCCAAGGCCTTCATGCGCAAAGTCCTGGAAAGCGACCTGTCGGCCGCCGACTCCTTCGCCAACAAGCTGACCGACGCGCGCTACCGCACCTTCGCCGCCGCCTTCAACTTTCCCAAGTCGACGGACTCCTCGACGCTGAAGGCGGTGACGACGACACAGCTCGACGCCATCGTCGAGGCCTATTCGGAAGCGGACGTGCGACGCTCGACGGGCGCCTCGCAGAAGGCGGCGGCCTTCACGAGCGCGATCGGGAGCATCGCCGACGTCGACGACTTCATGAACAACGGCGCGGTCTACGAAGTGGCCATGCGCTCCGTCGGGCTCGATCCGGACCTCATGGACCGAAGCGCCGTGCGCGACGTTCTGACGGGCGCGGCGAGCGCGACCGGCGACGGCCTCGCTGCGCTGAAGGCGACGTTCCGCTTCCAGGCAGGCGGCGCGGTGGCGGCCGGCGGCATCGTCGACCCGGCGGTCGGCGCCGGCGGGATCGTGTCGAACTACTACGACGAGCTCGGCCTATCCGCGACGCCCGTCGCCGCGGCGCACGAGACCGCCCACTTCGAGGCGAAGATCGGCGCCATCCGCAGCGTCGACGAGCTTCTCGCGGACGACCGGCTCTTCAACTACGCCCTGACCTCGGTCGGCCTCGATCCGGCCTTCGAGACCACGACCTACATCGCCTCCGTCCTGAAGGACGACCCGGCAAACCCGTCCGGCGTCCTCGCCACGATGAGCGCTGACGACGCGCGCAAGGCGGCGATGACGAAGCTGAACGCGGCCTTCAACTTCGCCGCGGACGGCAGCGTGCTGGTCGGCGAGACGGCGCAGAGCGCGGCGCAGACGCGCGACACCTCGGCCGGCTACTTCACCTTCTACGACGACAAGGCCGAAAAGGCGGACGCGACCGACGCCCGCAACTTCAAGATCGCGCTCGGCAACCCGACGCGGGCCGACGCGCTGATCCGCAACGGCACGGTCTTCACCTACCTCATGAAGGCCTTCGAGCTCGATCCGGCGACGGAGAGCCCGACCAGGATCCTGCGCGTCCTGAAATCCGACCCGTCCGATCCGAAGAGCTACGCCAATTCCCTGAAGGACGAGCGTTACCAGCGCCTCGCCGCCGCCTTCAACTTCGACGAGAACGGAAAGCTCGCGCCCGAGCGGCTCGTCCAGTCGCAGGCCAAGCAGACCGCGACCGCGCAGAACTATTCCAAGACGCTCGGCACCGACGCGACCCAGCTCGCCAAGGATGCGGCCAAGAAGGCGACCGCCGCCTATGCCGAGGCGCTGACGACCGTCATCGACATCGACGACTTCGTCAACAACAAGACGATCACCGACTACGCTCTCAAGGCCTACGGGCTGAGCGAGGAGAAGCTGAAGCCGGCCGACCTCAAGGCGCTTCTGACCAGCGACCTGTCGAACCCCGAAAGCGCCGCGCGCAGGAAGGGCGACCAGCGCTACATCGACTTCGTCTCGGCCTACAACTTCGCGACCGACGGCTCCATCGAGCGCTCGAACGGGGCGGTCCAGTCCGCGGCCGACCGCCTGGCGGTGCGCGAAGCCTTCGTGCGCCAGACGATCGAGGAGCGCTCCGGCGAATCCGACGGTGAGGGCGTGCGCCTCGCGCTCTACTTCCAGCGCAAGGCGCCGAACATCACGACGCCCTACCAGCTCCTGGCGGACAAGGCGGCGGTTGAGTTCACCCGCACCCTGCTCGGCCTGCCGGCGCAGTTCTCTCAACTCGACATCGAGAAGCAGGCCTCGATCCTCGAATCCAAGCTCGACTTCAAGGACTTCAAGGACGCCAAGAAGGTCGACCGGATGATCTCGCGCTTCGCCGGCCTCTACGACATCTCGCAGTCGGCCGCGGCCGGAGCCGGGGCCTCGGCGGCGATGACCATCCTGTCGGGGGGCGGCGGGTCGAACTTTCTCGGCTATCTCTGAGGCGGTTCCTCGGCGACCCGGTCACCGCGGCCCGAGCCCGTCACGGTGCGCACGAGAAGCACGAGGTCGAAGGCGAGGCTTCGCCGCGCCGCATAGGCCGCGTCCACCTGGGCGAGGCGCTCGGGCGTCGACATGTCGATGTTCTCGACCTGCGCGAGGCCGGTGATGCCGGGGCGCAGCGCCAGGACGCCGAGGGCGCGGCGCGCCTCGATCACGGCCGTCTGCGTCGGTAGGCAGGGGCGGGGGCCGACGAGGCTCATCTCACCCTTCAACACGTTCCAGAGCTGAGGCAGCTCGTCGAGCTTCCAGCGCCGAAGGTGCCGGCCGAGCGGCGTCACCGCCGCCGCAGGCATCTCGTGCGTGGCGAGCGAGGGCGTGCCCTGCGCCATGGTCCGCAGCTTCCAGCAGGTGAAGACGCGACCGTTCCGGCCGACGCGATCCTGCGCGAAGAGGCCGGGCCCCGGCGAGGTCAGCCGCACCAGCAGGGCCAGGAGGGCGATCAGCCAGAACAGGGCGAGAAGCCCGCCAGCCGCCGCAATGAAATCCAAGAAGCGCTTCATGACGGGCGCGATGACCGCCTTTCGCCGCAAAGACAAGGGAGGAGTGGATCGGGCGCCGCGCCGCGCCTCGCGTGGGGCGCCCGATCATGCGTGGGATCGGCGCAACTGTCGGGCGATTTCGGCGCCTGCGCGGATGCTCGTGTTGCAATGACGCAAGGCTGGGACCAGAAAGATGGCGATGAGCAGGGGGCCGAGATTCGGTTGATGGCGGGCACGATCCTCTCGACGCTTACCTCGCGCGGCTTCGCGCTGCGCGCAGCGGCGATGGTGCACGACGTCGTCATGGGGGCGGCGGCCTTCTATCTCGCACTCTTCCTGCGGCTCAGCCAGGAGCCGGACGTCAACGACATCGGCAGCTACGCGCTGGCCGGACTCGCCTTCGGCCTCCTCGTCGGGTTGATCGGTCTTTCGGTCGGCATGAACCGCGGCATCTGGCGCTACGCCTCGATGTCGGACATCACGGCCATCATCAAGACGGCCTGCATCTCGGTCTGCCTCTTCGTCGTCCTGCACTTCCTGATCCGCGAGCCGGACATGCTGCCGCGCTCGACCATGGCGATCTCCTGGGCTTTCCTGGTGATCTTCCTGTCGGCGCCGCGGGCGATCTACCGCTCCTATCGCAACCACCGCGACACGCGGCGCGACTGGACGCGGCGCAACCTCACCGTCCGCAACGTCCTTCTGATCGGGGCGGGCGACAACGCCGACATGTTCCTGAAGTCGATCAGCGAGCAGCGCGGCCCGCCCTACAAGGTGCTGGCGATCCTCGACGAGCGGCGCCGCCGCGTCGGGCGCTTCATCCGCGGCGTGCCGATCCTCGGCGGGCCGGAGCGCCTGCCCGAGATCGTCGAGCGCTTCCGTCGCCGCGGCGTCGAGCCCGACGCGGTGATCCTGACGCGCTCGCGCGAGGAGTATCAGCGCTTCGCGGCGATCGACGACCTCGTCGCGGCCTCGGGCGAACTCGGCCTCGAGCTCCTGCGCCTGCCGAACCTTCTCGACATGCGCGACATCGGCTCGGACTTCGACCTGCGGCCGTTGCGCATCGAGGACCTCCTCCAGCGCCAGCCGGTCCGCGCCGACCGGACGCGCTCGCTGGAGCTGGTGGGCGGCCGGCGCATCCTGATCACGGGCGCCGGCGGCTCGATCGGCTCGGAGCTGGCGCGTCAGGTGGCGAGCCTCGGCCCGGCCGAGCTCGTCTGCGTCGATGCCAGCGAGTATCTCCTCTACAAGGTCGAGACGGAGCTGCGCCGCCGCCATCCGACCCTGAAGCTTCAGGCGGTGCTCGGCAACGTGCGCTCGCGCGAGGCCATCCAGCGCATCTTCGAGGCGCAGCAGCCGGAGATCGTCTTCCACGCCGCGGCCCTCAAGCACGTCCCGATCGTCGAGCGCCAGCCGCTGGAAGGGCTCTTCACCAACGCGGTCGGCACGCGCAACGTCGCGGAGGCCGCGATCGCGACCGGCGTCGGCCTCATGGTGATGATCTCCACCGACAAGGCGGTGAATCCCGCCAACGTCATGGGCGCCTCGAAGCGCCTCGCCGAGATGTTCTGCCAGGCGCACGACATGAAGGCCGACGAGGGCGGCACGCGCTTCACCACCGTGCGCTTCGGCAACGTCCTCGGCTCAGCCGGTTCGGTGGTGCCGCTGTTCGAGAAGCAGCTGAAGGAAGGCGGTCCGCTCACGGTCACCCATCCGGACATGGAGCGCTACTTCATGACCGTGCCGGAAGCCTGTACGCTGGTGATCCAGGCGGCATGGCACGGCATGGCGAACAGGGCCGTGCGCGGGCGCATCTACGTCCTCGACATGGGAACGCCCGTCAAGATCGTCGATCTGGCCCGCAACGTCATCCGCTTGTCGGGCCTCAGGCCCGACGTCGACGTGCAGATCGTCTATACCGGCCTCCGGCCCGGCGAGAAGCTCTACGAGGAGCTCTTCGCCAGCAGCGAGATGCCGGACCCGACCGGTACTCCCGGCCTTCTCATCGCCTTTCCCCGCGTCATCGAGCAGGGGCTCGTGGTGCGGATCTTCGACGAACTTGCCCGCCACATCCGCACCGGCGACCTTGCCGGTGCGCTGCGTCTCGTGAAGAGCACGGTGCCGGAGTTCGAGGTCGGCGCGGAACTGCGCCCTCTTCTGGATGACGAGAAGACGGGGCTGATCGGCGGCAAGCCGCCGTTCCTCCTCATCGACGCCGCGGCCGAGCGCGCGCGCGTCGCTCGCGAGGCGGTCGAGCTGACGGGCGCGGCCGGGCCGCGTCTGAAGCTCGACGAGGCGTGAGGCCCGAACCGGCGGACGTCCGATCATGCGCGTCCTGATCACCGGCGCATCCGGCTTCGTCGGGCGCCACCTGCGTGCCGCTCTGGCGCGACGGGGGGTGGAAGCGCTCGCGCTGGCGCGCGGCTTCGGTGCCGCGGGCGGATCGCCGAACGTCCTCGCCGGGCCCGCCGATCTCAACGACATCGGCCTGTGGAACGGCTGGCCCGGGTCGATCGACGCCGTCGTTCATCTGGCCGCGCTGAACCCGTCGCGCGGCGAAGCGGGCTGGGGCGACGAAGCGGCGCTGATGCGGGCGAACGCCGATGGGACGGCTGCGATCGCGGCCCGCGCGGCGCGCGAGAGCGTGCCGAGGCTGATCCTCCTGTCCACCGCCAAGGTTCACGGCGCTTCCGCCCCGGGCCTCGTCACGGAAGCGGGAGCGCTCGCGCCGCCCGACGCCTATGCCCGCTCGAAGCTCGCGGCGGAGGCGCGGCTGCGCGAGGCCCTCGCGGACAGCGCCACCGCGGGGCTGGTGCTGCGGCCGGTGCCGGTCTTCGGCGTGGGCGGGCGCGGGCTCGTCTCGACGCTCGGGCGCCTCGCGCACCTGCCCGCGCCGCTGCCGCTCGGGGGCATGGGAGGCCTTCGCAGCCTCGTGTCCGTCGAGAGCCTCGTCGCGGCCATCGAGGCGGGCCTCGCCGCGCCTTTGCAGGCCGGCGAGGCGCCGGCGCTCCTCGTCGCGGACGAAGGGCCGCTCGATCCCGCCGGCATCGTCGCCGCCCTGCGGGCCGGCCTCGGCCGACGGCCCGGCGTCCTGCCGCTGCCCCTGGGCAAGCTCGCTGCGCGGGTCGCAGGGGCAGGGGGTGTCCTCGCTCCCTTCGTCGTGGATCCGGCGGAGGCCGCGCGGCGGCTCGACTGGGCGCCGCGCCCCTCGACCGCGGCGGCGCTGGCGGAGTTCGCGGCGCGCGGGAAGCCTACGCCGAACGGCTGAGCCCTCCTTCGAACGGCCGAGCCTTCGCCCAAGCGCGCGCGAACCTTGCGTTTGGTTCCATCGCGAATGCTTGGCCAAACAGCTTCGGACAAGCGCTTCTTCCTAAGGATCAAGCATCACTCCTAAGCCGCGCAAGGGCTCCTTCCGATGCAGGACGTCTATCTTTTCGGCGTAGCTTCGCGCCGCGCCGAATGGCTGTCGAATCGTCAAACGGTGGTGGCCGAGAACGTCGCGAACGCCAACACGCCGGAATACCGCGCCCGCGACATCGCCTCCTTTCAGGAAGCGATGGAGATGACGCGGCTCGAAATGAAGGCGTCCAGCCCCATGCACCTCGCCTCCTTCGGCGGCCGCGCCGACGAGGCGGCCGAAGTGCGCGAGGAGGACTCCTGGGAGGTCGTCCACTCCGGCAACTCCGTCAGTCTCGAGCAGGAGATGATGAAGGCCGGGGAGATCAACCGCGAGTATTCGCTGAATACGTCGGTGGTGAAGTCCTTTCACCGCATGCTTTTGACCACTTTGAGGGGCTGAGAACCTTGGCCGATCCGATCCTCGCCTCCATGAAGGTCGCCGCGAGCGGCCTTCAGGCCCAGTCGACGCGCCTGCGCATCGTGTCCGAGAACATCGCCAACGCTCGCTCCACGGGCGAGACGGCGGGTGCCGACCCGTATCGCCGCAAGACCGTGACGTTCGAAAACGTCCTCGACAGCGTCGCGGACCTCTCGATGGTACGCGTCAACGACATCAACACCGACCAGTCGGCCTTCAAGATCGAGCACGATCCGGGCAACCCGGCCGCCGACGCCAACGGCAACGTCAAGATGCCCAACGTCGAGATGCTGGTCGAGATGGCCGACATGCGCGAGGCCAACCGGTCCTACGACGCCAACCTGCAGGTCGTGAAGCAGGCCCGGCAGATGATCAACATGACGATCGACCTTCTGAGGAGCTGACCATGGTGAGCGCGATCCCCGGCATCAGTGCCGCCATGCCCCGCCTCGACACCGCGGCCGTTTCCGGCCCCGCGGCGCTGTCGCCGTCCTCGGCCGCGACGGCCGCCGCCGTTCCGGGCGCCGGCGCCACCGATTTCGGCGCGGTGATGCGTCAGGTCGCGACCGACGCGATGGACACGATGCGCGGCGCGGAAAGCACCTCGATCCAGGGCATCAAGGGCGAGGCCTCGACGCAGGCCGTCGTCGAGGCCGTCATGGCCGCCGAACGCACCCTCCAGACCGCCGTCGCGCTGCGCGAGAAGGTGACCAACGCCTATCTCGAGCTCTCGCGCATGGCGATCTGACGCGCCGTCCGCTTCCTCCTCCTCCCCGTATCCGTGCCTGCAGGCTTGAGCCGCGGGCCCTTTCCCGAAGGACGAAATCCACATGCGGGCCCTGGCCATCGCCGCCACCGGCATGAGCGCGCAGCAGCTCAACGTCGAGGTCGTCGCGAACAACATCGCGAACATCAACACCACCGGCTTCAAGCGCGCGCGCGCCGAGTTCACCGACCTGCTCTACCAGGTCGAGCGCATGCAGGGCGTGCCGACGCGCGGCGGCGAGGGCATGGTGCCGGAAGGCGCACAGCTGGGCCTGGGCGTGCGCACCGCGGCGATCCGCAACGTCCACATGCAGGGCTCGCTCAACCAGACCGGAAACGATCTCGACGTCGCCATCGTCGGCAAGGGCTGGCTGCAGGTCACCGGCCCCGGCGGCGAGGTGCTCTACACGCGCGACGGCGCCTTCAACAAGAGCGACACCGGCCAGCTCGTGACGCTGGACGGCTACGCCGTCGAGCCGGCGATCAACATCCCGATCGACTCCACCGAGGTCGTCATCAACGAGACGGGCGAGGTCTTCGCGCGGGTCAACGGCGAGCTCCAGAACCTCGGCCAGCTGACGCTCGCGAGCTTCGCCAACGAGGTCGGCCTTGCCGCGCAGGGCGGCAACCTTTTCGCCGAGACCGCCGCCTCGGGCGCGCCGGTGGTGGGCGTCGCCGGCGATCCCGGCTTCGGCACCATTCGCCAGAAGTACCTGGAAGACTCCAACGTCGATCCGGTGAAGGAAATCTCCGAGCTGATCTCGGCCCAGCGCGCCTACGAGATGAACTCCAAGGTCATTCAGGCCGCCGACGAGATGGCGAGCGTCGTCTCCAAGGGCCTGCGCTGATCGTCATGACCCGCCTGGCATCCCTTCTCGCCCGCACGAGCCTCGCCGCCATCGGCCTGGCCTCGCTCGCGGCGCCGGCCGCCGCCGACGAGATCGGCATGCTCGTGCCGAGCGCGATCGTTTATCCCGGCCAGGCGATCGAGGGCCGGCCGCTCCAGCCGCGCGACTTCCGCGTGAACCCCAACCTCGTCGCGGAATACGTGCTCGATGCCAGCCAGGTCGCCGGCAAGGTCGCCCGCCGCACGCTGCTGCCGGGCAAGCCGATCCGCTTGTCCGACCTGAAGGGCGCCGACGTCGTGTCGGCCGGCACGCCGGTGACGCTGGTTTACCGCGAGGGCGGCATGGTCATCACGGGCCTCGGCACCTCGCTGCAGTCGGCCGGAGAGGGCGAGACGATCCGCGCCAAGAACGTCGATTCGGGCCTCATCGTCTCGGGCATCGCCCGGGCCGACGGCTCGGTCGAGATCGGCGGCTGACGTGACCCGGCGCGCCATCCTCCTCCTGTCGACGCTGCTCGCGGGGCTCCAGGCCGCGCCCGCGGCCGATCTTTCGCCCGGCAGCGGCGCGCGCATGGGGGCCGCCCCGCCGCCCGCGCTCGGCGCCTACGCGCCGGTTGACAAGCGCTCGCTGGTGCCCGGCACCGTGCGCATCAAGGACATCGTCACCGTCCAGGGCGTGCGCGAGAACCAGCTCGTCGGCTACGGCCTCGTGGTGGGCCTCCAAGGCACGGGCGACAGCTTGCGCAACTCGCCCTTCACCCAGCAGTCGCTGCAGTCGATGCTGGACCGAATGGGCGTCAACACGCGCGCCAACGATCCCCGCTCCAAGAACGTCGCGGCCGTCATCGTGACCGCGGAGCTGCCGGCCTTCATCGGCGCGGGCAGCCGCATCGACGTGTCGGTCTCCTCGCTCGGCGACGCCTCCTCGCTGATGGGCGGCACGCTCGTCATGACCCCGCTCTACGGCGCGGACGGCGACATCTACGCGGTCGGCCAGGGCCCGCTCGCCGTCACCGGCTTCTCGGCCGAGGGCGAGAGCGAGCGGCTGAGCCAGGGCGTGCCGACGACCGGCCGCATTCCCGGCGGCGCCCTCGTCGAGCGCGAGGTGCCCGGCCACTTCAACGACACGGGCCGCCTGTCGATGGAGCTGCGCAACCCGGACTACGAGACCGCGATCCGCGTCGTCGACCGCATCAACCTCTACGCCAAGCAGCGCTGGGGCCGCCCGGTGGCGCGCGAGGAGGACCTGCGCACCATCCACCTCGAAAAGCCCGCCAACGTGTCGCCGACGCGCTTCATGGCCGAGCTCGGCGAGCTGAAGGTCGCGCCCGACCAGATCGCCCGCGTCGTCATCGACGAGCGCACCGGCACCATCGTCATCGGGCAGAACGTCCAGATCTCCACCGTCGCCGTCACCCACGGCAACCTGACGGTGCGCGTGACGGAACTGCCCTCCGTGTCCCAGCCCGCGCCCTTCTCCGACGGCGTGACGGTGGCGACCTCCGAAACCGTGATCGACGCCACGCAGGAGGGCGGCTCCTTCGCCTTCGTCGGTGGCACCGATCTCCAGACGGTCGTGCGCGGGCTCAACCGCATCGGCCTCAAGCCCACCGGCATCATCGCCATCCTCCAGGCGATCAAGTCCGCCGGCGCCCTGCAAGCCGATCTCGTGGTGCAGTGATCATGCCAAGCCTCGTTCGTTTCCGTTCGTCGGTTCTCGCGGCCGCCGCCCTTCTCGTTTCCCTGCCGGCCGCGGCGAACGCGGCGGGCGCGGCGCCCGCCGCCCCGGCCGCGGCGCCGGAAATCCCGCCGCAGGAGCTCCGCCTCGTCGGACAGGACGGCGAGCCGCTGCCGCCCGCGCCGCAGACCGAGGTCGAGCGCTACTGCACCTCGATCGCCGACCAGGCGCGCGACGCGCGCTACGCCGCGCAGTCGAACGAGCTGAAGGCCATGGAAGCACAGGTCGGGATCAAGCTCGACGAGCTGGAGGCCAAGCGCGCCGAGTACCAGACGTGGCTGGAAGAGCGCCGCGCCTTTCTCGACAGCGCCGACGCGATCCTTCTCGACATCTACGCCAAGATGAAGCCGGACGCGGCCGCCGTGCAGATGGCCGGCATCGACCGTTCGGTCGCCGCCGCGCTGCTCACCAAGCTGAAGCCGCGCCAGGCGAGCGCGATCCTGTCCGAGATGAAGCCCGAGGCGGCCGCCGAGATCGCGGGGCTCATCGCGCAGAAGACGGCCGACCCGGACGCGGCGGGCCGCGCCGACAAGGCGGCCTCGGCCGCCGCCGGCGAACCCGTGCCCGTCCAGCGCGGAGGAAGCGCCACGTGAGATCGTCCGCCCCCGTTCTTCTCGTTCTTCTCGCCTCCGCCGCGCTCGCCGGTTGCTCGACCTCCAAGGACGACGCCTTCGTCGCGCCGCCGCTCTCGCCGGTCGGCTCGGGGCTCTACCAGTACCCGGCCGTGGTGCAGCCCGCAGCCTTCCCGGCGCCCCCGGCCGTCGGCAATCACTCGCTCTGGGCCGACACCCGCGCCGACTTCTTCCAGGACCCGCGCGCGCTCGCCATCGGCGACATCGTCACCGTCGAGATCGAGATCAAGGACAAGGCGGCGCTCGACAACGATTCGGAGCGCTCGCGCCAGTCCGGCATCGGCGCGACGCTCGAGGGATCGCCGACCTTCAACGGCGAGGCCTTCCTCGGCTCGCTCGGCGGGGGCCTCGATCTGACGGGCAAGTCCACCTCCAAGGGCAAGGGCAAGGTCACGCGCTCGGAGGAAATCGACCTGCGCGTCGCGGCGGTGGTCACGCAGAAGCTGCCCAACGGCAACCTGTTCATCACCGGCCAGCAGGAAGTGCAGGTCAACTACGAGACCCGCGTCCTGTCGATCGCCGGTATCATCCGGCCGCGCGACATCCTGCCGGACAACACGATCTCCTACGAGAAGATCGCCGAAGCGCGCGTCTCCTACGGCGGCCGCGGCCGCCTTTCCGAGGCGCAGCAGCCGGGTTGGGGCCAGCAGGTCTACGACACCGTCATGCCCTGGTAGGAACGCCCCCGCGTCCATCTGGCGGCGGAACGATCACGGTGAAGAATCGGGCGTCGGGGAACCGACGCCCGGTTCTTCACCGTCGCAGGATCCGCGACGGCGCTTGCGCCGCGCGGCGGCTTGCAGTAGATGCGGAACCAGCATCAGGAGTCGGGCGCGCCCCGACGCCAACCTGCCCCTCCGGGCAAGGTGGCGCTCTTCTTCGGAAGAGGATGCGGCCGGACCGGCAACCAAGCGGAGCCCCCGACCCATCGAGATCAGCGCGTTCGGCCCCGTTGCTTCGTTCAACCGGGGTGTTCAGCCGTGCCGTTCGTTTCCGATCCCGCCCATCAGCTCGTTTCGCGTGCCACCGACAGCGTCGTCGTGCTCGGCCGCGCGATGATGACGGGACGCGGGGCGGGCATGGGCATGGTCGCGGCGGCGGTGCATCGCGGCGGCGGCGAGGTGTTCACCCACCTCTGCCTCGTGCCGGAGGCGACGGCGCGCGGGCGCGCCGAGGTGCGGCTCCTGGCGGTGCTGGCGGGCGAGCAGCTCGCGCCGGCGCTGGCGCTGGCCGAGCGGCTGCCGGGCTTCGAGCCGGCGGAGCGGCTCGCGCGGGCCGCCTGAGGCGTCAGTCCGACAGGACGGTCGCGGCGGAGCGGGCGACGAGGCGCACGCTGTCGCCGGGGCGGAAGGGGCAGGTGAAATCGGTGTCCATCTGGACTTGGCTCCCGCCGCAATCGATCCAGAGCGTCATGTCGTGGCCCTTGAACTCGCGCTCGGACACGCGCGCGATCGGGCAGCCGGGCGCGGCCGGCTCCAAGGCGAGGTGCTCGGGTCGGATCGACAGGAGAACCTCGCCGCTCGCCGGGCGGTCGAGGGCGACCGGCCCGATCGGCGTGTCGGCGGTCGTCGAGCCGGCGGCGACGCGACCGGACAGGATGTTGGTGCGGCCGAGAAAGCCGGCGACGAAAGCGTTGCAGGGACGGTAGTAGACCCGCTCGGGCTCGCCCACCTGCTGGACGACGCCGTTCTTCATGACGCAGAGCCGGTCGGCGAAGGACAGCGCCTCCTCCTGGTCGTGCGTGACGAAGACGGCACCGATGCCGGTCTCCTTCAGGAGACCGCGGATCTCGCGGCGCGTGGCGGCGCGAAGGCTGGCGTCGAGGTTGGAGAAGGGCTCGTCGAGAAGGATCAGCCGCGGCTCGGCGCAGAGCGCGCGGGCGAGCGCCACGCGCTGCTGCTGCCCGCCGGAAAGCTGGTCGGGAAAGCGCGCGTCGAGACCTTCGAGCCCGACCATCGCGATGAAGCGGCGCGCCCTGGCTTGGCGCTCCTCGCGCGGGAGCTTCGAGAGCGCGAAGGCGACGTTGTCGAGAACCGACAGGTGCGGAAACAGGGCGTAGTCCTGGAAGACGATGCCGACGCCGCGCTTTTCCGGCGGCAGCGCCTCGATGCGCTCGCCGCCGAGCAGGATCTCGCCGCCGTCCGGCCGCTCGAAGCCGGCGATCATGCGCAGCGTCGTCGACTTGCCGCAGCCGGACGGGCCGATCAGGGCGAAGATTTCGCCCGGCGCGACGGAGAAGCCGGCCTCCGCCACGGCCTGAACCTCGCCGAAGCGCTTCGACAGGGCGCGCACGGTCAGAAGCGCGGTCGTCGCCTGGAGGGGGGACGCGATCGGGGCGTTCATCGGCGGCGGCCTTCGTGACTGAGGATCAGCCCGACGAAGAGGCTGGAAAAGAGGACGGTGATCAGCGCGTAAGGCGCGGCCTCGAAGAGCTGGCCCTCGACGGTGCGGCTGAAGACGTTCATCGACAGGGTCGTCCAGCCGGTCGGCGCGAGGAGGGCTGCGATCGGCAGCTCCTTCACGACGAGGATGAAGACGAGGAGGAAACCGGCGACGAGGCTGCGCGAGATCGTCGGCAGCGTCACGGCGACGAAGGCCGCGGCGCCCGAGCGCCCGAGCGAGCGCGCGGCCTCCTCCATGCGCCCGCCCGCCTGGAGCAGCGCCGCGCGCGCCGGCCCGACAGCCAGAGCCAGGAAGCTGAGGCCATAGGCGAGCACCAGGAGCGGCAGGGTCTGGTAAAGGGCAGGCAGGGTCGACAGCGCGAAGAAGACCATGGCGAGGGCGAAGGGGAGGGGCGGCACGGCATAGCCGAAATAGGCGAGGCGCTCCAGGAACCAGATCGGCCGCGACGAAAAGCGCGCCGACAGAAGCGCGACGGGCAGCGCGAGAAGCGTCGCCAGCGCAGCGGCGGGCGCGGCGGTGGCGGCCGTGCGCGCGGCGGCGGCCGCGATCCGGCTCCAGTCGATCGCCTCGCCGCCGAAGGACATCCAGTACAGGATGACGGCGAGCGGCAGGCCGATCGAGGCCGCGAAGACGAGGCCGAGAAAGGCGTAGGCGAGGGGGCGCCAGCGGCCGAGGCGGAACGCGCCCGCGGCGCGCGCGACGCCGGTGCCGGTGCGCGCGTAGCGGCGGCGCCGCGCCAGGAGCCCTTCCGCCAGGAGGATCGAGACGGTGAGGGCGACGAGGATCAAGGACAGCCAGGCGGCGTAGACCCGGTCGAAGGCGCCGGCGTACTGGTTGTAGATCGCGTAGGAGAAGACCTCGTAGCGCATGAGCGCGACGGCGCCGAAATCGCCGATGACGTAGAGGCCGACGACGAGCCAGCCGGACAGCAGCGCCGGCATCAGGTGCGGCAGCGTCACGTCGCGAAAGGTGCGCCAGGGCGAGCGTCCGAGCGAGCGCGCCGCCTCGACGAGGCTCGGATCCATGCCGAGGAGCGCGGAGCGAAGGTTCAGGAAGATGTAGGGGAAGACGTAGAGCGACAGCGCCAGCGTCGCGCCGAAGAGCCCCTGGAGGCGCGGCAGCGTCACGCCGAAAGCGGCGTTCAGGAAGCCGTAATAGCCGGACAGGCCGATCAGGGCATAGGCCATGACGTAGCCGGGAATGGCGAGCGGCAGGACGCAGAGGATCGAGATCGCGCGGCGCGGCGCGACGTCGGTGCGCGTCACGAGAAGCGCCAGGGGCAGCGCGATCAGCGTCGAGAGCGCGAGGACGCAGGCCACGAGCGCCAGCGTGTTGCCGAGAAGCTCGAGGGTCCGGGCGCGCAGGATCAGCTCGGCCGCGCTCGCGCCCGTGCCCTCGAGGGCGCGGGTCACGAGGTAGCCCAGCGGAACGAGCATGCCCGCCCCGGCGGCGAGCGCCGGGACGAGCAGGACGAGCGGTGGACGTCTCGGGTCGTAGGCGAGGGCCATGTCCGGGCCTTGCGGCCCTCCTTGCCTTAAAGGAGGTTGGCCGAGCGCAGGAGGTTCAGCGTGCCTTCGAGGTCGGAGAGCTGGTCGAGCGGCACCTCGGGCGCGGCGGCCTTGATGTCGGCGACGGAAGCGAGACTCGGATTGGGGATGACGCCCTCGATCACCGGATACTCGTTGCCGGCCGAGGTGAAGTACTGCTGCACCGCCGGGGTGAGGAGGAACTCGGCGAAGTCCTGCGCCGTCTCCTTGGCGTCGCTGGTCTTCAGGACTCCGACTCCGGCGACGTTGAGAAGGTTGCCGATGTCGCCGTTCTTGAAGAACGTCATGGCGACCGGGAACTTGGAATCGCGCTGCAGGAAGCGGTTCAGGTAGTAGTTGTTGACGAGCGCCACGTCGATCTCGCCGTCGGCGATGGCCTGAACCAGCGCGACGTTGTTCGGATAGGTCTTGGCGCCGTTGGCGACCATGCCGTCGACCCAAGCCTTGGCGGCTTCTTCGCCTTCCTTGACGCGGAGCGCCGTCACGAAGGCCTGGAACGAGCCGTTGGCCGGCGCCCAGCCGACCTTGCCCTTCCAGGCGGGATCGGTGAGCTTCAGGACGCTGTCGGGGAGCTGGTCCTTGGGCGCGCGCTCGGTGGAATACACGAGGACGCGGGCGCGGGCGCTGGTGCCGACCCACTTGTTGTCGGCGTTCTTGAACTGCGGGTTCTCGCCGGCCGAGAGCTCGGCCGGCAGCGCCTCGAAGAGATCCGCCGTCGCGCCCAGCGCGCCGCCGTCCTGGGCCCAGAAGAGGTCGGCCGGGGTGTTGGCGCCCTCTTCCTTCAGGAGCGTCGCGAGCTCGGCGGTGCCGCCGTAGCGCACCTCGACGTCCTTGCCCGATTCCTTCTCGAACATCTCGATGACGGGGGCGACGAAGGACTCGCCGCGGCCGGAATAGATGGTGAGGTCCTGCGCGGAAGCGGCGCCGGCGAAAAGAGCTGGAACGGCCGCAAGGCCGATAAGGAGGAGCGGGCGCTTGAACATGGGTCGAGGTCCTTGCGTGACAGGGATCCGGCCGAGGCCGCGAGAAACGGAACGCGCCGCATGGATGGCGCTGGGGAGACCTTTGATCGCTCGTTCTTTAGAACGGTTCTATACTATTCCGGACGGTGGAATGACTTTCCGTCCCGCTCGCCGATGCTCCAAAAGGCATCGCTGAACTTGCGTTCCGACTATTAAAGTGGACCGACGCTGTCAACGTTGGCGGATGGGGAAAACCCGGGGAGACCGCCGCGGCCACGCCGAGTTGATCGCAGCGCTCGAAGAAACCGCCGAGAAAAGCGACGGCGGCGGACGACCATCGCCGTCCGCCGCCGGAAGCCTTCTCCCCGGGGCGGGGAGACAGACGGCGCTTCGGCCTCGCGCGATCAGGCGCGGCCGAGTTCGGCCTGGAATGCGGCCGCGATCGCCTCGCCCATCTCGCTCGTTCCGACCTGCCGACAGCCGGGCGCCATGATGTCGCCGGTGCGCGTGCCGGATTCGAGCACGGAAGCGACGGCGCGCTCCAGCGCGTCGGCCTCTGCGATCATGGCGAAGGAGTAGCGCAGGCACATGGCGAGCGAGGCGACCATGGCGATGGGGTTGGCGAGGCCGCGACCGGCGATGTCAGGCGCCGAGCCGTGGACCGGCTCGTAAAGGGCGCGGCGCTTGCCCGTGGCGGCGTCCGGCGCGCCGAGCGACGCGGAAGGGAGCATGCCGAGCGAACCCGTCAGCATCGCCGCGACGTCGGACAGCATGTCGCCGAAGAGGTTGTCGGTGACGATGACGTCGAACTGCTTGGGCGCGCGCACGAGCTGCATGCCGCCGGCATCGGCCAGCATGTGGTCGAGAGCCACGTCCGGATATTCCTCGCGGCCGACGCG
>CANJKV010000061.1 GCA_947474855.1 Aurantimonadaceae bacterium | reverse complement strand
TGCTGGTCGAGGTTCGACGTCGCCTGCTGGGCCGTTTGGACGGTGCCGGTACCTTCCTGGGCGAGCTTCTGGTAGCGGGCCGCGTCCTCTTCGGCGAAGCGGAGGCTCGCCTCGGCCTGAGCGACGGCCGCCTGCGCCTCGGCGACCTGTGCTTCCTGCGCGGCGATCTGCGCGTCCGCGCTGCCGATCGCCGCCTTGGCGGACTCGACATGCGCCACGGCCTGGTCGAGGTCCGCCTGATAGGTGCGAGGGTCGATCCGGAACAGGACGTCGCCGGGCCGGACGTGCTGGTTTTCGACGACGTTCGCCTCGATCACCGAGCCGGCCACCTGCGGCGCGACCGAGAAGCTCCGGGCGTCGACGAAGGCGTCGTCGGTGCTCTCGTAGGGCTCGAGCGCCACCGACCAGTAGAACCAGCCGCCGACGCCGAGCGCGACGATCGCCACGACCGCCAGCAGCACCCAGACCGGATGCCGTCGCAGCAGCGACGCCCTCTTGCGCGGCGCCTCGCCCTCGGTCTCGCCCTCCCGCGCATCGTCGTCGCGGTGCTCGCCGTCGCCGGCTCGTGCGGTCGCTTCGGAGCGGCTCGCGCCCTCCGACCTATTGTCTGGCTTGTCCAGCATGACGCTGCCTGTGATGATGGTCCGAGCCGAAGCCGGTTCCGTCGCATCGCAATCAATTCGCGGATATGGCGCTGGTTCCGTGCGATGCAGCAATCTCCACGTGCTCGGTGAGCGCGTCGACCGAAGGACGAGGCTTGAGCGCGGGACACGGAATGGAGAGCGGCGGGGCGACGATCGGCCTCGTTCTCGCGGGCGGATTGTCGCGGCGCATGGGCGGTGGCGACAAGCCGCTGCGGCTCGTCGGCGGCGAGACCATTCTCGACCGCGTCGTCGCGCGCCTGGCGCCGCAGTGCGACGGCCTCGTTCTCAACGCCAACGGCGATCCCGCGCGCTTCGCCGCGCTCGGCCTGCCGGTCGTGCCCGATCCGCTGCCGGATCATCCGGGCCCGCTCGCGGGCATCCTGGCCGGGCTCGACTGGGCCGCGGAGCACCGGCCGGACGCTGCGCTTCTGGCGAGCGTCGCGGGCGACGGTCCCTTTCTGCCGACGGACCTCGTGGAGCGCCTGCGCGCGGCGCGAAGCACGGCGGGCGCGATGATCGCCGTCGCAGCCTCGGACGGGCGCGACCATCCGGTGGTCGCACTCTGGCCTCTCGCCCTGCGCGGCGCGTTGCGCGAAGCGCTCGCCGGCGAGGGGCTGCGCAAGGTGGGCGCCTTCATTGGCCGCTTTTCCGTCGCCCGCGCCGAATGGCCGACCGATCCGGTCGACCCGTTCTTCAACGCCAACACCCCGGACGACCTCGCCGAAGCGGAGCGGCTGGCGCGGCTCTGAGCCTCACGGGGCGTGGATGGACAATCGCCGTGCAAGGCGCCATCAGCGCGTCGCGAGGCCAAGGAGGCGCGGATCATGACCGACACGATGCCAGCGATAAAGGACAACGAGGCCGCCGCGCCGCGCATCCTGGCCGAGGTCAATTCCTGCCTCGCCTACGCATCGTTCCAGAACGCCGTGCCGGTGCTGAAGAGCCTGCGCCTCGCCAATGCGGGCGAAGCGACGATCTCGGGGGCGCGGCTCGAGCTGACCGCCGCGCCGCCGTTCATCCGCGCCAGAAGCTGGGCAATCGACCGCCTGGATCCGGGCGCCGAGATCGCGCTGTCGGACCGCCGCGTCGAGCTCGACGCCGCCTACCTCGCAGGCCTCAACGAGGCCGAGCGCGGCACCGCGACCTTCCGGCTCGTCTCGGCCGGAACGCTGCTTGCCGAGGCGCAGGTGCCGGTGCGGCTTCTCGCCCGCGACGAGTGGAGTGGGGCAGGCGACATGGCGCAGCTTCTGCCGGCCTTCGTCATGCCGAACGATCCGGCGACGGCCAAGCTCCTGCGCGCCGCCGCCGACCGCCTCGCCGCACACGGCCACGACGCGGCCCTGGACGGCTACCAGAGCGGCGATCCGCGCCGCGCCTACATGCTCGCCGCCGCGCTGTACTCGGCCGCGGCCGGCTTCGGCCTCCATTATGCCGAGCCGCCCGCGAGCTTCGAGGCGCGGGGGCAGAAGGTGCGGCGTCCCGCGGCGATGCTCGCCGAAGGGCTCGCCACCTGCCTCGATACGGCGCTCCTCCTTGCCGCGGGGCTGGAGGGCGCGGGGCTGAACGCCGTCGTGGTCCTCGTCGAAGGGCACGCGGCGACCGGCGTCTGGCTGGTCAAGCGCACGCTCGGCCTCGCCGTCGAGCCCGATCCCGTCGAGCTCCGGAAGGCGCTGGCGGCGCGCGAGCTGGTGCTGTTCGAGACGACCGGCGTGACACGCCGCCCGCCCGTGCCCTTCGATCAGGCCTGCCGCGACGGCGCGGCGCTCGTCGCCGAGGACGCGCCCAAGCGCTTCGTCGCGGCGGTCGACGTCGCCCGCTCGCGCAGCGGCGGCATCGCGCCGCTCGCCTCGCACGAAGCCGCGGCGCCGACGGACGAGGTGGAGACGAGCGGGGTCCTGCCGCTCCCGGCGATGCCGGACTTCGGCGATCTGCCCGGCGAGCCGGCGGAGGAGAGGCCGACGACGCCCGCCGGCCGCATCGACCGCTGGCAGCGCAAGCTCCTCGACCTGTCGCTGCGCAACCGGCTCCTCAACTTCGGCACGCGCGGCGGCGCCGTGCCCTTCCTGTGTCCGGACGCGGCGGGAATGGAGGACCGGCTGGCTGGGGGTCATGCGCTGCGCATCGTCTCGATTCCCGAGCAGAACCCGCTCGGGGAGCGCGATCCGGCGCTTTATCGCGAGGCGCGGGGCGAGGACATCCAGCGCCGCTTTGCCGTGGACGCGCTCCTGCGCGACGAGCTTGCCTCGACGCTGAGCAAGGACGACCTCGACACGCGTTTGACGGCGCTCTACCGGCAGGCCCGCAGCGACCTCGCGGAAGGGGGCACCAACACGCTCTTCGTCGCGGTCGGCTTCCTGCGCTGGCGCAAGAAGCCGGGCGACGAGCGCGTCTACCGCGCGCCGCTCCTGCTCCTGCCGGCCAAGCTGGAGCGCCGGAGCGCCTCCTCGCCCTTCCGCCTGCTGCACCACGAGGACGAGGTGCGCTTCAACGCGACGCTGCTCCAGTTCCTGGAGCGCGACTTCGACCTGAAGGTGCCGGCGCTGGCGGGCGAGCTGCCGAGCGACGAGAAGGGCATCGACGTCGCGCGGGTTCTCGACGCGATGCGACGGGCAGTGCGTGACACGCCAGGCTTCGAGGTGGTCGACGAGGCGGCGCTCGGCACCTTCTCCTTCGCCAAGTACCTGATGTGGAAGGATCTGGCGGAGCGCACCGACGCGCTGCGGCAGAACCGCGTGGTGCGCCACCTCATCGACAATCCGGACGTGCCCTTCGCCGATGCCGTGCCCTTCCGCGCCGAGCGCGAGATCGACCGCGCCTATGCGCCGGCCGACATCGTGACGCCGCTGCCGGCTGATTCCTCGCAGATCGTCGCGACGATGGCCGCCGCCGAGGGCAAGGACTTCGTGATCATCGGCCCGCCAGGCACGGGCAAGAGCCAGACGATCGCCAACATGATCGCGCAGTGCCTGGCGAGCCGGCGCACGGTGCTCTTCGTCGCCGAGAAGACCGCCGCCCTCGACGTCGTCTACCGGCGTCTGCGCGAGCACGGGCTCGGCAGCCGCTGCCTGGAGCTGCACTCTTCCAAGGCCGACCGACGCCACGTCCTCGCCCAGCTTCGCAGCGCCTGGGAACTTGGCGGCGCGGCGGAGCCGGGCGACTGGGTGGAGCTGAACGATCGGTTGAAGATCAAGCGCGACGAGCTGAACGGCTATGCCGAGGCGCTCCACGCTGAAGGTCCGAGCGGCATGACGCCCTATCGCGCGCTCGGGCTCGCGCTGCGCGGCGGGAACCGCCACGCCCCGGCGATCGGCTGGCCCTCCAAGGACGCGCACGACAAGGCCGCCTTCGCCGAGCTGGAGGATCTCGCGCAGGCGCTCGGCCGCACCTTCTCCGCCGTCGAGGCGAAGCCTTCGCTGCGGCTTGTGGACGTGTCCGAATGGAGCTCGGCCTGGCAGGACAGGCTGCTCGTCGTCGCCGCAAGCGCGCGCGACGCGGCCGAGGCGGTGGAGGCGACGGCGGCGCGGCTGATGCGCATTCTCGGGCTGAATGGCGGCGAAGCAACCCGGGACGAGGCGAGACGGCTGGCCGAGTTCGCGGAAGCGCTCGACGGGCTCGACGACGAGGGCGCGCGTCTCGCCGTCCGCGCCGATTTCGCGCGGTTGCGCGAGGCGGGAGGCGAGCTCGGGCGGCTGGTTGCGGACTTTGCCGCGGAGGAAGCCCGGCTCTCGGCGCGCTACGACCGGGCGGAGCTGCGGCGCGTTCCGGTGGAGGACATCGACCGGCGCTGGCGCGAGGCGAACGCGAGCATCTGGCCGCTGTCCTGGTTCAAGCGGCGAGGCGTCGCCAAGCTCCTCGGCACCTATGCGCGGGAGGGTGCGCCCGCTCCGTCCACGGATCTGCCCTTGATCCGCGGCCTCCAGGCCAAGGCCGCCGCCGTCGAGGCGAGCCCACTCGCGGCGGCTGGGCCGCTCGTCGCGGGCCTCGAGACGGACACCGTGCGCTTGTCGCTGCAGCTGGAGCGAGCGGCCCACCTGCGCGAGACCGCCGCGCGCCTCGCCGGCACGCCCGAGCGCTTCGCTTCGCTGCTCGCAGCGAGCACGCCCGCGCTCGATCAGCCGGACCGCGGCGCGCTGGGCCAGGCAGCGCGCGAGCACCGCGAGGCTCATCGGTCCTTCGCAGAGGCCGAGCGGCAGTTCACGGATGCGAGCGGCGGATCGGCCCCGTCGCAGGCCGGCGGGACGTTGGCGGACATCCGCGGCCTTCTCGCCGATCTCGCCGCCAGCCGGACGCAGCTGCGCGACTGGACCTCCTGGTGCGCGGTTCGCCGGCGGGCCAAATCGCGGGGCCTGCAAGCGCTCGTCGCCGACCTCGAAGCCGGCGCGGTGGCGCCCAACGAGGCCGTCTCCGCCTTCCGGCTCGGCTATGCCCGCTGGTGGCTGCCTCTCGCCATCGACGCGAACAAGCGCCTGCGCGACTTCCGCCGCTTCCAGCACGAGCACGCCATCGACGATTTCCGCGAGCTCGACGACCTCGTGCGCAAGGCCGCCTCGGCCCGCGTCCACGCGGCGATCGCCCACGACCTGCCGGCACCGGACACGGTGGCGCGCAAGTCCGAGCTCGGGCTCCTGCGCCACCAGATGGAGCTGAAGCGGCCGAGCCGGTCGATCCGCGAGATGATCGGCGCGATGCCCGAGAGCTTCGCCAAGCTCGCTCCGTGCGTGCTGATGTCGCCGCTTTCCATCGCGCAGTACCTGCCGCCGGACCAGGCGCTCTTCGACGTCGTGATCTTCGACGAAGCCTCGCAGATCACCACCTGGGACGCCGTCGGCGCCGTGGCGCGCGGGCGCCAGACCGTGATCGTCGGCGACCCGAAACAGTTGCCGCCGACGAACTTCTTCGGCCGCAACGAGGCGGAGGAGGAGGGCGAGGCGCCGGACCACGAGCGCGATCTCGAAAGCATCCTCGACGAAGCCCGCGCGTCCGGCCTGCCGGTCCATGGCCTTCGCTGGCACTACCGCTCGCGGCACGAGTCGCTGATCGCCTTCTCGAACCACCACTACTACGACAACCGACTGATCACCTTTCCGTCGCCGGTGACGGAGGATCGCGCGGTGTCGCTGCGACACGTGCCGGAGGCGGTCTACGACCGCGGCAAGAGCCGCACGAACAAGGCCGAGGCGCGCGCAATCGCGAGCGACATCGCGGCGCGCCTGCGCGGCTGGCTCGAACTGCCGGAGGCGGAGCGGCCGACGCTCGGCGTCATCACCTTCAACGCGCAGCAGCAGGCGCTGATCCAGGACCTTCTCGACGACGAGCGGCGCGAGGACCCGCCGCTCGAATGGTTCTTCGACGACGAGCGGCTGGAGCCGGTCTTCGTCAAGAACCTCGAAAACGTCCAGGGCGACGAGCGCGACGTGATCCTGTTCTCCATCACCTTCGGCAGGGACGCCGCCGGCAAGCTCGCCATGGACTTCGGCGCTCTGAACCGCGACGGCGGCGAGCGGCGCCTCAACGTCGCGGTGACGCGCGCCCGGCGCGAACTGGTGCTGTTCTCCTCGATCAAGGCCGAGGCGATTGACCTGTCGCGCAGCAAAGCGGCCGGCGTGCGCGACCTCAAGACCTTCCTGGACTACGCCGATCGCGGCGCCGTGGCGCTGCCGGCCGCCGATGCCGGCTCGCTCGGCGGCGCCGAGTCGCCCTTCGAGGAGGCGGTGGCCGAAGCCCTGCGGGCGCGGGGTTGGCGGATCGTGCCGCAGGTCGGCGTCTCGGGTTTCCGCGTCGACATGGGCGTGGCGCATCCGGACCATGCCGGCGCCTTCGTGGCGGGCGTCGAGTGCGACGGGGCGACCTATCACCGCTCGGCGACGGCGCGCGACCGCGACAAGGTGCGCGAGCAGGTCCTGCGCGGCCTCGGCTGGACCATCCTGCGCGTCTGGTCGACGGACTGGTGGTTCGATCCGGCGGGCGCGACCGACCGTTTGCACGCCGCCTTGGACGCTCTGGTCGCGGAAAGCCGGGCGAAGGCGGCGGCTGCGCTGGCTTCACCCGTCGCGGAGGAGCCGCCGCCGGGCTAGAAGACGGCCTGGAGCGCCGCCTTCATGCGGCGCACCTCGTCGGCGCTGGTGCGCCGCGGCGGCGCGGCGGCGAAGCCGAGGGCCGCAGCGCGCGGATCAACGGCGCCGAAGGCGCGCGAGCAGGTGCCGTGCACCTCGGCGAGCGGGACTGCGGCGAGCAGCGCCGTTATGCTGCCGGGACCGAGACCGGATCCGGCCATGATGCCGATGCGCCCGGCCGCGGCATCCTGCGCGCGGCGCAGATCGGCGACGCCGTCGATGGCGCGCGGGGCCCGGCCGGAGGTGAGGATGCGCTCGAAACCCAGCGCCACCGCCGTCCCGATCGCCGCGTCGATGTCCGGCACGAGGTCGAAGGCGCGGTGGAGCGTCGTGCCGAGACCGCGGCTCGCCCGCGTCAGCTCGCCCAGCGCATCCACGTCGAGGCTGCCGTCAGAAAGGGAGGCGCCGAGAACGACGCCGGCGAGGCCCGCCTCGCGGACCGCGGCGATGTCGGCGAGCATGGCCGCGCGCTCGGCCGCGGAGAACACGAAGTCGCCGCCGCGCGGTCGGACCATGGCGTAGACGGGTACGGGCGCCCGGGCCGCGAGGGCGAGAAGGCCGGGCGTCGGCGTGAGGCCCCCCAGTTCCAGCGCCGAGCAGAGTTCGATGCGGTCGGCGCCGCCCTCGATCGCGGCGGCGAGGCTCTCGGGATCGCCGACGCAGACCTCAAGCAGCGGCGGCATGGGCGTCCTCGCGCAAGCCAAGGATCGCCGCGCCGATCAGGCCCGGCTCGACGCGGCACTGCGCGGGCACGACGAGCGGCGCGCTCGTCCGGCGCAGGATGCGGGCGCGAACCGCCGCGTCCAGGCGCTCAAGGAGCGGTCGCACGTTGGACAGGCCGCCGCCGACCGGGATGATGTCGGCGCCGACGATGTTGACGACGAGCGCGAGCGGGTCGGCGACGAGGTCGGTGTAGACGTCGATCGTGCGCGCGGCGGCCGGCTCGCCCGCGAGCCAGGCATCCGTGATCTCGCGGCTGGTGCGCTCCAGGCCGTGGAGGTGGGCGTGCAGGCGCTCCAGGCCGCGCGCGCCGCCGACGGCGTCGACGCACCCCACTTGGCCGCAGCCGCAGGAGAAGCGCGGCACCTCGACGGACGGCGTGCCGGCGCGCGTCGCCGTGATCGGCCCGTGGCCCCATTCGCCGGCGAAGCCCCCGGCGCCCTGGACGAGCCGGCCGTCGATCACGAGCCCGCCGCCGACCCCGGTGCCGAGGATCGCGCCGAAGACGATGCGGTGGCCGGCCCCCGCGCCCTCGACCGCTTCGGCGAGCGCGAAGCAGTCCGCGTCGTTGGCGACGGTGACGGGGCGGGCGAGCCGTTGCGTCAGATCGGCGCCGAGGGTGCGGCCGTCGATGCAGGGAATGTTGGCGACCTTGATCGTGCCGGTCGCGGGATCGACGACGCCGGTGATGGAGAGGGCGGCGGGCGCCTGCGCCGGCAGGCGGGCATCGGCGATCGCGGCGGCGAGCGCGTCGGCGAATGCGTCGAAGTCGCGCAGCGGCGTCGGCCGGCTGCCGAGGATCTCGATCTCCGAGGGCGAGCGGGCGATCGCGGCCTTGATGGCCGAGCCGCCGATGTCGAAGCAGGCGATCATGCGGCGCGCAGCGCCAGGCCTTCGGCGTCGAAGCGGTGGAGGCGGCCGGGCAGCGGCGAGAGCTGGATCGTGTCGTCGACGCCGATCGGCGTCTCCTCGGGGATGCGCACCGTCACCTCCTGCCCGTCCTCCAGGACGACGTAGAGATAGGTGTCGGAGCCCAGGTGCTCGGCGTGGCGCACGGTGCCGGCCCAGGCGCCGGCGGGGTCCACCTTCAGGTGCTCCGGCCGCACGCCGAGCGTCGCCGCGCCCGCCTCGTCGGCGAAGCGTCCTTTCAGGAAGTTCATCTTCGGCGAGCCGATGAAGCCGGCGACGAAGAGGTTGTCGGGCCTGTTGTAGAGGTCGATCGGCCGGCCGACCTGCTGCACCGTGCCGCCGTTGAGGACCACGATGCGGTCGGCGAGGGTCATCGCCTCGATTTGGTCGTGGGTGACGTAGATCATCGTGGCATTGAGCGTGCGGTGGAGCTTCGCGATCTCCAGCCGCGTCGCGACGCGCAAGGCGGCGTCGAGGTTCGACAGCGGCTCGTCGAACAGGAACAGCGTCGGCTCGCGCACGATGGCGCGGCCGATCGCGACGCGCTGGCGCTGGCCGCCCGAGAGTTCGGCCGGGCGGCGCTTCAGGAGGGGCGAGAGCTGAAGGAGCCCCGCCGCCTTCTCGACGCGCGCCTCGCGCTCAGGCCTCGGCACGCCGTCCTCCTTCAGCGCCAGCGTCATGTTGCCGGCGACGGTGAGGTGCGGATAAAGCGCGTAGGATTGGAAGACCATGGCGATGCCGCGCTTGGCCGGAACCGTCGCGTCGACGTTGCGCCCGCCGATCTCGACCGTGCCGGAGGTCTGCGTTTCCAGCCCCACGATGATGCGCATCAGCGTGGACTTGCCGCAGCCGGACGGACCGACGAAGACGACGAACTCGCCCGTTTCCACCTCCAGGTCGACGCCTTTCAGCACTTCCACCGGGCCGAAGGTCTTCACGATGCGGGACAGCTTCAGGGAGTGCACGGGGGCTTGATCCTCGGCGGAAGAAAAGCGCTTCACAGGCGGACGGGCCGGCCTTCGCGCATCGAACGGTCGGCGGCAAGCACCACGGCGAGCGAGCGCACGGCGTCGTCCATGTGGCGCGTGAGGTCCAGGTCCTCGCGAATGGCTTTCAGAACGAAGCGCTGCTCGGCGTCGCAGAGCGCCTGATGGCCGGGCTCGCCGGCCATGGAGACCATCTCGTCGGGCTTCGCGAAGCCGCCGTCGGGCCCGCGCTCGGCGCGGTGGATGCGCAGGCGCGCGGTCTTGGTGTGGGTGTCGATGTCGGCGGATTTCGCGCCCTCGTCCATGACGATCGAGACGGAGCCGTTGGGGCTCATCACGTCCTTCACGAAGAAGGCGGTCTCCGAGATCATCGGTCCCCAGCCGGCCTCGTACCAGCCGAGCGAGCCGTCGGCGAAGAGCACCTGAAGGTGGCCGTAGTTCACCTGCGTCTCTGCGATCTCGTCCGACAGGCGCAGGCCCATGCCGCGAACTTCCACCGGCGCGGCGTCGGTGATCTGGAGCATGACGTCGAGATAGTGGACGCCGCAGTCCACCACCGGCGAGGTCGTCTCCATCAGCCGCTTGTGGATCTCCCAGGCGGGGCCGGCGGACTGCTGGTTGAGGTTCATGCGGAAGACGTAGGGGCCGCCGAGATCGCGGGCGCGGGCGATGAACTCGATCCAGGAGGGATGGTGGCGCAGGATGTAGCCGATCACGAGCTTGCGGCCCGTCCGCTTGGCTGCGGCGACCACGCGCTCCGCATCCTCGACGGTGCCGGCCAGCGGCTTCTCGACGAAGACGTGGGCGCCGGCCTCCATCGCGCGGATCGCGAGGTCGGCGTGGCTGTCGGTGTAGGTGTTGATCGAGACGAGATCGGGCTTCAGCGCCAGCCCCGCCTCGAAGTCGGCGAGCATGGGATAGCCGGCGAGTTCCGGCGGGAGGTCGACGGGCGAGCGGTTGGCGAGGCCGACGATCTCGAAGCCGGGATCGGCGTGATAGGCGAGGGCATGGCTGCGGCCCATCTGGCCGAGGCCCATGACGAAGGTGCGAAGCGGGGGCATGGTCATTTCACGGCTCCGGCGGTGATTCCGCGGATGAGCTGGCGGGAGAACAGGAGGTAGAGGACGAGGATCGGCAGGATCGCGAGTGACAGCGCCGAAAGGACGGCCTCCCAGTTGGTGACGAACTGGCCGAGGAAGATCTGCGCGCCGAGCGTCACGGTCTTGGTGGCGTCGCCCGGCGCGAGGATCAGCGGGAACCAGAGATCGTTCCAGATCGGGATCATCGTGAAGACCGCGACGGTCGCCAGTGCCGGCCGCACCAGCGGCAGGACGAGCACGAAGAAGATCCGGTACTCCGACAATCCGTCGATGCGCCCGGCGTTCTTGAGGTCGTCCGACACGCCCCGCATGAACTCCGACAGGATGAACACCGCGAGCGGCAGCCCCTGCGCCGTGTAGACGAGGACGAGGGCGGTGAGCGTGTTCACGAGGCCGGCCGAGACCATCATCTGGAGGATCGCGACCGTGCCGAGGCGGATCGGCACCATGATGCCGAGCGCCAGGAACAGGCCGAGGAAGGTGTTGAGCCGGAAGCGGTACTCCGACAGCGCGAAGGCCGCCATCGCCCCGAACAGGAGGACGAAGAACAGCGAGCCGATCGTCACGACGAGGCTGTTCTGGAAGTAGAGGAGGAAGTCGCCCTGCGTGATCACCGTGCGGTAGCCGGCGAGGCTCGCGGTGGAGGGAAGCGGCGGCTCCAGCGGCGCGTTGAAGATCGCCCGGCGCGTCTTGAACGAGTTCATGACGACGACGAGCACCGGCAGGACGGCGATCAGCGTGTAGGCGATCAGCGCGAGGTGGACGAGGGCGAGGCGGACGCGCTGCGTCGGGGCACGGGTGCTCATGGGTGCCGCCTCACATCTGGTAGCGGCGCATGCGCCGCTGGATGACGAAGAGGTAGAAGCAGACGCCGATGAGGATGATCACGAACATGGCCGTCGCCACCGCCGCGCCCATGTACCGGTCGCCCGCCTGGAGCTGGAAGCCGAAGAAGATGCGGTAGAGGTAGGTGCCGAGGATGTCGGTCGAGAAGTTCGGCCCGGCGAGTGCCCCCTGCATGGCGTAGATCAGGTCGAAGGCATTGAAGTTGCCGACGAAGGTCAGGACGCCGACGAGGCCGATGGTCGGCAGGATCAAGGGCAGCTTGATCTTAAAGAACTGCTTGAGGCCGGTGATGCCGTCGCACTCCGCCGCCTCGATCACCTCGTTGGGGATGGTGATCAGCGCGGCATAGATCAGCATCATCGGGATGCCGACGAACTGCCAGATCGACACCAGCGATACGGTGGTCAGCGCGTAGGCCTCCTGGCCGAGCCAGGGCGCGAAGAGCGACTTGAGGCCGACGGCGCCCAGAAGGTTCGGCGCGACGCCCCAGAGGGGCGAGAGCAGCAGCTTCCACAGGAAGCCGACGATCACGAAGGACAGGATGGTGGGGAGGAACAGAGCTGTCCGGTAGATCGCGACGCCGCGAAGGCGCGGCACGGAGAGGAGCGCGGCCAGCGAGATGCCGATCGGGTTCTGGATCAGCATGTGGAGGACGAAGAAGTAGACGTTGTTGGCAAGCGCGTTCCAGAACCCTTCCGAAAAGCGCGGATCGCCGAACAGCATGCGGAAGTTGTCGAGCCCGACGAAGACGCGTTGCCCGTCGCGCACGTTCTCCAGCGCAAGCAGGAGCGTCTGCATCAGCGGCACAAGCATCACGACGGTGTAGACGAGGAGGGCCGGCGCCAGGAACACGGCGATGTGCCAGCGTGGGCGGGCCTTCGGTCTGTCCGTCATGGGGCTCCGCTCGGGGCTCGGGAAAACGATGCGGGGAGGCGGCCGGGCGGCCGCCTCTCCATCGGCTCGAACGGTCAGTTCGCCTTGGCCGGCACCGCTTCGCCCGGCTTGTACCAGCTGTCGAGGCCCTTCTGGAGCTTCTCGGCGGCGGCCTGCGGGGTCTCGGTGCCGTTGATCACGTTGGCGGACGCGGTCCAGGTCTCGTTCTCGAGGTTCGGGGTCCCGCGCGACAGGATCTGGTAGGTCGAGCGGATGGTCGGCTGGCACTGCTCGCGCCAGGCGACGATCTCCTTGGCGAGCGCGTTCTCCAGCGTCACCGGCTTGTCGATGAGCGGGAAGAAGCCGGGCGCCGCGTTGGCGTAGATTTCGGCGAATTCCGGGCTCGCGACCCAGGACAGGAAGGTCTTGGCGGCTTCCTGGTTGGGCGAGGCGGCGTTGAGGCCGAGCGCGATGTCCGGGTGATCCGAGATGTAGCAGGTGTCACCGGCGTTCTGCACCGGCGGCAGGAAGGCGCCGATCTCGAAGTCGGCTTGGGCTTCGAAGGTCGCGATCTCCCAGGAGCCGGCTGGGTAGATCGCGGCGCGGCCGAGGGTGAAGAGGTTCTGGCTGTCGGGATAGGTCTGCGCCTCGAAGCCGTCGCCCAGGTAGGGCCCCCACTTGGCGAGGGTCTCGAAGGGCTTCTCCCAGTCGGCGTCGGTGAGCTTCTGCTTGCCCTCGATCAGCGCCTTGCGGCCCTCTTCGCCCTTCCAATAGTTCGGGCCGATGTTCTGGTAGCCCATCGTCGCGGCTTCCCACTGGTCCTTCGTGCCCATGGCGAGCGGCACGTAGGTCCCGTTCTCCTTGATCTTGTCGAGGAGGGCGAAGAACTCGGCTTCCGTCTTCGGCGGCTGGACGCTGAGCTCGGCGAAGGCGGCCTTGTTGTACATGAAGCCGTGGAGCACGGCGGCCATGGGCACGCAGAAGGTCTGCGAGCCGTCGTCGGTGGACCACGCCGTCTTGGCCACCGCCGAGAAGTTCTCCATGCCCGGCAGGGCGGAAAGATCGGCGAGCTGCTTCTTGTCGTAGAGCGCGAGCGAGGCGTCGAAGGGACGGCACGCCACGAGGTCGCCGGCCGAGCCCGCATCGAGCTTGGCGGACAGGGCAGAGTTGTACTCGGTCGGTGCGGTCGGCGAGAACACGACCTTGATGTCGGGGTGCTTGGCCTCGAAGGCCGGGATGATCTTCTCCTGCCAAGTGGCGAGGTCGTCGTTGCGCCAGCTCTCGATGGTGAGCGTGGTCTGGGCGAGGGCGGGGCTTGAAAGGGCGGCAAGCGTCGCGAGGGCGACCGTTGCCTTGAGCATGCTCGTCTTCATTGCCGTCTCCTGTTGCGCTCCGGGCGGTCCCGGCTTCGTCGTTATTCGGCGAGGCTCGCGAGAGCCCGGCGAAGGTTGCCGTCGGCCGCGGCGAGGCGCGCCTGCGCATCGGCCAGATCGCGGGCGCCCGCGGCGAGAAGCACGGCGGGCTTGACCTCGTTGGCGCTGGCCTCAAGCGCCCGTTCCGCCGCCTCGGGCGACGCGTCCGCGGCCTCGGCAACCATGTGGGCGGCGCGCTCGCGCAGCTTGGCGTTGTCGACCCGCAGGCTCACCATGTGGCCGTCATGGACGTGGCCGCGGCGCACGGCGAGCGCGGTCGAGATCATGTTGAGAACGGCCTTCTGCGCCGTGCCCGCGCCCATGCGCGTCGAGCCGGCGACGATCTCCGGGCCGGTATCGAGGAAGATCGGCGCGTCCGCGGCGAGAAGGATCGGCGCGCCGGGATTGTTGGCGATGGCGACCGTCGCGGCTCCGGCCTGATGGGCGGCTTCGATGCCGGCCTGGACATAGGGCGTGGAACCGCTGGCGGAGATGGCGACGACGCAGTCGTTCGGACCGATGCCTGCCGTTTCGACGTCCCGCCGCGCAGCGTCCGCATCGTCCTCTGGGCCGCCGCCGAAGTTGCGGACGATGTCGAGCCCGCCGGCGAGGATGGCGAGGAAGCGCTCGGGCGGCTCCGAATAGGTCTGCGGGATCTCCAGCGCGTCGGCGAGGGCGATCAGCGCGGGGCTCCCGGCCGCGAGATAAGCGAGACGCCCGCCGCGATCGAGCGCGGCACCGGCAACCTCGACTGCCCGCGCGATCGCCGGCAGCGCGGCTTCCACCGTCCCGAGCGCCCGCACCTGACCGCCGAGCAGGCGCGCCAGCACCTCCTCGGTTCCGCAGGCGTCGATCCCCGACGAAGCGGGGTCGCGCTGCTCGGTGCGGCGAAGAACGGTCGCCAAGGCGGGTCTCCCGTGAAAGCCCGCGCGGCATCCTGGACGAACGCTGCCGGGCTGGATGAATCGGGGAGGGCGGGGCGGCCGGCGAAGGATCGGCAGGACGCGGAACACCGATCCGCCGCGAGCCGAGCCCGGGCGGGTGTCTGTCCCATCTGCCGAATCGTCGATGCCGGCTTTGCCGACGCTTCCCTGTATTTTGTTAGAGGGGATCGTACCAACCTAGAACCATTTGTCCAGGAGCGTCTGCGAAAATTTCCGACACTCTTCGCAGGTGCAAGAAAATCGTGCGCGGCCGACGCGAAATACGAGGACAGATCAGGAGATCGGCTGTCCACCTTCTGCCTGATGGTGCCGTTGCGCCCAAAATTGTGGGTGACGAGCGACCTGAGTCTCACGTATAGACTGAAATGGTATTTCTTTGGTCATCGTGGGGCGGCGCATGTCCGATGTGCTTCTCGTGGGCGTGGATGGCGGCGGCACGGCCTGTCGGGTCCGGGTTCGCCGCTCGAACGGCGATTTCGTGGGCGAGGCGGAGGGCGGCACCGCCAACGTCTTCGCCGGGCTCGACGCCGCGCTCGCGACGATCGTCGCGACCACCGAGCGCGCTCTGGAGCGCGGCGGTCTCGGAAGGACTGATCTCGGACGATGCTTCGCCGGCCTCGGCCTCGCCGGCGCGAACATGTCGTCCGTCGCCGAGGCGTTGCACGCGCGGCGCCTGCCCTTCGCCGCCTTCGGCCTCGAAACCGACGCCGTCACCGCCTGCCGCGGCGCCTTTGCCGGAGGCGAGGGCGGCATCGCCATTCTCGGAACCGGCACGGCCTATTGCGTTCGCGCCCGCGGGCATCTGACGCTTCTCGGCGGCTGGGGCATGCTGGTCTCCGACCAGGGCAGCGGCGCCGATCTCGGCCGCCGCGCGCTCGCCGCGGCTCTCCTCGCCCTCGACGGCGCGAAGCCCCGCACGCCCTTCTGCGACGGCGTTCTCGCGCGCTTCGACAACTCGGCGGAAGCGATCGTCGAATTCGCCCGAACGGCGCTACCCCGCGATTTCGGCCGCCTCGCCCCCCTCGTCTGGGATCATGCCGAAGCGGGCGACCCGGCGGCGGACCGGCTCGTCGCAGATTCGCTTCTCGACATCGAGCCCATGCTCCGGCGCATGATCGAGCTCGGCGCCCCCGCCATCGCGCTTCTCGGCGGCCAGGCGCCGCGCTATCGCCCGCGTCTCCCGCCCGATCTCGCCGCCTGGCTCGCGGAGCCCGCGGGCGACGCGATGGACGGCGGCATCGATCTCGCGCGCTCGGTCTGGCGGGCGAAAGGGGGCGCGGCGTGAGCGCGCTGTTTCGTACCGGCGCGCTGCCGCAGGGCGAGGGCCCGCTTTATCTCCGGCTCCAGGCGCTGATCCGCGGCGCCGTTGAGACCGGCGAACTGAAGCCGGCCGACGCGCTGCCGTCCGAGCGCGACCTCGCGGAAGGCATGGGCATCTCGCGCGTTACCGTGCGCAAGGCGCTGACGGGCCTCGTCGAGGAGGGCGTCGTCGAGCAGCGGCAGGGCTCCGGCACCTTCGTGTCGGGCGGCCGGCGCAAGCTCCAGCAGGGCCTGTCCCACCTCACCTCCTTCAGCGAGGACATGGCGACGCGCGGCCGGCGTACCACCTCGGACTGGCTGCTGAGGAGCCTTGAACGCGTCACGCCCGCCGAGGCGATGCAGCTCGCGCTCTCGCCGGGCGACCTCGTCTGCCGCATTCATCGCCTGCGCCGCGCCGACGACGTGCCGCTCGCCATCGAGCGCGCCTGCGTGCCCGCGACGATCCTGCCCGATCCAGGCCTCGTCGGCGCCTCGCTCTATGCGGCCATGGCCTCGGCCGGGCGCCACCCGGTGCGCGCGCTCCAGCGCATCAGCGCGGCCAACCTGTCCGCCGACGAGGCCGCGCTTCTCGGCGTTTCGCCGGGCACCGCGGCTCTGGCCATCATGCGCGTGTCCTTCGACGAGGAGGGGCGGCCGGTGGAACTCACGCAATCCCATTATCGGGGCGACGCCTACGACTTCGTCGCCGAACTCAGCCTTTCGGACCAGAATCGATCATGACCGAACACAGCCTCATGCGCCGGGAGATCGACGAGACTCCCGCCGCCGTCCGCCGCTTCCTCGACGGCTCCGCGGATGCGGTGGAGGCGGTCGGCCGCCGCCTCGCCGAGCTTGCCCCGGCGGTGACCGTGACGGTTGCGCGCGGCTCGTCCGACCACGCGGCGACCTACTTCAAATATGCGAGCGAGATCCTCACCGGCCGCCCTGTCGCCTCGCTCGGCCCTTCCGTCGTGTCCGTTTACGGCACGAAGCTGCGTCTCGCCGGCCAGGCGGCGCTCGCCATCTCGCAATCCGGCAAGAGCCCCGACATCGTCGCGCTGCTGGCCGCCGCGCGCCAGGGCGGCGCCGAGACCATCGCCATCGGCAATGTCGAAGGCTCGCCGCTCCTCGAGGCCGCGCACTGGCAGTTGCCGCTGCGCGCCGGCCCCGAGCGCAGCGTCGCGGCGACGAAGAGCTTCGTCACCTCCGTCGTCGCGGCGCTCGCCGTTCTCGCCGCCTGGAGCGGCGATGCGGGCCTCAAGGCCGCGCTTGTCGACCTGCCGGACCGCCTTGGCGGCGCGCTCGACCTCGACTGGTCGCCGGCGCTGGACACGGCCGCCCGCGCCACATCGCTCTACGCCCTCGGCCGTGGCCCCGGCTTTGCGGTCGCCAGCGAGGCGGCGCTGAAACTGAAGGAAACCTCCGTCCTCCACGCCGAAGCCTATTCCGGCGCCGAGGTGCTGCACGGTCCCGTCTCGCTCGTCGAGGAGGGGTTCCCCGTTCTCGCTTTCCTGCCGGACGACGCCGCGCGGCCGGGCCTCGCGGAAATCTGCGCGCGCGTCTCGGCCTCCGGCGCCGCGCTCTTCACCGTCGGCGAAGCGGGCGTGGGCACGCGTCTGCCCCACGCGCCGACCGGTCATCCCTTGACCGAGCCGCTGTCGATGCTCGTATCTTTCTACCGCTTCGTGGAGGAAGTCGCCCGCATCCGCGGCCAGGACCCGGACGTGCCGCGCGGCCTCAAGAAGGTGACGGAGACGCTCTGATGGCCATCGCCCTTGTCGGCGCCGACATCTTCGACGGCGAGGTCCGCCGCGCCGGCCACGCCCTTCTGATGGAAGGCGCGCGCGTCGAGGCCGTGCTGCCGGAGGACCGGATCCCGCCGGGGAGCGGGACGCGGCGCCTCGCCGGCGGTCTTCTCGCGCCCGGATTCGTCGACATCCAGGTGAACGGCGGCGGCGGCGTCCTCTTCAACGAGGCGCCGAGCGTCGAAGGCATCCGCGCCATCTGCGCCGCCCATGCCCGTTTTGGCTCCACGGCGCTGCTGCCGACCGTGATCACCGATCGCCCGGAGGTGACCTTCGCTGCCATCGCCGCGGCTCAGGCCGCGATGGAGCAGGGCGTGGCGGGTTGTGCCGGCATCCACGTCGAGGGCCCGTTCCTGTCGCTCGCCCGCAAGGGCGCGCACGATCCCGCGCTGATCCGGCGCATGGAGCCCGACGACCTTGCCGCGCTCTGTGCCACGACGGTGCGCCCGCTTCTCCTCACCGTCGCGCCGGAAAGCGTGTCGAACGAGCAGATCGCCGCCCTGGCCGCCGCCGGCATCCGCGTCTCGCTCGGTCATACCGACACGAGCTACGACACGGCGACCAACGCATTCGCGGCCGGCGCTTCTTGCGTCACGCACCTCTTCAACGCCATGAGCCAGATGGGCAACCGCGAGCCCGGCCTCGTCGGCGCCGCGCTCGACAGTCCCGAGGTCTGGTGCGGCTTCATCCCGGACGGCCAGCACGTGCATCCCGCCGCGCTCGGTGCCGCGCTGCGGGCGAAGCGGAACCCGCGTAAGCTCGTCGCCATCACCGACGCCATGCCGACGGTCGGCTCGGACGAGGACGTCTTCCAGCTCAACGGGCGAACCGCCCGCCGCGAGAACGGCCGGCTGACGCTGGCGGACGGTACGCTGGCCGGCTCCGACCTCTCGATGATCGGCGCGCTGCGCTACCTCGTCGCGACCCTGGTTATCGAGCTGGAGGACGCATTGCGCATGTGCGCGCTCCACGCCGCCGAGTTCCTGGGCCTTGCCGACACGCACGGCCGCCTTGCCGCGGGGACGCGGGCGGACATGGTCTGGATCGACGAGGCGCTCGACCTCAAGGGCGTCTGGATCGGCGGCGAGGCCGTGCCGCTCGCCGGCTGAACTGCCGGCTCAGCCCGACCTCTCCGCCGCCAGCCGGGCTTCAGCCGCCGGCACGATCGTCTCGGCAAGCAGCCGGTGCAGGTCCTGCACGTAGCCGCTCCGCCCGGAGGGCTGGTTCTCGTCGGAGGTGATCGCGACGGTGAGTTCGAGGTCGGGAAAGACGTAGATCATCTGCCCGCCGTAGCCCCAGCCGTAATAGCCCTGCCGGCCGGCGAAGCTGTCGATGAACCAGCCGTAGCCGTAGCGCCCGTCATGGAAGCGCGAGGTCGTGCGCGGCTCCCAGGACCGGTCGATCCACGCCTTCGACACGACGCGCTCGCCGTCCGGTCCGAGCCCGCCGCGCCGGTAGATCTCACCGAAGGCGAGGAGCGAGCGCGGCGTCATCGCCATCTGGTTGCCGCCGAGATAGACGCCCTGAGGATCGCGCTCCCAGTCGGCGATCCGCACGTCCGCCGGCTCCAGCCATTCGCGCGCGAGCGCCAAGGTCGAGCGCCCGCTTGCCTTCGTGAGGATCGCCGAGAGGAGATGCGTCGAACCCGTGGAGTAGAGCATCTGCCCGCCCGGCGGTTCCACGAAGGGCCGGTCGAGCGCCGAGCGCACCCAATTGCGGCTGGCGGTCCAGCCGCCGTAATTGGCGCCCGAGGTCCGCTCCAGCCCCGCCTGCATCGAAAGAAGGTTGCCGATCGTGATCTCGTTCAGTTGCGGATCGGGATTGGCGGGGAAGTCGGCGCGCAGGAAGTCCGAGATCGGCTGGTCCGGCCCTTCGATCAGCCCCTTGTCGATGGCGATGCCGACGAGCGCCGAGACGACCGACTTCGAGGCCGACTTGATGTTGGTCGCCCGGTCCGTCCGGTTGCCGCGAAAGCCCTCGTCGACGATCCGCTCGCCGTCCTGCGCGATCAGCAGTGTCTCGAGCGTCTCGAGCCTCGACGCCCGCTGCACGGCCGCCGAGAAGTCCGGCCCGACGGGAACGGCATCGGGCGCACGGGCATCCGGCGGCACGGCGACGCCGGCCTCCGGCGCTTGCGCCGCGGCGGGGAGGGGCGCCAGAAGCAGCAGGGCGAGCCCGGCTGCGAAGAAGCGATTGAAACGCAAATAACGGACGAACGGGTTCATGCGCCGCAGATTGCCTCGCGATCTGGGAAAAGCGAGGGCTCCAACGTAAAGGTGATCGGGCGCGGTCCGCACCGTTGGATCCACCGCGGGATACGCGTCCCTCCGGGGATGCTGCGTTGCGAATACGCGACCCTCTCTTCCTTCGCCGCCCGCGCTAGATGCGTTCCCGACGACCGCCGCGGCTCATGGGCGGACGCAACGCTTCGCACAAGGGACAGAATGCCATGCAGATCGGGATCATCGGCCTCGGGCGCATGGGCGCCAACATCGCGCGGCGCCTCCAGCGCGGAGGCCACGATTGCGTCGTCTACGATCGGGCGGCCGAGGCCGTGAAGGCGCTCGCGGACGAAGGCATGACGGGGGCGACCTCGCTGGAGGGGCTTGCGGAAGCGCTCGCCGCGCCCCGCATCTTCTGGGTGATGCTCCCGGCGGGCGACCCGACGGAAGCGACCATCGCGCAACTATCCGATATCGCGCAGGCCGGCGACGTCGTGATCGACGGCGGCAACACCTTCTACAAGGACGACATCCGTCGGGCCAAGGCGCTGTCGCCCAAAGGGCTGCATTACGTGGATGTCGGAACATCCGGCGGCGTTTGGGGCCTCGAGCGCGGCTATTGCATGATGATCGGCGGCGAGACGGAAACCGTGCGCTTCCTGGACCCGATCTTCGACTGCCTCGCGCCCGGTCTGGGGACCGTCGAGCGCACGCGCGGCCGGCACGCTGCCGACAATCGGGCCGAGCGCGGCTACATCCATGCGGGGCCGGCCGGCGCCGGCCACTTCGTGAAGATGGTCCACAACGGCATCGAATACGGATTGATGCAGGCCTATGCGGAAGGCTTCGACATTCTGAAGACGAAGAACTCGACCATGCTTCCCGAGGACGAACGGTACGACCTCGACCTGCGCGACGTCGCCGAAGTCTGGCGCCGCGGCAGCGTGATCTCGTCCTGGTTGCTCGACCTCACCGCTGAAGCCCTGGTGGAGGACCCCTCGCTGGAGCACTTCTCCGGACACGTCGCGGACTCGGGGGAGGGGCGCTGGACGATCCACGCGGCGATGGAGCAGGCGGTTCCCGTCAGCGTGCTCTCGGCCGCGCTCTATGCGCGCTACCGCTCGCGCCGCGACCACACCTATGCCGACCGCCTCCTCTCGGCCATGCGCTTCGGCTTCGGCGGCCATGTCGAGATCCCGCAATAGCGCTTGATCAACGATCCCCATGTCGAGGCTCGGCGTCGCTGTCACGCCGAGCCTTGCCGAAAACGTCCGGCGATAGTGGTCTGCCCCCTGAAAAGTTCTCTAATCGCATTCGTCAAGCTGGCTGACTGAGGTCTGCGCACACGCCGGGTTCATGGTTCTCTCCGCGGTCGGTCTCGATGGACCGCCGCATGTTGGCGTCAGATGGTCGGATCGACCGAAGTGGTC
>CANJKV010000060.1 GCA_947474855.1 Aurantimonadaceae bacterium | reverse complement strand
CGAGCCGTTGACGCGCCGGACCGTTCTGAGTAGGTCGGCGCCGGTCTCCAACGTTTAACGCAAGGTCGCGACAATGGCGAAAACAGCGCTCATCACGGGCATTACCGGCCAGGACGGCGCCTATCTCGCCCAACTTCTTCTGTCGAAGAACTATTCGGTTCACGGCCTTCTGCGTCGCAGCGCCTCGGCGGACGTCATCGGCGCGCGCCTCAACTTCCTCGGCATCCTCGGCGAGGTCGAGATGCACGACGCCAACCTGACCGACATCACCTCGATCATCCGCGTCATCCAGACCGTGAAGCCGGACGAGATCTACAATCTCGGCGCCCAGTCCTTCGTCAAGACGTCGTGGCAGCAGCCGGTGCTGACGGGTTCGGTGTCGGGCCTGGGCGCGGTCAACGTCCTCGAGGCGATCCGCCTCCTGTCGCCGCAGACCCGCTTCTACCAGGCCTCGACCTCCGAGATGTACGGCCTCATCCAGGAGCCGCGCCAGTCCGAGACGACGCCCTTCTATCCCCGCAGCCCCTACGCCGCGGCCAAGCTCTACGCGCACTGGATGACGGTGAACTACCGCGAAAGCTTCGGCCTCCACGCTTCGTCGGGCATCCTCTTCAACCACGAGAGCCCGCTGCGCGGCATCGAGTTCGTCACGCGCAAGATCACCGACGGCGTCGCGCGCATCAAGCTCGGCCTTGTCGACCACATCTCGCTCGGCAACCTCGACGCCAAGCGCGACTGGGGCCATGCTCGCGACTACGTCGAGGCCATGTGGCTGATGCTCCAGCAGGACACGCCCGACGACTACGTCGTGGCGACCGGCCGCACGACCTCGGTGCGCGACTTCTGCGACCTCGCCTTCGCCCATGTCGGCCTCAAGGCCGCCGACCACGTGCGCGTCGACGAGCGCTTCATGCGCCCCGCCGAAGTCGACGTGCTTCTCGGCAATCCGGACAAGGCCAAGGCCAAGCTCGGATGGCAGGCGACGACGACGCTGGAACAACTCGTCGCCGAGATGGTCGAGGCCGACCTCAAGCGCCTGTCGCGCTGAGCCGGCCGCGAAGGAGAGCCGTCCTGTCCACGATCCTCCATCACGACGCCAGCACCTATCGGCGCGCCCCGGTCCGCTCGACGCTCGCCGACCTCGCCGACGGCTTCGGGCGCGTGGATCTGTGGAGCACGATGGGCTGGCTCGACATGCGCCAGCGCTACCGGCGCTCGATCTTCGGGCCGTTCTGGATCACGCTCTCGCTGGCCGCCTTCGTCGGGGGCCTGGGCGTGACCTACGGGGCGCTGTTCGGCATGCCGCTCGCCGAGTACCTGCCCTATCTGTGCATCGGCATCGTCGTCTGGACCCTGCTGTCGGGCTTCATCCTGGAGGGCTGCGGCACCTTCACGGGGGCCGAGGCGATGATCAAGCAGATGCCGGCTCCCCTCAGCCTCCACGCCATCCGCCTCGTCTGGCGCTCGGTGGTGACCTTCCTCCACAACGCCGTCATCGTCGTCATCACGCTGCTGATCTTCCAGATCAATCCGGGCTGGGCGGGGCTTCTCGTCATTCCGGGCCTCGCGCTGATCCTCGTCAACGGCCTGTCGCTGGCACTGTTCTTCGGGACGCTGAGCGCGCGCTTCCGGGACATTCCGCCCTTGATGGCCAACGTCACGCAGACGCTGTTCTTCGTGACGCCCGTCATCTGGCACGTCGAGAACCTCAAGCAGCGTCGCTTCATCGCCGAGTGGAACCCGCTCTACCACCTCATCGAGGTCGTGCGCGGGCCGCTTCTGGGCCACGCGCCCTCGGCGACCAACTGGAGCGTCGCGCTGGCCTTCACGCTGGTGACGGGCCTCGTCGCCTTCTTCTTCTACGCCCGCTTCCGCTGGCGCATCCCCTACTGGGTCTGAGCCCCCTTGAACTCCATTCGTCTCCAGAACGTGTCGGTGAGCTTTCCGATCTACGGCACGTCGACGCGTTCCCTACGCAACCGCATCATGGCGAGCGCGACGGGCGGGCGGATCGGCTCCGACCGCAACGACCGGGCCTGCGTCCAGGCGCTCTCCGACATCAACATCGACATCGCGATGGGCGAGCGCGTCGCGCTGATCGGCCACAACGGCGCGGGCAAGACGACGCTTCTGCGCGTCCTGTCCGGCATCTACCCGCCCCAGACGGGCTCGATCCGCGTCGAGGGCAAGATCGCGCCCTTGTTCGACATCGGATTCGGCATGGACCCGGACGGCACGGGCTACGACAACATCCGCCTGCGCTCGCTTTACCTGGGCTTGAGCCGCGAGGAGGTCGAGCGGCGAATGGAGGACATCGTCGCCTTCACCGAGCTCGGCCCCTTCCTCGACATGCCGATCCGCACCTATTCGGCCGGCATGCAGACGCGCCTGTCCTTCGCGGTCTCGACCAGCATCAAGCCGGAGGTCCTTCTTCTCGACGAAGGCATCGGCGCGGGCGACGCGGCCTTCATGGAAAAGGCCAACCAGCGCATCCAGTCCTTTATCGGCCAGGCGGGCATCCTCGTCCTCGCTTCGCACTCCAAGAGCATCCTCGCCCCCTACTGCACCCGCGCGATCCGCCTCGAACACGGCCGCATCGTCGACGACGGTCCCTTCGAGGAGGTCATGACGCGCTACGAGGGGTGAGACGCGCGTGCCCGGCTCCGGACGGAACCGGGCGGATCGCGAGACGCCTCAGGCAAGAAGGATCGCGGTGTCGAGGGAGATGCCGTTCGCGATCGACGTGCCGACGAGCGAAATGTTTTCCGGACTTTCCGAGAAGCCGGCAAGGACGTGCGCCCGGTCCCAGACGCCGCTGCCGAGCCGCTCCAGGTAGTAGGAGAGGCCTGAGGCGTCGGGCGCACGGTCGAGGACGTTGGCGTACATCGCCGTCACGAAGGCAGTGTCGGTGGCGTTGGCGCCATAAAGCTTGGTGAACTCGGGCGAGACGATGAAGAAGTTCGCCATGTCCTTGAGCGTGAAGCCCTTGTTCTCGTAGTTGGCGAGGTTGAAGCTGAGGCCGGCTTTGTCGGGGGTGCGGTCGAAGGCGGCCTGATAAATGCGGTAGATCTGTCCGGCGGGGCCGCCTACGTCGAAGGCGATCGTTTCGGCGCCGAAGACGAGGCGCTCGACGTTGATGAAGGTCTGGCCGCCGCCGCCGGCGAGGGTGAGGTGGCGCAGGTCGTCCGAGCCGCTGAGGGCCGCGCGGTTGAAGCTGGCGAGCCCCGTGTTCACGGTGTCTATGCCCGAGCCGCCGTTCACCTCGGCCGCCTGGCCGGCGAGGATGATGTAGTCGCGCCCCTGCAGCGTCGAGATCGCGTCGGCGCCGCCCATGGAGCGGATGACGTCGTCCGCGCCTGTGCCGCGCAGGATCTCGGCGGCCGCCGTGCCGTTCTGCGTCAGGCGCTCATTGGCCTGGTCCCAGCCCCAGGAGGCGACGTGGGTGCCGTCGGCGGCGGGCCCGCCGTAGATCGACTGGATCGCCGCGACGTCGAACGGCCCGAGCCGGGAGGAGCGAACCGCCTGGTCGTAGCTCATCACCGTGTTGGTGCCGTTGTCGGACGCCTTGGTCAGAACGTCCGGATTGGCGTCGGACGCTTCGAAGGGGTGCTTCAGGCCGAGCGCGTGGCCGATCTCGTGCAGCGCGAGGTGCATGAAGTCGCCGGCGAACTGAGGGCTCTGGCGATAACCGGCGTCGAAGTAGACGTCGCCGCCGTCGAGGCTCTCGCCGGAATAGGGACGCACCGTCCCGCCGCTCTGCACCGCCACCGCCTGGGGGAAATAGGCGTAGCCCGCCGCGTCCGAGGCCGGCGACATGCGGGCGAAGTCGAAGAAGCCGAAGGTCAGGTCGCCCTGGTGACGCGTCGTCTCGAAGAAGCGGATGCCGCTGATACTCGCCCACGCGTCGAGCGCCGCTCGCACCACCGCCTTCTCGCCCTCGCTCAAGGGCTGAAAGGTGGAGGCCCCGACCGGATCGCGCGCCTTGAGGTAGCTCTGCGCCGTCGCGTCGAAGGAATAGGTCAGGAAAACCGGCTGGTTCGACACTCCGTCGCGATACCAGGACGCGCCCGACAAAAGGGCGCGGTAATCCGCAATCTCGGCCATGGTAACAAAATCTCCGAAACAAAAGACAGGCGTTTGACGGTCGGCGAAGGCTTCGTGCGCTGCGGCAGGGTAGCGGGACCGGCCTGATCAAAGCTTAAGCGCGGACGCCCGCCAAGCGGGCGATGCAGCGCTCGGGCGGGCCGGCGCTCGCCTTGACGAATGCCGGGGGCTGGTGTTGATGCCCCGCAACATCGGACAAGCAGAGAGCACCCGATCCCCATGGCCCCGACAGCCTTTGTCACCGGCATTTCCGGCCAGGACGGCGCCTATCTCGCCAAGCTCCTGGTGGAAAAGGGCTACAAGGTCCATGGCGGCGTGCGACGGCTGCCCGAAGCGCCGCTGCCGCGCCTCGTCGAGCTCGGCATCGCGAACGAGGTCGAGCTGTGCCGCTTCGACCTCGCCGACCTGTCGATGATCCAGGACGCGGTGGAGCGCGTCCGGCCGGACGAGTTCTACAATCTCGGCGCGCAGTCCTTCGTCGGCTCCTCCTGGAGTCAGCCGCTCTACACCGCCGACATCGACGCCGTCGCCGTCTGCCGCATCCTGGAGGCGATCCGCGCCCGCTCGCCGCAGACGCGCTTCTTCCAGGCCTCGACCTCGGAAATGTTCGGGGCGGTGCGCGAGATGCCGCAGAGCGAGGACACGCCCTTCCGGCCGCGCAGCCCCTACGGCGTCGCCAAGCTCTACGGCCACGGCATCACCGTGAACTATCGCGAGAGCTACGCCATCCACGCCTCGTGCGGCATCCTGTTCAACCACGAGAGCCCGCTGCGCGGCGCCGAGTTCGTGACGCGCAAGATCACGCTCGGGCTCGCGCGGATCGCGCAGGGCCGCCAGGAGCTCCTGGAGCTCGGCAACCTGTCGGCCAAGCGCGACTGGGGCTTTGCCGGCGACTACGTCGAGGCCATGTGGCGCATGCTGCAGCAGCCGGCCGGCGACGACTTCATCCTCGCCACGGGCACCACCACGACGGTGCGCCGCTTCGTCGAGGCGGCGGGCGCGGCCCTCGGGCTCGAGATCGAGTGGCGCGGCGAGGGCGAGGGCGAGGAAGGCTTCGACCGGCGCTCGAACAAGCGCGTCGTCGCCGTCAATCCCGCCTTCTTCCGCCCCGTCGACATCGACGTCCTCGTCGGAACCGCGTCCAAGGCGCGCGAGCGGCTCGGCTGGTCGCCCGCCATGGACCTGGACAGTCTCGCCGCGCTCATGGCGCGGACCGACCACGACCGCGTCGCGCGCGGAGCCGTGACGTTCTGACCCTTCGCGCCGGCGCCTCGCGCGCGGCGCGCCAATCCGGTGCCGCCATGAAATTCGTGTCCTTCGCCCAGAACTTCGAGGACGTCGTCCTTCACCGGGCACTCGCCCATGTCTGGAACGGCACCTATGTCGACGTCGGCGCCTTCGATCCGAAGGTCGACAGCGTCACCAAGGCCTTCTACGACCGCGGCTGGTCGGGCATCAACGTCGAGCCCGTGGCCGAATTCCACGCCCGCTTCGAGGCCGACCGCCCGCGCGACCGCAACGTCCTCGCCGCCCTGTCGGACGCGGCCGGCGAGATGACCTTCCACGTCGTCGGCGAGACGGGCCTGTCGACGCTCGACGAGGACGTCGCCCGCTTCCACCGCGAGGCGGGGCGCCCCGTCGAGGAGCGCCGCGTGCCGGTGACGACGCTGAACGAGCTCCTCGCCGACATCCGGGACAGGCCGATCCACTTCCTGAAGATCGACGTCGAAGGCGCCGAGGACAAGGTGCTGGCGGGGCTCGACCTCGACGTCTACCGCCCATGGATCCTGGTGATCGAGGCGACCTTTCCCAACAGCACCGAGCCGACGCACGAAGCCTGGGAAGCGGCCGTTCTCGCGCACCGCTACACCTACGCCTATTTCGACGGACTCAGCCGCTACTACGTCGCGCAGGAGCATGCCGAGCTGATCGAGAAGCTCGCGCTCGCACCCAACACCTTCGACGACTTCGAGACGATCGGCACGATCGAGCTGCGCGAGCGGCTCGACGCCATGCATGCGGCCCACGAGCGGGTACGGGAGGCTTATGACGGCCTTGCCGAGCAGCTCGAACTCGAAAGAGCCGATGCGGCGCGCCTCGCCGAGCAGCACCGCGACGATCTGGAAGCCCGGAGCGAAGCGGCCCAGGCCGATCTCGAGCGCCACCTCGCCGCCGCCGCCCGCGAGCACGAGCGTATCCATCACGCACTCCAGGGCGTGCAGCATCAGCTTGCCGAGATCGAGCGCTCGAAAGGCTGGCGACTCGTGGTGTTCTCGCGCCGCCAAATGAACCGGGCGCGGCGGCTCGCCCGCCGGCTGCTGAGGCCATTCCGTCGCCCGACGCGGATCGGCGCGGCAGGTGCGGGCGGCATCGTGCCGCTCGGGCTGGAGCTGAAATACGCGTCCAAGGAGCTCGCCCGGCGCATCCGGCTGAAGGCGCTGGCGCGCCGCTGACGGCCGTGCCCGGCGCTTCGAGCGCCGCCTCGCCTGCGTCCTTGTTCATTTCCGGAGATCCCGCCCGTTGACCGATCGGCTCCTTCTCGACCTTCAGGGCTGCCAGACGGCCAATTCGCGCCATCGCGGCATCGGCCGCTATACCCTGTCCCTGGCCGAGGCGCTTTTGAGGATCGAGGCGGATGCGCCCGAGCCGCTCGACGTCGTCGGCTTCGTCAACGGGGCCTTTCCCGAGGCGATCGGCGAGATCGAGGACGCCTTGCGCGATCCGGCCCCGTCGGTCCTGCGCCGCTACGGCGATCCGGGACGCCTGGACGGGCCGATCGCCGAGCAGTCGGTCCTGCGCGGCTTTGCCGCCGCCGCCTCGGCCCATGCCCTGACGCCCGACATCCTCCACGTCTCCAGCCCGATCGAGGGCTACGAGGAGGGCGCGGCGCTGCCCGTTTATTCCCGCGAGATCCTGCCCGGCACGATCCGGACCGCGACGGTTTACGACCTCATCCCGCGGCTCTTTCCCGACTTCTACCTCACCAACGAGGCCTATGCCGCCTGGTATGGCGGCGCGCTCGAGAGCCTCGCCTCCTACGACATGCTGTTCGCGATCTCCGAGGCGACGCGGCGCGACCTGATCGAGCATCTCGGCGTCGTCCCCGAGCGCGTCGTCAACATCACCGCGGCGGTGGACGCCCGCTTCCGCCGGGTCGCCGACGCGGAAGGCCAGCGGGCCCGCTTCGCCGCCGAGTTCGGCCTGAACCGGCCCTTCGTCCTTTATACCGGCGGCGCCGACCACCGGAAGAACCTCGAAGGCGCGATCGAAGCCTTCGCGCTCCTGCCCCGCCGGCTTCGCGACGCGCGCCAGCTCGCCATCGTCTGCCGCATGGACCCGGGCACGCGCGCCCGGCTCCTCGCCCGCGCCAAGAGCCTCGGCCTGTCGGGCGAGGACGTCGTCCTCACCGGCTTCGTGTCGGACGACGACCTCGTCCTTCTCTACAACCTCGCCGAACTCTTCGTGTTTCCCTCGATCTACGAGGGCTTCGGACTGCCGCTCCTGGAGGCCATGTCCTGCGGCACGCCGGTCCTGGCCGGCGACAATTCCAGCCTGCGCGAAGTCGTCGGGCGCGCCGACCTCCTGTTCGACGAGCGGAACCCGCAGGCCTTCGCCGCGGCCATGGCCGGGCTGATCGAGAACGGCGGACGCCGCGCCGAGGTCGCCGCCTTCGGGCTCGACCGCGCGAAGCTCTTCACCTGGGAGCGCTCCGCCCGGCTCGTCCACGAGAATCACCGCGAGCTCCTCGCCCGGCGCAATGCGGCGGAGGCCGGGCACCGCCCGCGCATCGCCATGCTGTCGCCGCTGCCGCCCGCCCGCAGCGGCATCTCCGACTACACGGCCGACCTTCTCGGCCCCTTGTCGGAGCATGCCGAGGTCGACCTCTTCCTCGACAAGCAGAGCCTGACCTCCGAGACCTGCCGCGACCACCGCGCCCGGCCCTGGGAACGCCTGCCCGAGGAAGCCGCCGGCTTCGACGCGGTAGTCTACCAGATGGGCAACTCGACCTTTCACACGCACATGCTGTCGCTGCTGCCGCAGACGGGCGGCATCCTCGTCCTCCACGACGTTTATCTCAGCAACCTCAAGGCCTGGATCGACCGGCTGGGCGAGGCTCCCGGCCTCTTCGAGCGCGACCTCGTCCGCTCCCACGGAAATGCCGCGAGCGAGACGCTGCGCACCAAGGGAACGGACGGCGCCATCGCCGACTGGCCGGCGAGCGGTCCCGAGATCGCCGCCGCCGACGCGGTGATCGTCCATTCGAACTTCGCCGCCTCGCTGATCCGCCGGTTCCATCCCGAGCTGGCCGACAAGGTGAGCGTCGTGCGCCAGCCCCGTGCGACGCCCGACGATGCGGGACCCGAGGCGCAGGCGCGCGCGCGCACGGCCCTTAGCATCGCGGAGGACGAGTTCCTCGTCGTGTCGATCGGCGTCGTCAGTCCGGCCAAGCGCCTCGACGCGGTGGTCGAGGGCTTCCTCGCCGCCTTCGGCAGCGATCCCAAGGCGCGGCTGGTGCTGGCGGGAGACGCCGCCGACGACCGCTGGACGGCGCAGCTGCGCGCCAAGGTCGCCGCCTCGAAGGGGCGGGTGGTCATCACCGGCCACCTCGAAGCCGAGACCTTCGGCGACTATTGCCTCGCCTGCGACGTCGCGGTGCAGCTGCGGGCGACGACCCGCGGCGAAACCTCCGCGGCCGTGCTCCAGCTCATGGGCTGCGGCCGGCCGGTGGTGGTCAACGCCTATGCCGACTTCGCGGACTATCCATCCGACCTCGTCGTGAAGCTGTCCGAGCAGCCGGCGCCGGCCGAACTTGCCCAAACGCTGAAGCGCCTTCGCGCCATGCCGCCGGCCGAGCGCGAGGCGATCGGCGCGCGCGCCCGCGCCTTCGTGCGCGAGCGCCACTCCCACGAGGGCGCGGCCCGGGCCTATGCCGACGTGGTGCGCCGCACGATCCGGCACGGCCGGCAGGCCGCCGCGGTGGACGGCCTGACCCGGGCGGCGGGATCGGCGCTCACCGGGTATCCCGGCCGAACCGTCGAGGCCGCCGGCCGCGCGCTCGCGGCCGCCGCGCCGGCCCTGGCGGCGGGGCTCGAAACCGAGCGCCGTCTCCTGATCGACGTCAGCCACACGGCCCGTCACAACCTCAAGACCGGCATCCAGCGCGTGGTGCGCGAACTCGTGCGGTCGAGCTACGCCGCGCTCGGGGAGAACGGCCTCAACGTCCAGGCTTTCGTGCGCACGCAGGACGGCCGCTTCCTGACGGCGGACGGCTTCGCCCTGGCGCTCGACGGCGAGGCGCCCGGCGCCGACATCGACGAGGAGCTGACCGTCCGGCCGGGCGACATACTTCTGATGCTCGATTCCAGCTGGTTCGAATACGCCGCGTTCCAGCCGCTCTTCGACGCGGTGCGGGGCGCGGGAGGGCGCATCCACACCTGCGTCTTCGACCTCGTGCCGATCCTTTATCCGGAGCTGACCGGCGAGGCGCTGCCGCCCGCCTTCAAGCGCTGGCTGGCCCACGCGGCGGAAATCGGCGACGGCCTCATCTGCATCTCGCGCGCCGTCGCCGACGAGGTCGCGGCCTATATCGAACGCGAGCGCCTGCCGCACCGGCCCGGCCTCCAGGTCAACTGGTTCCATCTCGGCTCCAACCTGCCGGCCGCCGGCACGGCGAGCCCCGCCGTCCTCGCGGCCTTCGATGGAACGGCGCCGGCGGCGCTCATGGTCGGCACCGTGGAGGTGCGCAAGCGTCACGGCTTCGCCCTCGACGTGATGGAGGCGCTCTGGGCGGGAGGCTCGCCCGCCCGCCTTGTTCTCCTCGGCAAGCCGGGCTGGCACGTCGATGCCCTGACGAGGCGGATCCGCGACCACGCCGAGTTCGGGCGGCGCCTCCTCTGGATCGAGCAGCCCTCCGACGCCGACATCGCGCACGGCTACGACTGCGCCAACCTCCTCCTTTTTCCCTCCACCTACGAGGGCTACGGCCTGCCGGTGGCCGAAGCCCTGCGCGCCGGCCTGCCGGTGGTGGCCTCCGACATACCGGTCCTGCGCGAGGTCGGGGGCGAGGCGGCGCGCTACGCCCCCCTCGGCGAGGTCGAGGCCTGGCTCGAAGCGGTCCGGCCCTGGCTCGCGGGGGCGCGGCAGACGGTCAGCGGCGGTACGGTGGTGTCCTGGGACGAGGCCGCCCGTCAGGTTCGTCTCGCCATGCTGACGCGCCTCCCCTACAAGGTGCTGGACTGATCCCGTCCGCGGGACGGACAGGGACCGGAGAAGCCCCGATGAGCCAGACACAGCTGCCGGCCGCGCCCGCGCCCGTCATCCAGCCGCTGACCTTCGAGCGGCACGGGACGTCGGGCTGGCGGCGCTTCTCGGACTACAGCTTCGCCCGCGGCGCGGCGCTCGCGCCGCTCGCCGCCGCCGAAGTGGTGACGGCGATGATGTCGATGCCGCTCGCCCTCGTGCCGCAGAACGGCGGCTGGCAGCTCGTCGCCATGCTCGGCATCGGCCCCGGTACGAACCTCTTCGTCGGTCCTGACGGGCGCTGGATCGGCGACTACGTTCCCGCGGCGCTGCGCTCCTACCCCTTCCGCATCGGCCGCGTCGCCGAGAACGACCAGGCGATCCTGTGCATCGACGAAACGGCGCAGCTGCCGCTCGGCGCGGGCGTCGAGCCCTTCTTCGCCGGCGAGAAGGCGCTCTCGCCCGCCGTTTCGCAGATCTGGTCCTTTCTCCTGGAGATCGCCAAGGGCGAGGCGCAGCTGACGCGCGCCTGCGGGCTCCTGGCTGAGGCGAGGATCGTCGAGCCCTGGCCGATCACGGTCGGGTCGGGCGACCAGGCGCGGACGGTCGAAGGGCTGCACCGCTTGTCGGAGGCCAAGCTCGCCGCCCTGCCCGACGAACAGCTCGGGCAGCTCCGGCGAGCGGGCGTCCTGTCGCTCGCCTATGCCCAGATCTTCTCGGGCGAACACCTGAAGAAGCTGGGCGAGCTCGCCGCGCTCCAGGCGCGCCATGCCGAGGCCCTGGTGGAGGCCGCGCGGCGGCAGTCCGCCGCCCCCGTCCCGGCCGTCCAGCCGACGGGCGCAGGCTTCGCCTTCGGCGAGAGCATCAACGTCGACTGGTCCAAGTTCGGCGGATGAGCGAGGCCCCGCCTCGGCCGCCGGCGACCCCTTTGCGCGGCCGCACCGCGCGGGTCCTTCGCGCCGCAGCCGGCCTTGCCGCCGCCTTCGCCGACGGGCTGGAGACCGCGGGCTGGCGCCCTGCCGCGGCCGCCGCATGGCGCCGCTCGCTGAAGCCCGCCCTCGCCCGCCGCGCACCCAAGCCCGCGCCGGCCGCGATCGCCGCCACGGCCGCGCCGCTGCGTGAAGGCGTCCTCTTCGCCGGCTACACGGAAGGCTCGCTCGGGCTCGGCCAGTCTCTTCGTCTCGATCTGAAGGCGGTCGAGCCCACCGGGCTCGACTTCGCCGTCCACCCCGTCTCGGCGGGCATCGAGACGCGTCGCGCCGGCCTCTTCATGGCCGAGCGCACCGATCGGAGCGGTCGCTATCCCGTCACACTGGTGGAGGTGGCGAGCGACCAGCTCCCGACCGTCCTCGCCGAGATCGGCCCTGAGCGCCTCGCCGGCTCCCGCCTGATCCTTCGCACCTACTGGGAGCTGCCCCGCGCCCCGGAGGCTTGGGCTGCGCACCTTGCGGGCGTGTCGGAGATCTGGGCACCGACCCGCTTCGTCGCCGACGCCTTCGCGGGCGTCTTCGAGGGGCCGATCCGGCACGTCCCCCCGGCCATGGAGGTGCCCTCCCTGGACGCGGAGGGCGAGCCCTTCGCGCTGCCGCCGGGACGCTTCCACTTCCTGTTCAGCTTCGACTACTTCTCCTATCCCGCCCGCAAGAACCCGCTCGGTGTCATCCGCGCCTTTCGCGACGCCTTCCCGCCGACGCGCAGCGACGTCGGCCTCGTTGTGAAGTCCAACGGCGACGCCGGGCATCATCCCGACGTGCGCGCCGCGATGGAAGCGCATGCGCGCGAGGACGGGCGCATCCGCCTCGTCCACGGCGAGATCAGCCGGCCGGCCATGCTGGGGCTGCTGCGCGCCGCCGACGCCTACGTCTCGCTGCACCGCTCCGAAGGCTTCGGGCAGGGCATGGCGGAGGCCATGCTCTTCGCCAAGCCGGTGATCGGCACCGATTATTCCGGCTCGACCGACTTTCTGAACCACGAGACCGGCTTCCCCGTGTCTTATCGCCTCCGCCCCGTGGCGCCCGGCGAATACGCCTGGAGCGCAGGGCAGTCCTGGGCGGAGCCCGATCACAAATCCGCCGTCGAGGCCATGCGCTTCGTCGCCGACCATCCGGACGAGGCGAGGCGCCGGGGCGAGACCGCCCGCCGCTCGCTCGCCGCCCGCTACGGCCTGGACCCCGTGGGCTTGGTTCTCGCCCGGCGCCTCGGCGCCCTCCTCGCGGAAGGCCGATGAGCGCGCCTGCCCCCCGCCTCGCCGTCGCGATCACCGTCTACCGGCCGGACCTTCCGCTTCTCGAGCGGCTGATCGACACGGTAGCAGGCTGGGGCGCGCCGATCCTCCTCCAGGTCGACGGCCCGACCGGCGAGGCGATCGAGCCGCAAGCGCTCTCGCGCCTCGCCGCCGACCCGCGCCTCGCCATCTCCCAGGCGCCCGCCAACGAAGGGATAGCCACGGCGCTGAATCGGCTGGCGGCGCGCGCGCGCGTGGCCGGCCGCGACCGCGTCCTCTTCCTCGACCAGGATTCCGAGCCCCCAGCCGACATGGCCGGGCGACTCCTGTCCGCCTTCGCCGCTTTGGAAGCTTCGGGGGCGCGGCCCGCCGCGGTCGGACCGCGGCCGGTGGCGCGCGATCCCGGCCGTTCCAAGGCGCCGAGCTACCGGCGGCGCCGAAACGCCGCGCCCCGCGCCGACCTCGTGCCCGTCGACTACCTCATCACCTCGGGCAGCCTCGTCACGCTGGAGGCGCTGGACGCCGTCGGCCCGTTCCCGGAGGCGTTCCGGATCGACGCCGTCGACGTCGAATGGTGCTTCCGGGCCTGGGCGCGAGGGCGTTCGGTCTGGATGGTCGAGGACCTGCTGATGCCCCACAGCGTCGGGGGCGGGGTCGTGCGGCTCGGCCCCCTCGCCTTTCCCCAGCAGAACCCGGCGCGCATGGGCACTTACGTGCGCAACCAGTTCCGGCTCCTGCGCCTGTCCCACGTGCCGCTGCGCTGGAAGCTGAGGACGCTCCTCTACGTGCCGCTCCAGGGCGCCGCCTATGCGGCACGCGCTCCGGAAAAGCGCGGGGGCTTGGCGCTCGCGCTGCTTCGTGCCGCGCGCGACGGGCTGCGGCGCTCCTGATCCGACGCCAGCGTGCTTGCGCGTCCCGCCATGCCCGTGCTCTTCACGCCTGAAGGCAAGCCGGACGATCCGGCCCGACGGAGGAGAACCGCATGAGCTCGAAGGTCCGCTGGGGCGTCCTGTCGACGGCGCAGATCGGCACGAAGCAGGTGCTGCCCGCCATGCGCAAGGGCGAGCGCGTCGAACTCCTGGGCCTCGCCTCGCGCGACGAGGCGAAGGCGCGGGAGGCGGCCGACGCGCTCGGCATTCCCCGCGCCTACGGCTCCTACGAGGCGCTGCTCGCCGATCCCGACATCGAGGCGGTCTACAACCCGCTGCCTAACCACCTCCACGTGCCGCTCACGATCCAGGCGCTGGAAGCGGGCAAGCACGTCCTGTGCGAGAAGCCGATCGCGCTGTCCGCGGGGGAAGCCGAAACGCTGGTCGAGGCCTCGAAGCGCACGGGCCGGCTCGTCGCCGAGGCCTTCATGGTGCGCCACCACCCGCAATGGCGCCGCGCCCGCGACGTGGTGCGCGAGGGACGGCTCGGCGAGGTGAAGGCGATCCACACGCTGTTCAGCTACTACAACGCCGACCCCGGCAACATCCGCAACCAGGCCGACATCGGCGGCGGCGGGCTCTACGACATCGGCTGCTACGCGATCTCGACCGCACGCTTCCTCTTCGGCGCCGAGCCGTCCCGCGTCGTTTCGGCCTTCGACTTCGACCCCGCCATGGGCACCGACCGCATGGCGAGCGGCCTCGCCGAATTTCCCGGCCACCGCCACCTCGCCTTCACCTGCTCGACGCAGCTCGTTCCCGCCCAGCGCGTCGAGGTGCTCGGCACGAAGGGCCGCCTGACGGTGGAGATCCCCTTCAACGCCCCGAACGACCGCCCGACGCGGATCGCCGTCGACGACGGCCGCGACCATTTCGGCTCCGGCCGCGAGGTGATCGAGATCCCGACGGTCGACCAGTACACGCTCCAGGGCGACGCCTTCTCGGCCGCCGTGCGCGGCGAGGCGCCGCTGGAATGGGGCATCGAGGACGCCGTCCTCAACATGCGCGTCATCGACGCCTTCTTCCGCTCGGGCCGCACCGGGGGGTGGGAGACGGTGTGATCGGCGCCGGATCCCCGCCCTTTCCCTGCTTCTCCACCTTCGTCACCCCAGGCTTGACCCGGGATCCATTCCGAACCGCCGCACGCGATCTCCTCGGCTCCGGAGCAGGCTCGCGATGTCCGCCGCGTCTGTCGTGACGAGCGCGGAGGCATGGATCCCGCCCCGCCGGCCGGGATGACGATGCGGAAAGGTGGAGGGTTGGACCCGGAACGGCAGGGGTCTGCGGCCGGTCGGCCCCACGCCGCCCCGCAACCTTTCTTAACGCGATCGGCCCTTTGCGTACGGGCGCATCGGCGCGAAGGTGCCGGACGGACCGGCGCCATCCCGCCCCATCTTCCGATACATCAGGAACGCACCCCATGTCCGAGACCACCGACACCGCTGCCGTGCGGAGCATCGCCCGCGTCGCGACGCCCAACGCCTCGCGCTACCTGCAGCAGCTCTGCAAGCACTTCGCCCACAAGCTGCCCGTCACCTTCGACGAGCATCACGGCGCGATCACCTTCACCATCGGCGAGGCTCGGCTCGATGCGCGCGAGGACGTCCTCGAGATGCACCTGACCGCGCCGGACGCCGAGACCATGCCGCAGCTCCAGGACGTCGTCTGGCGCCACCTCGTGCGCTTCGCCTTCCGCGAGGACCTCGCCGCCGACTGGCAGCCGGCCTGAATCTGACTTTACGTCAGCTATCCGGCGGCAGCGCGGCGGGCCGGCTCCGTGCCTCGATCGCGGCGGGCTCCTCGTCCTTGAGGCCGGTGCCGGTGAGACCGCGGGCGAGCGCTTCGCGGGCGAGCCAGGCGATCTTGTCGGCCGCGGCTTCCACCGCGAGGCCGCCCTGCCCGTGGATGTTGGAGACGCAGTTGCGCTCGTTGTCGCGCCGGCCGCGCGCGGGGGCGAAGGTGAGGTAGGCGCCGAGACTTTCCGCAACGGAAAGACCGGGTCGCTCGCCGATCAGCACCACGACGAGCCGCGCTCCCAGCGCCTCGCCGACGTCGTCGCCGAGCGCGACGCGGGCCTGCGTCGCGATCACCGGCGGGGCGAGCGAGAATGCGCCGAGCCGCCGTGCGAGAGCCTCGAAGACCGCCGCGCCGTGGGCGTCCACCGCCGTCGCCGACAGGCCGTCCGCGATCAGGACGGCGACGTCGAAGCCGGTGCCGGACTCGGTGAGCGCCCCGCGCGAAGCCTCCGCGAGGCGCCGGCCGAGATCGGGGCGCTTCAGATAGGTGGCGCGGTCGGAGGCTTCGCTCGCCACCCGGATCGGGCGGAAGGGCGCGAGCCGCGCCTCCAGTCCCTCGACGTCGAGCGGCAGGTGGACGGCGTCGCGCGCCTTGGCATGGGCGTGCTGGAAGGCGAGCACCGAGGCGAGCGGCATCGCCTCGCCCGTGCGCCCGAGCCCGATGCGCGCGCTCGTCGCCCGCCGCAGGGCCGCGAAGGGATCGCGGTCGAGGGGCACCACCTTGTCGTCGTCGGGCACTTCGGCCATCACGCCACCTTTTCGATGCGCGCGAGCATCCGCGCCATGCCGGGGTCGCGGGCCGTCAGCTCGCGGATGCGCCCGTCGGGGGTCGCCATGCCCATCCGCTCCAGCCAGGCCTCGAACTCCGGTGCCGCCTTCACGCCGAAGGTCGAGCGCAGGAACAGGAGGTCGTGGAAGGACAGGCTCTGATAGTTCAGCATGATGTCGTCGGCGCCGGGCACCGCGATCAGGAAGGTGCAGCCGGCGGCGGTGAGGAGGGTCATCAGGCCGTCCATGTCGTCCTGATCGGCCTCGGCGTGGTTGGTGTAGCAGACGTCGACGCCCATCGGCAGGCCGAGGAGCTTGCCGCAGAAGTGGTCCTCGAGCCCGGCGCGGGTGATCTCCTTGCCGTCGTAGAGGTATTCCGGCCCGATGAAGCCGACGACGGTGTTGACGAGGAGCGGGTCGAAGGCGCGCGCCACGCCATAGGCCCGCGTTTCCATGGTCTGCTGGTCGACGCCGTGATGGGCGTCGGCCGAGAGCGCCGAGCCCTGGCCCGTCTCGAAATACATGACGTTCCGCCCGACGGTGCCGCGGTTCAGCGACAGGCCGGCGGCGTGCGCCTCGCGCAGGACCGCGAGATCGATGCCGAAGGAGCGGTTGGCGCCTTCCGACCCCGCGACCGACTGGAAGACGAGGTCCACCGGCGCGCCGCGCTCCATGATCTCCAGGCAGTTGGTGACGTGGGTGAGGACGCAGGTCTGGGCCGGAATCTCGTAGGCCTGCCGAAGCTCGTCCAGCATCTCCATCAGCCGGATGGCGTTCGGCACGTTGTCGGTCGCCGGGTTGATGCCGATCACGGCGTCGCCGACGCCGTAAAGGAGCCCGTCGAGGACGGACGCCGCGATGCCGCGGGGATCGTCGGTCGGGTGGTTCGGCTGGAGGCGCGAGCCGAGCCGGTTCTCCAGCCCGAGCGTCGTGCGGAAGGCCGTGACGACGCGGAGCTTGCGCGCCACCGCGATGAGGTCCTGGTTGCGCATGAGCTTGGAGACCGCCGCCGCCATTTCCGGCGTCAGGCCGGGCGCGAGAGCCGCCAGCGTCGCGGCGTCGGCCTCGGCCGAGAGCAGCCAGTCGCGAAACGCCCCGACCGTCATGTGCGAGACGCGGGCGAAGGCGGCCGCATCGTGCGTGTCGACGATGAGCCGCGTCACCTCGTCGGTCTCGTAGGGCACGACGAGGTCCTGGAGGAAGGCGGCGAGCGGAACGTCGGCCAGCGCCACCCGGGCGGCGACGCGGCGCGCGTCGGTCTCCGCGGCAAGGCCGGCCAGCTCGTCGCCGGCGCGCCTCGGCGAGGCGCAGGCGAGGAGGGTCTTCAGGCCGGCGAAGACGTGGCGCTCGCCGCCGAGGATGGAAACGTGTTCGGCCATGGCGTCGAACCCCGGTGGCTGGAGCACGTCCGGGCGAAGCATGCGCTTCGCCGCCGGACGATGCGGCACGATCAACGAGCCGGAACGCGTGGGCGGGCCGGCGATCCGATCTTGTGGCCATCCGGGCGCGGAGGGAAGGGCCTCGCCGAGAAAGGGTGAGCTGGTTCGCCGCCATCACTTTGTCGCGTGCGGGTTGCCTTTGCGCGTCGCGGGATCGACGTCTCGCGGACGCACTCCCCAGGATTCGCCGCCATGCGCCTCGCTCCCACCCTTCTCGCGCTGCTTCTCGCGGCCGGTCCCGGCGCCGCGGCGGAGGGCGACTTCGTGCGCCTGCGCGGGACGATCGCGAGCCTTGCCGGCGGGGTGCTGGGCGTTTCGACGCGCGAGGGCGAGCGGGCCGAGGTGCGGCTCCTGCCCGGCTTCATCATCGCGGGCGTCGAGCCGGTTCCCGGCCGGCGGATCGCGGTCGGCGACTATGTCGGGATCGGCTCGCTTCCCGAGCCCGCCGGCCCGGACCGGGCGCTGGAAGTCCTGGTCTTTCCCGACGGCATGGAAGGCACGGGCGAGGGCAGCTTCGACTGGGACCTCGTGCCGGGCTCGATCATGACCAATGCGAGGGTGTCGAAGGTGACGCAGGCGCCGGACGGGCGGCTCGTCACCCTCGCCTTCGCCGGGGAAACGAAGACGGTGCGCGTGCCCCCGGACGTGCCCGTCGTCACCTTCGTCGCCTCCGACCTGCCCGACCTCGCGCCCGGCCGCCGCGTCTTCGTGCCCGCCATGGAGGACGCGGACGGCGGGCTGGAGAGCGACTTCGTGGCGGTGGAAACCGGCGGAACGCCGCCGCCGATGTGAGACGCGGCTCTCAGACCTCGATCGCGCGGGCCTCGGCCAGCCGCGCCACCGCGGCGGCCGCGCCCATCGCCTGCGCCGCGGCCGCCGCGGTGGCGCCGCCGGCGTCGCGCGCGGCAGGGTCCGCTCCGCGCGCGAGCAGAAGGTCGAGGATGTCGACGCGGTCGAACATCGCCGCGATCATCAGGGCGGTGCGCCCGTTCGGATCGCGCGCGTCGACGCTCGCGCCGTGGTCGAGCAGCAGCCGGGCGATCGCCGGATCGCCCTTGAAGCAGGCGCCGGCGAGCGGCGTCTGGCCGCGGTCGTTGGCGAGGTCGGGGTCGCCGCCATGCTCCAGGAGGAGCCGCGTCAGCTCGCCATGGCCGTGATAGCTCGCCAGCATCAGGAGGCTGTCGCCCTTGTCGTTGCGCAGGTTCGCCGGCAGGCCCCCGGCCAGGAGGTCGGCCATGAACGCCGTCTCGCCCGCGCGGCACGCGTTGAAGACCTTGGCGGCGAAGGCGATCGTGTCTTCGTCGAGTTCGGCCGCGGGTCTTGTCGGTTCGTTCGTCATGCATTCTCCGCTTGCTCGATCCGCCGCCGATAGCATGCCTCGCCACAACGCGGACCGCGCAGGAAGGGTGCATCGGGCGGCGGCCTCAGCGGCGGCCGCCGCCCGCGCGCGGGCTCGCGGCGAGCCAGGCCGCGAGCTCGGCCTCGGCCTGTTCCAGGCTGTTGCGGTTGAGGAGCTTGCGAAGGCCCGCCAGCGTCACGGCCCGCATGCGCAGGTTGAAGACGTCCGAGCCCGCTTCCGTCTCGTAGACGCCGAGCTTGTCGTAGATCTGGCCGAGCCGGTTCTGGACGCTTCGCAGCGAGATGCCGCGCCGCTCGGCGATCAGCCGGTCGGTGAGGCCGAGGGCGAGGTCGACGAGGATCTCGTATTCGACGTCGGTGAAGGACCCCGAGCGGTCGGCCGACTTCTGCTGCACCGAGCGGATCTCCCGGTCGATCACGCACTGGCCTTCCAGGAAGACGCTCTTCAGCGCCAGCGCCAGGCGCTCCTCGGAAGCGGATTTCAGGACGTAGCCGTAGGCGGCCCCTTCCGGCACGATGCGCGAAACGCCGCGCACATAGGCCTCGTCGGCGTAGTTCGACCAGAACATGATCGCGGTTCCCGGCCGCTCGCGCCAGAGCGTCCTCGCCATCTCGACGCCGGTGCGCCGGGGCATCTGGAGATCGACCACGACGTTCATCGATTCGTGCTCGCGCGCCAGCGCCTCGCCGACGACCCCGTCCGCCGCCTCGATCAGCCGGCAACCCGGCAGCGTCCCGACGAGCACGTCGCGCAGGAAGGCGCGATGGACGGCGTCGTCCTCGACGATCAGGACGGTCATCGTCACGGGGCGGCCCCGAGCGGATCGAGGGGCAGAGCGAGGGTGACGAGCGTTCCGCGCGCGTCCGGCCGCCGGGCGATCGCGAACTGGGCGCCGACGAGCCGCGCCCGCGTCTGCATGTTGCGGATGCCGCCGACGCGCTTCCTTTGCTCGCGCGCGGCGAAGCCGATGCCGTCGTCGCGGATCTCGATCATCGCGTGGACGCCGCCGGCGCGCGCCTCGCGCTTCAGTTCGACCTCGATCAGCGAGGGCTCGGCGTGCTGGGCGGCGTTGTTCACCGCCTCCTGGACGATGCGGAAGAGGGCGACGCGCAGCGACTCGTCGAGCGCGTGGAGCGCCCCGCCCGCTTTGTCCTCCAGGCGCCAGGCGATGCCGGCTCCGTCGAGCGCCCGCCCGAGGAAGTCCTCGATGCCCTCCGCGAGGCCGAAGAGCTGGAGGACGTTGGGACGGGCGTCGTCGATGATGGCGCGCAGCTCGCGCACGCAGCGGTCGAGCCCGCCCGCGATCGGCTCCAGCATGTCGGCGGACAGGGCGGTCTCGCCGCGCAGGCGCTCGACGCGCCGCATCAGGCGCGTGAGGTCGGCGAGGGTCAGGTCGTGGAGGTCCATGCCGATGCGCTGGCGCTCGCGCTCCAGCTCCTCCGTCAGGCGCAGCGCGCCCTCGCGGAAGGCCTCCTCGCGCGCCCGTCCCTCCGCCTCCTCGATGGCGAGGCGGCGCGCGTCCTCGGCGGCCCGCAGCGCGAAGAAATAGGGCGCCAGCATGTCGGCGACGTGGCTCGCGGTCTCGACGTCCGCCTCGTCGTAGAGATCGGCCCGCCGGCTGGAACAGGACAGGGCGCCGATGATCTCGCCGCGGACCAGCAGCGGCACGTGGAGGCGGCTCCTGAGCGCCTCGTCGACGATCGGATGGGCGAAGGCGCCGGCGAAGTGGAAGCGCGGATCGGTCATCGCGTCGCCGGTGATGAGAAAGGGCGCATCGCCCAGCAGGACGGCGCGGATCGGGCTGCCCTCGACGGGCAGCGGGCGCTCGTTGAGGCTCCAGTCGGTGTGGATGCCGGCCTCGTAGGCGACGTGGAGGTCGCGCCGCAGGATGCAGACGTCGAGGTGGTCGTGGGGCAGGATCTCGGCGAGTTCGGCCGAGACCGCCTGGATCGCGGTCTGGAAGTCGAGCTGGCCCGCCAGCGCCTTGGACACGAGAAGGAGGCGGCGGAACACGGCCTCGGCGCCGAGCCGCGTGCGGGCGGCCGCGGCGCGAAGCGATGGGGTGGGGCGGGCGGCAGCGGCTGCGGTCATCGCGCCACACCACCACGTCGGGCGGCCGCGCGAAAGGGAGAACGCGCCGGGACGGGTGCGTCGCCCCGAAGGGATCTTGCGGGATCCCGCAAAGAAGATGCGGCTCGGGCCTTGGACAGGCCGGCGCAACTCGCCCACTGTGCCGCCGAGACCCGAGGCGGGACACGCCGCGGGCGCTGAACGCCGGCTGGGAGGCCGGCTCCCGGGGAGGAAGCCTTGCTCAATCGAAACGCCACCATCCTGTCCGCCGCGCTTCTGGCGCTGCCGCTCGCCGGCGCGGCTCAGGCCGACACGTCCGACAAGACGATCGCGCTCTCCAACAACTATGCCGGCAATTCCTGGCGCCAGGCGATG
>CANJKV010000059.1 GCA_947474855.1 Aurantimonadaceae bacterium | reverse complement strand
CGCCCGTTCAGTGGGTGTTCACCCTGTTTCGGCATTGTTCGCGCCGCCGCCCGAGAGTTCTGAGGGGAACGAGACGATGACGCATCCGGTCAAAGCCGCCACGGGCGCCAAGCTGTCGCGCCGCGCCTTCGTGACGGGAGTTGCCGCCGCGGCCGTGCTGCCGGGCGTCGCGAGCGCCCAGGACGCGGCGCTGGACGAGCTCCTGTCGGCGCCGGGGCGCGGCAACTGGAACGACCAGTTCGATGCGGGCCCGAGCGGTGTGGCCAAGGTCGCGACCGCGCAGCCGGTATTCTCACAGAACACGGTGGCGGCACTGGCGCAGGCGATCGAGACGCATCGCGGCATCGTCCAGATGGGCGGCTGGCCGGCGGTGCCGCAGGACAAGGTTCTGAAGATCGGCGTGCAGTCGGGCGCGGTGCCCTATCTGCGCCAGCGCCTCGCCGTTTCGGGCGACCTGCCGCAGTCGGCGGCCAACAACAGCCCGGCCTTCGACTCCTACGTCGATGCGGGCGTGAAGCGCTTCCAGGAGCGGCATGGCCTGCCGGCGGACGGCGTCGTCGCGGAATACACCTTCAAGGCGCTGAACGTGCCGGCGGATCTGCGCTTCGGCCAGCTGCAGACCAACCTTCAGCGCTTCCAGGCGATGACGGAGGGCTTCCCCCAGCGCTTCGTGATGGTCAACGTGCCCGCGGCCGCGATCGAGGCGGTGGAGGACGGCCGCGTCGCGCAGCGCCACACTGCGATCGTCGGGAAGGTGGACCGGCAGACGCCGATCCTGAACTCCGAGATCACCAACCTCAACCTCAATCCGTACTGGCACGCACCGGCCTCGATCGTCCAGAAGGACATCATCCCGATGGTGCGCAAGGACCCGCAGTACCTCGCCAAGAGCAACATCCACATCTTCAACGGTCAGGGCCGCGAGGTGCCGCCGGAGATGATCGACTGGAATTCGGACGAGGCAGTGAAGTACCTCTTCCGCCAGGAGCCCGGCAAGAACAACGCCATGAGCTCGGTGAAGATCAATTTTCCGAACCCGCATGCCGTCTACATGCACGACACGCCGCAGCAGGGCCTGTTCTCCAAGCTCATGCGCTTCGATTCGTCGGGCTGCGTGCGCGTCCAGAACGTGCGCGACCTCATCGTCTGGCTCGCCAAGTACGAGCAGGGCTGGGACCGGCAGGCGATCGAGAGCGTCATCGCATCGCGCCAGCGCAAGGACATCGATCTCCAGAACCCGGTGCCGGTGTTCTTCACCTACATCACGGCCTGGGCGAGCGACCCGGCGACCGTCCAGTTCCGCGACGACATCTATCACCGCGACGGAGCGGCGGCGCTGGCGAGCGGCGACCTGACGGCGCAGGCCTATGCGCCGGGGCAGGTCAACCCCTACGCGCAAGGGGACAACAGCCAGACCTTCTGAGCCGGGCGAGCGACGCGCGACGTCGCGGCCGGCGGCGGCGCCTTGGTTTCGCGCGTGGCATCGTGTTAAGGGCCGGGTCGGACGATCCGGCCCTTTCTTTTTCATCCGCGGGCCGCAGACGGGAGCCACGCCATGAGCCAAGCCATCCGATCCGAAATGGGCGACAGCTTCGAGGCCTTCTTCAACGAAGGTATCGCGGCACGGGATCCCGAGCTGTTCGGCGCGATGAAGTCGGAGCTGAACCGGCAGAGCCACGAGATCGAGCTGATCGCCTCCGAGAACATCGTCTCACGCGCCGTCCTCGAAGCGCAGGGCTCGGTGCTGACGAACAAGTATGCCGAAGGCTATCCCGGCAAGCGGTATTACGGCGGCTGCCACTACGTCGACATCGTCGAGGACCTCGCCATCGAGCGGGTCAAGACGCTGTTCGGCTGCGGCTTCGCCAACGTCCAGCCGAACTCCGGCAGCCAGGCGAACCAGGCGGTGCTCCTGGCCCTCGCCAAGCCGGGAGACACCATCCTCGGCATGAGCCTCGACGCGGGCGGGCACCTGACGCACGGCGCCAAGCCCAACCTCTCGGGCAAGTGGTTCAACGCCGTTCAGTACGGCCTCGACCTTTCGACCGGCCTCCTCGACTACGACGCGATGGAGCGGCTCGCCCACGAGCACAAGCCCCGCATCATCGTCGCGGGCGGCTCGGCCTACAGCCGCGTCATCGACTTCGCGCGCTTCCGCGCGGTGGCGGACGCTGTCGGCGCGCATCTCTGGGTCGACATGGCGCACTTCGCCGGCCTCGTCGCGGGCGGCCAGCATCCGAGCCCGTTCCCGCACGCCCACGTCGTGACCTCCACGACGCACAAGACGCTGCGCGGGCCCCGCGGCGGCCTCGTCCTGACGAACGACGAGGATATCGCCAAGAAGATCAACTCGGCCGTCTTCCCCGGCCTCCAGGGCGGCCCGCTGATGCACGTCATCGCCGGCAAGGCCGTGGCCTTCGGCGAGGCGCTGCAGCCCTCCTACCGCTCCTACATCAAGGCGGTCGCGGAGAATGCCAAGGTGCTAGCCGAGACGGTTCGCGAGGGCGGCTTCGACATCGTGTCGGGCGGCACGGACACGCACCTGATGCTTGTCGACCTGCGCCCGAAGAACCTGACGGGCAAGGACTCGGAGAACGCGCTCGGCCGCGCCAACATCACCTGCAACAAGAACGGCGTGCCGAACGACCCGCAGAAGCCGACGATCACCTCGGGTGTGCGTCTCGGCACGCCGGCGGCGACGTCGCGCGGCTTCGGCGCGCAGGAGTTCCGCGAGGTCGGCCGGCTCATCGTCGAGGTGCTGGACGGGCTGAAGGCGGCGAACTCGGCCGAGGGCAACGCCCGCGTCGAGGCGAGCGTGAAGGAGCGCGTGATCGCGCTGACCGGCCGCTTCCCGATCTACCCGAACCTCGGCTGAGCCGAAAAGGACCGCGAGCCGCATGAGGTGCCCTTACTGCGGCTCGCAAGACAGCCAGGTGAAGGATTCGCGCCCCGTCGAGGACGGGGCGTCGATCCGGCGCCGTCGCGCCTGCCCCGACTGCGGCGGCCGCTTCACGACCTATGAGCGCGTGCAGCTGCGCGACCTGATGGTGAGGAAGCGCAGCGGGCGCGTCGTCGCCTTCGAGCGCGACAAGCTGGCGCGATCCGTTTCCGTCGCCCTGCGCAAGCGGCCGATCGAGCCGGAGCGCGTCGAGCGGCTGATCTCCGGCGTCGTCCGGCGGCTGGAGCAGAACGGCGAGCCGGAAATCTCCACGGAAACGATCGGCCTGACGGTCATGGACGCACTGAAGCAGCTCGACGACGTCGCCTATGTCCGCTTTGCCTCGGTCTATCGCGACTTCGGAGCGGCCAAGGACTTCACCGACGTCGTGAACGAGCTGGCGCGCGGCGCCGAGACCGCCGAAAACGACGAGGATCCGGCGTGAGCGGGGCGGCGAGCGAGCTCGACCGCCGCTTCATGGCGGCGGCGATCCGCTATTCAGAGCGCCATGTCGGGCTGACCGCGACGAACCCCTCCGTCGCGACGCTGCTCGTGCGGGATGGCCGGATCGTCGGGCGCGGCGTCACCGCGCGGGGCGGCCGGCCGCATGCCGAGCGCGTGGCGGTGGACGAGGCGGGGGAGGCGGCGCGGGGCGCGACGGCCTACGTGACGCTGGAGCCCTGCGCCCATCACGGCCGCACGCCCCCGTGCGCCGACGGGCTGGTCGCGGCGGGCGTCGCGCGCGTCGTGTCGGCCGCGGCCGATCCCGACCCGCGCGTCGACGGCAAGGGCCACGCGATCCTGCGCGCCGGCGGGCTCGAGGTTCTGTCGCGCGTCATGGCGGCGCAGGCGGGCGAGCCGCTCTCCGGCTATCTCACGCGCCACGCGAGGAAGCGGCCGGAAGTGATTCTGAAGATCGCGCTTTCCAGCGACGGCATGATCGGCGTCGAGGGAAAGGGGCAGGTGGCGATCACCGGCACCATCGCCAACCGGCAGACGCATCTTCTGCGATCGCGCGTCGACGCGATCATGATCGGCGCGGGGACGCTGCGCGAGGACGACCCGATGCTGACCTGCCGGCTGCCGGGGCTGGAGAGCCGCTCGCCGCTGCGCATCGTGCTCGACCCGGACCTTTGCGTACCGCAAGACGCGCAGCTCGTCGCGACGGCCGGTAAGCAGGCGCGCACGCTTCTCGTCCACGCGCCGAACGCGCCGGAGGCAAAGCGCCGCAGGCTTCTGGAGGCCGGATGCGAGCTGCAGCCGGCCGAGCGCGATCCCGAAGGCACGGGCCTCGCGCTCCCGGAAATCCTGGAGGATCTGGCGGCTACGGGCCTGTCTTCGATCCTCGTGGAAGGCGGCTCGCGCATCGCGCGAAGCTTCCTCGACAACGACCTCGTGGATCGCCTGATTCTGGTCTCGTCGCCGGTCGGGATCGGCGCCGGCGGAGTGCCCGCGACGATCACGCCGGACGAGGCGCGCTCGCAATTCGCGCCCTCCCGTCACTATGTCTTCGGCGCCGACAGCTGGGCGGAATATGTGAGAAGGAGCGCCTGATGTTCACGGGGATCGTCACCGATGTCGGGCGGATCGCCTCCGTCGAGACGCTGGACGAGGGCCGGCGCTTCCGCGTCGAGACGGCTTATGACCCTGCCGGCATCGAGATCGGCGCCTCCATCGCCTGCTCCGGCGTCTGCCTGACGGTCACGCGGCTGCCGGACGAGGGCTCCAACGCCCGTTGGTTCGAGGTCGAGGCTTGGGAGGAGGCGCTGCGGCTGACGACGGCCGGCAGGTGGGACGCGGGAACGCGGATCAACCTGGAGCGCTCGCTCAAGATCGGCGACGAGATCGGCGGCCACCTCGTTTCCGGCCACGTCGACGCCAAGGCCACCATCGTCTCGCGCGAGGCGGAGGGCGAGGCGGTGCGCTTCCGCATCCGGGCGGGACACGGGGAGAAGCGCTTCATCGCGCAGAAGGGCTCGATCTGCCTCGACGGCACCTCGCTCACCGTCAATGCCGTCGACGACGATGTGTTCGACGTCCTGCTCATTCGCCACTCGCTCGCCGTCACCACATGGGGCGAGCGCGAGGCCGGCGACGAGGTGAACCTTGAGGTCGACCAGATCGCGCGCTATGCGGAGCGCTTGTTCGGTTCATCGCGCAGTTGACGAGGGGCGGCCCGCCGGGTCTTTCGCCCTCCCGGCCGCGCCGCGTGTCTTTTTGAGCTTCGCGGGTCGGCCTTGTCGCCGCGTTCCGCGTTCCGTCTACCTGTCCGAGGGTGATCCATGGCTTCCAAGCCCCACATTCTCGTCGTCGAAGCGCGCTTCTACGACCATATCGCCGACCTTCAGCTCCAGGGCGTCAAGGCACGCCTGGAGGAGGCCGGTGCGACCTTCGACGTCGTCACCGTGCCCGGCGCGCTGGAAGTGCCGGCGGCGATCGGCTTCGCGCTGACCGCGGCCGAGGAGGGCGGCGAGGAGTATGACGGTTTCGTCGCGCTCGGCTGCGTCATCCGGGGCGAGACCTACCACTTCGACGTCGTGTCGAACGAATCCGCCCGCGCCCTCGTCAGCCTGTCGGTCGACGAGAACCTCGCGATCGGCAACGGCATCCTGACCGTCGAGAACGAGGCGCAGGCCCTCGACCGCGCCGACCCCGCGCGCAAGAACAAGGGCGGCGAGGCGGCGGACGCGGCGCTGCGCATGATCGCGCTGCGCGACAAGCTGGGGGCGTGAAGGGCGTGGCAGACCGCAAACCCGCCGAAACGGCCGCCGCGCAAGGCGCCCGCCCGAAGCAGGCCAACAAGCGGGGCGCCGCGCGCCTCGCGGCCGTCCAGGCGCTCTACCAGATGGATGTCGGCGGCACGCCGCTGCTCGAGACCGTCGCGGAATACGAGTCCTTCCGCCTCGGCCGCGAGATCGACGGCGAGACCTATCGCGACGCAGACGCGGCGTGGTTCCGCGACATCGTCTCGGGCGTCGTGCGCAAGCAGCGCGAGATCGACCCGGCCGTCCACCGGTCGCTGCCCGAGGACTGGCCGCTCTCGCGCCTCGACACGACGCTCAGGGCGATCCTGCGCGCCGGCACCTACGAGATCCTGACGCGGCCCGACGTGCCCGTGGCGGTGATCGTCACCGAGTACATCGACGTCGCCCGCGCCTTCTACGCGGAAGAGGAGCCCCGGCTCGTCAACGCCGTGCTCGACCGGATCGCCCGCGAGCACCGCACCGACGTGTCGCCCCGTCCGGCTCGAAAGGACGGCTGAGGACTTCGGCCACCCCCAACAGCTTCGCTCCGTGCGCTTGACGCCCGCCTCCCGCCGCGCAAGTCTCGACGTGCTCGGGGCGCGCGGCGCTCGACGGCGCCTCCGCGCCCCCGACAGGGGATGAACGCGCTCCGGTTCAACGGAGCGGCGGTTGGGGGGAATGCATGCCGACAGTACTTCTCGTGGTGACGCTCTGCGGCGCCCTGTCGATCGCCTACGCGATCTGGGCGACGCAGTCGGTGCTCTCCGCAGACCAGGGTAGCCCACGCATGCGCGAGATCGCCGGAGCGATCCGCGAGGGCGCGCAGGCCTACCTGGCGCGCCAATACACCACCATCGCCCTCGTCGGCATCGTCGTCTTCGCCGCGACCTGGGCCCTTCTCTCGTCTCACGCCGCGGTGGGCTTCCTGATCGGCGCCGTTTTGTCGGGCATCGCCGGCTTCATCGGCATGAACGTCTCGGTGCGCGCCAACGTGCGCACCGCCCAGGCCGCCTCTCGCTCGCTCGGCCTCGGCCTCGGCATCGCCTTCAAGTCGGGCGCGATCACCGGCATGCTCGTCGCGGGCCTCGCGCTACTCGGCGTCGCCGGCTATCTCTGGGTGCTGACGGGCTCGCTCGGCTTCGCGCCCGGCGACCGCACCGTCATCGACGCGCTCGTCTCGCTCGGCTTCGGCGCCTCGCTGATCTCGATCTTCGCGCGGCTCGGCGGCGGCATCTTCACCAAGGGCGCCGACGTCGGCGGCGACCTCGTCGGCAAGGTCGAGGCGGGCATTCCCGAGGACGATCCGCGCAACCCGGCGACCATCGCCGACAACGTCGGCGACAATGTCGGCGACTGCGCCGGCATGGCGGCGGACCTCTTCGAGACCTATGCGGTGACCGTCGTCGCGACCATGGTTCTCGGCGCCATCTTCTTCGCCGGCCAAGCCGTCGTGCCGACCGTCATGACCTATCCGCTCGCGATCTGCGGCGCCTGCATCGTCACCTCGATCATCGGCACCTTCTTCGTGCGGCTCGGCGCCAACGGCTCGATCATGGGCGCTCTCTACAAGGGCCTCTGGGCGACGACGCTGCTCTCGGTGGTCGGCCTCGCGGCCGCGACCTGGGCGACCGTCGGCTTCGGCGACATCGGGCAGGCGGCGTCGGGCATCACCGTCAACGGCCTCAACCTCTTCGTCTGCGGCATCATCGGCCTCGCGGTCACGGGCCTCATCGTCTGGATCACCGAGTACTACACCGGCATCGGCTTCCGGCCGGTGCGGTCGATCAGCCAGGCCTCGGTGACCGGCCACGGAACCAACGTCATCCAGGGCCTCGCCGTCTCGCTCGAATCGACGGCGCTGCCCACCATCGTCATCGTCGGCGGCATCATCTCGACCTATTCGCTGGCCGGCCTCTACGGCACGGGCATCGCCGTGACGGCCATGCTCGGCGTCGCCGGCATGATCGTCGCGCTCGACGCCTTCGGACCGGTGACCGACAATGCCGGCGGCATCGCCGAGATGGCCGGCCTGCCCTCGGACGTAAGGCGCTCGACGGACGCGCTCGACGCGGTCGGCAACACGACGAAGGCCGTGACCAAGGGCTACGCCATCGGCTCGGCGGGCCTCGGCGCGCTCGTCCTCTTCGCCGCCTACAACTACGACCTCCAATACTTCGTCGCGGAGGCCGAGGCGGGCCGCGGCTATTCGTATTTCCAGGGCGTCCAGCCGGACTTCGCGCTGACCAACCCCTACGTCGTCGTCGGCCTCCTGCTCGGCGGTCTCATCCCGTTCCTGTTCGGCGGCATGGCGATGACGGCGGTCGGACGCGCCGGCGGCGCGGTCGTGGAAGAGGTGCGCCGGCAGTTCCGCGAGGACCCCGGCATCATGGCCGGCACGTCGCGTCCGAACTACGCGCGCGCCGTCGACCTGCTGACGCGGGCGGCGATCAAGGAGATGATCGTCCCCTCGCTGCTGCCGGTCCTCGCGCCCATCGTCGTCTACTTCGCGGTGCTGCTGATCGCCGGCAAGAGCGAGGCCTTCTCGGCGGTGGGCGCGATGCTGCTCGGCGTCATCGTCACCGGCCTCTTCGTCGCGATCTCGATGACGTCGGGCGGCGGCGCCTGGGACAACGCCAAGAAGAGCTTCGAGGACGGCTTTGTCGACGTCCACGGCGTGCGTCACCTCAAGGGCTCCGAGGCGCACAAGGCGTCCGTCACCGGCGACACGGTCGGCGACCCCTACAAGGACACGGCGGGCCCCGCCGTGAACCCGGCGATCAAGATCACCAACATCGTCGCGCTCCTGCTCCTCGCGGTGCTGGCGCACGGGTGAGTTGGGGGACGTCACAGTCCCGAATATGCAGAAGGGCCCGCCGGATCGCTCCGGCGGGCCCTTTTCTATGGTGCTGGGAACCTTCGGCTCAGTGCCCGGGAACGCGGGACTGCGTCGGAAGGGCGCCGGTCGAGTCGGAGAAGATCTGGCCGAGGAAGGAGGCGTCCTGGCCGCCGGTCGGCGTCGTGCGCGAGATGAAGTCGAAGACGCGGCCGTTCTGGAGGCCGTAGTTCGCGATGTTGGCGACGCGCCCGTCCTGGCCGAAATAGATCGCCAGCACCTTCTGGTCGACGAGCTGCGGGTTCATGAAGGCGACCGGGCGCACGCGCTTCTGCGAGATGTAATAGAACACCTCGTTGTTGAATGTCGCGGTGGTCGAGGGCGAGCCCAGGGCCAGGAGCACCTGCTCGCGGCTGGAGCCGACCGGCACGAGCGCGAGGGTCTGCTCGTCGGCGACGTAGCCCTGATTGTAGACTTCGGCCGTCGTGCAGCCGGTCAGGGGAAAGGCCGCGCCGAGGGCGGCCGCGGCGGCCAGAAGCTGGACGGAACGCAGGCTACGGATCCGGATCACGCTGTTCGAACTCCCCCTCGGACCCTTGGATAACTGTTTCGCCGTCCTCCTGCCGCCCGATTGCGGCAGCGGCGTGGTCGGCGGCGCAGCACCGGCGATTCGTCGCCGGCTTCGCGGATCGAACCAGTTAAAGCAGGCTTGCACCTGTTGCAATCGAGCCGCCAGCGTGCGACCGGCCGGACGCCGGGATGGACGAGGCGGACGAAACCGATGTTCGAGCGATGGAAGCAGCGGCGACGCAACCGGGAGATCGTCGACGCGCTCTATGCCGAGCTCGTCGAGCGCGCCCGCCAGCCCCGCCTGTTCACCACGCTCGGGATGGCCGACACGGTCATGGGGCGCTTCGAGGCCCTGACGATCCACATGTTCCTCGTTCTGGCGCGGCTGAAGCGCGAGCCGGAGCTCGGCGGTCTCGCGCAGGAGCTCGTCGACCGCTTCGTGCTAGACCTCGACCATTCCATCCGCGAGCTCGGCGTCGGCGACCAGTCGGTGCCCAAGCGCATGAGGAAGCTCACCGGCATCTTCTACGAGCGCGTCGCGGCCTACGATCTCGCCCTCGAGACCCGCACGCGGACCGCCCTGGCGCAGGCGCTCCTCGGCCGCGCGCTCGACCCGCAGGAGGAGGATGCGGCGGCGCGCCTTGCCGCCTATATGCTGGAGGAAAACAGCCGCCTGGCCGATGTGCCTGCCGCGAACTTCCTCGCCGGCCGCTTCAGCGCGTGAGATGACCATGGTCGAACCCCACCAGATCCAGCATGCCATCCGCTTCGACGTTTCGGTGAAGACGCTGCCCGAAGCCGGCATGCCCGTGCGCTTCGAGGCCAACGAGAAGGAGCTGTCGGCGCTGACGCGGCAGCTTGGCATCCCGGCCGTGCGCTCGCTCAAGGCCGAGGTCCTCGTGAAGCGGTGGCGCGTGGAGGGCGTCCGAGTCACGGGCCAACTCGTCGCAGACGTGGTCCAGCAATGCGTCGTGACGCTGGATCCGCTCGACGAGACCGTGCGCGAGGAAATCTCCGCGACCTTCGTGCCGGACGGATCGAAGCTCGCCCGCGTCGACAGCCCGCGCGACGACGCGCTGCACATCGATCCCGAGGGCGAGGACATTCCCGACACCTTCAACGGCGAGCGGATCGACCTCGGCGCGCTGTTCTGCGAAACCACGGCGCTCGGACTCGACCCCTATCCACGCTCGGCCGGCGCCGCCGTGCCTGAGGACCTCGTCCTCCCGGCAGATGAGGAGGCGCGGGTCTCGCCCTTCGCCCGTCTTGCCACGCTTCGCCCGAAAAATGGCGAAGAGGGCTGACAAGCGATGAGGGGGCGATTGTCAGTGGTCGGCGAAGCGATATTGTCGCGCCGCCTCGGCAGGGAGTGGCCGCGCGTGCGCAACGGAACAGCAGGTCAGAGGGTTTGAGCGCCTCACCCATCACGATTTCCATCGACGCCATGGGCGGTGACCACGGCCCGGCCGTGGTGCTGCCTGGGGCCGAGATCGCCGCGCAGCGGCACCCGGACGCCCGTTTCGTGCTCTACGGCGAGGAGGCGGCGGTGCTGCCCGTGCTGGATGGGCTGCCGCGGCTGAAGGCCGTCTCCACCTTCCACCACTGCGACGTCTCGATCCGCATGGACGACAAGCCGAGCCAGGCGCTGCGCCAGGGCCGCTACCGTTCGTCCATGTGGCGCGCGATCGAGGCCGTGAAGCTCGGCGAGGCGAACGTCGCCGTTTCCGCCGGCAACACCGGCGCGCTGATGGCCATGGCGAAGTTCTGCCTGCGCACCATGGCGAGCGTCGAGCGCCCGGCGATCGCCGCCGTGTGGCCGACGCTGCGGGGCGAGAGCGTCGTTCTCGACGTCGGCGCGACGATCGGGGCCGACACCCAGCAGCTCGTCGACTTCTCCGTGATGGGCGGCGCCATGGCGCGGGCGCTGTTCGGCATCGAGCGGCCGACGGTCGGGCTCCTCAACATCGGCGTCGAGGAGGTAAAGGGGCAGGACGAGATCCGCGAAGCGGGCCGGCTCCTTCGCGAGCTGAACCTGCCGGGCATCAACTATCACGGCTTCGTCGAGGGCGACGACCTCGGCCGCGGCACGGTGGACGTCGTCGTCACGGAAGGCTTCACCGGCAACATCGCCCTGAAGACGGCCGAGGGCACGGCGCGCCAGATCGCGAGCTACCTGCGCGCCGCCATGTCCCGCACGCTGATGGCCAAGATCGGCTATTTCTTCGCCAAGGGCGCCTTCGACCGGCTGCGCGACAAGATGGATCCGCGCAAGGTCAACGGCGGCGTCTTCCTCGGCCTCAACGGCATCGTCATCAAGAGCCACGGCGGCACCGATGCCGAGGGCATGGCGGCCGCCATCGACGTCGCATACGCCATGGCGTCCAAGAACCTCCTCGAGCGAATCGAGGCTGACCTGCGGGCCTTCGGCTCACGCACCTCTCCCGACGCGGCGCTCGAAGCGCCGGAAAGCAGCACGCCATGATACCCACCCTGCGCTCCGTCGTTCTCGGCACGGGCTCCATGCTGCCGGCTCGCGCAGTGCCCAATGCCGAGCTGGAGGGCATCGTCGAGACCTCCGACGAGTGGATCCGCCAACGCACCGGCATCGAGCAGCGCTACATCGCGGGCGAGGGGGAAACGACCGTCTCGCTGGCGGAAGGGGCCGCGCGCAACGCGCTGGCGGCAGCAGGCCTGACGGCCGACGACATCGACCTCATCGTTCTCGCCACGGCGACGCCCAACAACACCTTCCCGGCGTCCGCCGTGCAGGTGCAGGACCGGCTCGGCATCCACCACGGCTTCGCCTTCGACGTGCAGGCCGTCTGCTCAGGCTTCGTCTACGCGCTGACGACCGCGGACCTCTACCTCAAGAGCGGTCAGGCGAAGCGCGCCCTGGTGATCGGCGCCGAAACCTTCTCGCGCATTCTCGACTGGACCGATCGCTCGACCTGCGTCCTCTTCGGCGACGGCGCCGCGGCGATCGTGCTGGAGGCGCGGCCGAGCGAGAGGGACGACGCGACCGCGCCCGGGATCATCGCGACCAAACTGCGCTCGGACGGGGCGCACCAGAAGAAGCTCTTTGTCGACGGCGGCCCATCCTCGACGCGCTCGGTGGGTGTCCTCAAGATGGAAGGGCGCGAGGTCTTCAAGCACGCCGTCGGCATGATCACCGACGTCGTCGAGGCCGTGCTGGACGATGCGGGCCTGAGCGCCGACTCGGTCGACTGGTTCGTGCCCCATCAGGCCAACAAGCGCATCATCGACGCGTCGGCCAAGAAGCTCGGAATCGCGCCGGAAAAGGTCGTGATCACGGTCGATTCGCACGGCAACACCTCCGCCGCTTCGATTCCCCTGGCGCTCGACCGCGCCGTGCGCGACGGGCGGATCCGGTCGGGCGACGCGGTTCTCCTGGAAGCCATGGGCGGCGGCTTTACCTGGGGCGCCGTTCTGCTGCGCTGGTAAGGTCAACGCCTTGATTCAGCGCCTAAAGTCGGTATTCTGACCAAAAGTTAACGAGACGGGACCGGGCGAGGGGATGCGCGTGGGTTCGTCGCGCCGAAGGGGCGGTCATGAGCGATAAGACATTGACCCGCGCGGATCTCGCGGAGGCCGTCTTCCGCAAGATCGGGCTGTCGCGCACCGAATCGGCCTATCTCGTCGAGATGGTTCTCGGCGAGATCTGCTCGACCATCGCCAAGGGCGAGGCCGTGAAGATTTCCTCCTTCGGCTCCTTCCTCGTGCGCGAGAAGAACGAGCGCGTGGGCCGCAATCCGAAGACCGGTCAGGAAGTGCCGATCTCGCCGCGCCGCGTCGTGGTCTTCAAGCCGTCCAACGTCATGAAGGACCGGATCCTGGCTTCGCACAACGGGCGCCGTCCGGCCGATGTCGAGGTCGAGGCGCTCAAGGCGGCCGAGTAAACCCGGCATGCCTGGATTGATCGCAGCATGACCGACAAGAGCGTCGACGCCTTTCGCACCATCAGCGAGGTGGCCGAGGATCTCGACCTGCCGCAGCACGTGCTGCGCTTCTGGGAAACCCGGTTCGGCCAGATCCGGCCGATGAAGCGGGGCGGGGGGCGGCGCTATTATCGCCCGGACGACGTCGAGCTCCTCAAGGGGATTCGCTTCCTGCTCTACGTGAAGGGCTATACGATCAAGGGCGTCCAGCGCATCCTGCGCGAGAACGGCAACCGGTTCGTCATGGCCATCGGTGCCGGCGACACGACAGGGCTCGACACGATCAACCTGTCGCGCTCCAGTTCGGATGCCGACGAGGTCGAGGACGTCGTCGCCGTGGAGCCCGAACTGGACGACGATCCGCTGCCCACCTGTCCGCCGAGCCCGCCCGGCGCGATCATCGACGATGCCGACCTCATCGCGCCGCCGCCCGTTTCCGCCGACCGCGGCCGGGGCTTCCCTCGCTTCCTCATGCGCGGCGACCGGGGAGAGGAGAGGGCGCCCGCCACCACGCGCGGCGGTGACGCCGGGGGGCTTCCGCGCCAGTCGCGCGAGGTGCTTCAGCAGGTCATCGTCGATCTCCTGGAGTGCAAGCGCCTGCTCGATCAGGTTCGCTGAACGGAGCACGCGGGAACCACCTGTCCGGTGGTTCTGCGACGTGAGTTCCGATCCGGTTGGTCGGTCGCCGGCCGGCCCGTGCCAGGTGACCCGTGGCTTCCGGTCGTGCGCCTGCGTTTTCCCGCCATACCAGAAGGGGCGCGGCCTTCGCCGCGCCCCTTCTGGTGTCTCGCTGCTGCTTTGTGGGCGTCAGGCGCTGAGTCTGTCGAAGCCGGACGTCGAGCGGCCAGATGACGTTCGTCCTGCCGCGGCCCGGGAGCGATTCGGCTGAGGCGCGGCCGAGCGCTGGCGGCTGGCCGCGTTGTCGGCCCTGATCTGCTCTGCTTCCTCGGCCAGCGCTTCGGCGCGTTCCCGGTCGGTGAGGCGGAAAAAGGCCGCCCGTTCCTCAAGGCGCCCCGCTTCGGCCGACAGGGCTTCGGCCGTCGCGGTCATCTCGTTGGCGGCGCCGGCATTGGCCTGCGTGACCTGATCGAGCTGCTGGATCGCCTCGTTGATCTGCTCGATGCCGATCGACTGCTCGCGGCAGGCGGCGGAAATCTCCGAGACCAGTTCCGCGGTGCGCTGGATGTCCGGCACGAGCTGCTCCAGCATGGCGCCGGCATTCGCCGAGTCCGACACGGTTCGCACCGAGAGTTCGCCGATTTCGGCCGCGGCGTGCTGTGAGCGCTCCGCGAGCTTGCGCACTTCCGACGCGACCACCGCGAAGCCCTTACCGTGAGAGCCGGCGCGGGCCGCCTCGATCGCGGCATTCAGCGCGAGGAGATCGGTCTGGCGGGCGATCTCCTGCACCACGGTGATCTTGTCGGCGATCGTGCGCATGGCTTCGACGGAGATGCTGACGGCCTCGCCGGTGCGGGCGGCCGCCAGCGCCGCCTGTTTCGCGATGGTTTCGGTCTGTGCGGCGTTGTCGGCGTTCTGGCGCACGTTGGCGGTCATCTCCTCGACCGCGGCGGAAGCCTTCTCGGAGGCCGAAGCCTGCGCGGTCGAGCCGGAAGCGAGCTGCTCGGCCGTATGGGCGGAGCGCCCGGAGCCGGTCGCCACCAGCGAGGATGAGCGGCGCACGCCCGCCACGATCTCCGACAGCTTGGCTGCCATTTCCGCCATCGTGCGCTGCAGGTCGCCGAGTTCGTCGCTTCCGGCGCTGAGCTGCAGGTTCGTCAGGTTGCCCGCGCCGATGGCTTTGGCGAGGGCCATGGACTGGGCGAGTCGCCGCGAGGTGCTGCGCGCGATCAGAAGGCCCAAAGCGGCGATCACGAGGATCAGCGGCAGCACGACGGTGGCGACCGACAGGATCTTGCCCCAGAACATCGCCTCGATGTCGTCGACGTAGACGCCCGTCCCGACGATCCAGTCCCAGGGCTCGAAGGCCTGCGCGTAGCTGATCTTCGGGACGGGAAGGTCGCTGCCGGCGCGGGGGAAGTCGTAGGCGGTATAGCCGCCGCCCGCCTTGGCCGTGCCGACGATCTCACGGATGAAGGCGACGCCGTTGGCGTCCTTCAGGTCCCAGCCCTGTTGTCCCTGCAGTTTGGGATGGACCAGGAACTCGCCCTTGGAATCGATGACGAAGATGTAGTCGCCGGACCCGAAGCGGATCGATCCGACGATCTTGGCGGCTTCGGTGCGCATGGTGGCATCGTCGATGCGCCCTGCCTTCGCCTCTGCATTCAGGGACTCGAGCACCGCGACGGCGCTCTCGACCTGCGCCTTTACGGCCACCTTCCGGTCGTCGACCATCTGCTCGCGCATCGCGGACAGGGACCAGCCGGCGACGCCGACGATCGAAACGGAAGCGAGGATCACGAAGGCGATCAGCTTCCTGGAAAAGGTCATCCGCATGGGGATCCTGTGGCGGGCTCGGCTTCGCACGCCCCTCGCGGCGTTTTGGCCGGTCGGTGGCGCGGGGCGGGTGGAGAGGCGGCATGGGCGGAGCGATCGCGGGCCGTCATCCGGGAAGCCGGCAGGATCGTCCGGATGAGAAGGCTGACGGTGCGCGCTTAACAGAGCGATAACGGCTGGTTGCGTTTGCAAGTTTCGCAAAAGAAAAGGGGAGGGCGCTCGGCCCTCCCCTTCTTCTCGTTGCTCTCGCTGGCTCAATGCAATCAGAAGGGCGAGTCGGGATAGTAGAATTCGGCCGCGTTCTCCTGCGTCACCAGCGTGGCGTCGAGGACGTAGTTGCCGCGCACGGGGTTCTGGTCGAAGAGGCCGGCCGCGGTCAGGTCCATGGCGGTGGCGATCATCGCGGGCGGGTAGAGGACGTCCACCGGCACCATCTTGTCGCCGTCCTGCACACGCTTGATCATGTCCTTCATGCCGGCGCCGCCGACGACGAACTGGATGTCGGAGCGGCCGGACTGCTCGATCGCCTCCAGGATGCCGACGACCATGTCGTCGTCCTGCGCCCACACCGCGTCGATCTTCGGGTACTTGGCGAGGTAGTCCTGCATGACCTTGAAGGCGTCGTCGCGCGACCAGTTGCCGAACTGGCGGTCGAGGACGTTCAGCTTCGAGCCGGCGATGCCCTCGTCGAAGCCCTTCTGGCGCTCCTCGTCGATGACGATCGGCAGGCCGCGGATGACGACGATGTCGCCGCCCTCGGTCATGCGCTCCTTCATGTACTCGCCGGCATGCTTGCCGAGGCCGAAATTGTCGCCCGCGACGTAGAGGTCCTGGATCGTGGGGTCGGAGAGCGCGCGGTCGACGACGGTGACGAAGACGCCGCCGTCCTTCACCTGGCGGATCGGGTCGGTCAGTTCGTCGGAATTGTGCGGCAGGGTGACGAGGGCGTCGATGCCCTGAGCCGTCAGGTCCTCCAGCGCGTTGGCCTGCGAGGCGCCGTCGGGCGAGGTCTTCACGACGATGTCGAGGCCGGGATAGCGCTCCTCCAGGAGCTTCGCCTCGCGCTCGGCGTGGTAGACGACACCGCCCGTCCAGCCGTGGTCGGCAGCGGGGATCGACACGGCCATGACCTTCTTGTCCTGAGCGAGGGCGAAGCCGGATGCCGACAGGACGGCGAGCGCGGCGAGGCCGGCAACGATGCGTTTCATAGATACTTCCTCCCGAATGAAGGGGCCTTGAGCCTGATCCGGGCGGCGCGCCCCCGCGGTGACGCCGCCCGGCCTCCGTCGCCTCAGCGGCGGGCGAGCGAGCGCTGGATCAGCATCGCCACGATGATGATCGCGCCCTGGACCGCGCCGATGAGGTATTCGCTGACGAGGTCCGACAGGACCATGATGTTGCCGACGAGCTCCAGGATGAGCGCGCCGCAGATCGTGCCCCAGATCCGCCCGACGCCGCCCCGGAGCGCCGTGCCGCCGATGACGACGGCGGTGATCGCCTGGAGCTCCCAGAGGAGCCCGGTGGTGGCCGTCGCGGCGCCGAGGCGGGGCACGTAGACGAGAACGGCGATGGCCACGCACAGTCCCTGGATGACGTAGGTGATCGTCCGGACCCGGTCGACCTTGATGCCGGAATAGCGCGCGACGTCCTCGTTCGAGCCCACCGCCATCACGTGGCGGCCGAAGCGGGTGCGGTACAACAGGAAGGCGCCGATGGCGGCCACCGCCAGGATCACCAGCACGGGGATGGGCACGCCGAAGACGTCGCCGAAGTAGACGGGGCGGTAGGCGGCGCGCAGGTCGCGCGAGGCCATCGCGATCGAGCCGCCCTCGGCGAGCCAGATGGTGAGCGCGCGATAGATGCCCATGGTGCCGAGCGTCACGATGAAGGGCTCGATGCGCCCGACCGTCGTGATGAGGCCGTTGGCGAGGCCGCAGAGCGCGCCGACGCCGAGCGCCATGAGCATGGCGAGCGCGATCATCGGCACCGCACCCTCGACCGGTGCGGCGTTGAGGAAGAGGATCATCGTGCCCGCGACGAAGGCCGCCATGGAGCCGACGGACAGATCGAGGCCGCCTGCCGAGATGACAAAGGTCGCGCCGACCGCGATGACCGCAATGAAGGCGGAGCGGGTGACGACGTTGGTGAGGTTGTCGATCCCGAGGAAGTTCGGGTTGACGAGCGCGCCGAAGACGAGAAGCGCGGCGAGCGCGACGAAGGGCGCGACGGCCCGCAGGTCGATCTCCCGGCGCGGCGTGGGCGAGGTGGCGGATGTGGTGGCTGCGTCGCTCATGGGCCCGTTCCTTCGACCGCGAGCGCGGCCTCCTTCTCGCCGGCGCCGGTCGCCAGCATGACGATCTCGCGCTCGTTCATGGCCTCGCCGCTGACTTCGCCGGCGACCAAGCCTTCCCGCATGACGATGATGCGGTCGCACAGTCCGATGAGCTCCGGCATCTCGGAGGAGATGACGATCACCGACTTTCCGTCGTCCGCGAGCTTGGCGACGAAGCGGTAGATCTGCTCCTTTGTGCCGATGTCGATGCCGCGCGTCGGCTCGTCGATGACGACGATGCGCGGGTTCAGGAGCATCATCTTGGCGAGCAGGAGCTTCTGCTGGTTGCCGCCGGACAGCTGGCCCGCGAGGAGGTCGCGCCGGCGGGTACGGATGTCGAAGTCGCGGATGGCGCCGGTCAGCGCCTCCTCTTCGCGCGCCGGGCTGAGCAGCGCGCCGCGGGTGAATCGGTCGAGGGCGGCCAGCGTCAGGTTGGTGCGCAGGTTCTGCTGGAGAAGCAGGCCCTTACCCTTGCGGTCCTCGCTCAAGTAGACGATGCCGGCATCCATGCTGGCCCGCGCGTCCGAGAAGCGGACCGGCCGGCCGTCGAGGCGCACGCTGCCCTCCGCCGCGCGAAGGCCGAGAATGCCCTCGAGGAGCTCGGTGCGGCCCGCGCCGACGAGGCCTGCGAAGCCGAGGATCTCGCCCTTGCCCAGCGCGAAGGAGGCGGAGCGGACATAGCCGGGCACCCGCATGCCCTCGACCTCGAGGATCGGGCTGCCGGCGGCGTGAACCGCGCGATCGGGGTAGAGCTTCGACACGTCGCGCCCGACCATCAGCCGCGCCATGTCGGCCGGCTGGAGATCGGCCGCCTCGTGCGTCCCGACGAGACGCCCGTCGCGCAGCACCGTCACGCGGTCGGCGAGGAGCTTCACCTCGGGCAGGCGGTGCGAGATGTAGAGGACGCCGACCCCGCGGCGCCGGATGTCGTCGATGACCTTGAGGAGGGCTTCGGTCTCGTGGGGTGTCAGGGATGCCGTCGGCTCGTCGAAGATCACGATCCTGTGGGGCACCAGCAGGGCCCGCGCGATCTGTACGAGCTGGCGCTGGGCGATGGAGAGCGAGCCCACGATGGCGCGCGGATCGATCGCCGCGCCAAGGCCGTCCAGCGCTCGGCGCGCGGATCGGTTCATCGCCTTGTCGTCGAGGGTGAGGCCGCGGCGGACCTCGCGCCCGAGATGGATGTTCTGGGCGACCGTCAGGTCGGGCGCGAGGAGGATTTCCTGGTGGACGAGGACGATGCCGCGATGCTCGGCATCCACGGGACCCGCGAGTCTCACGGTCTCGCCGCCCAGCGTGATCGTGCCGGCGCTCGGCTGGAGATGGCCGGCGAGGATTTTCATCAACGTCGATTTTCCGGCGCCGTTCTCGCCGATGATCGCCTGCACCTCGCCCGGCCGGAGGTCGAACTGGATATCCTTCAGAACCTCGACGGGACCGAAGGATTTCGCCAGCCCGTCGACCGCGATCACGGGAGCCGCTGCGGTTGCCGGGGATGCCGCGACGGCGCTCACGGATTCATCCCCTTGCTGGCGGGGGCGTGCATGCCTCTGCGCGGGCGCGAGGCCACGCGGCCGATCCACGTCCGGATCGTACTCATCCTGCCGTTCCTCCCCGGCGGCCCGGGCGCTCCCACGCCACGCCATCCCGCTGCGATGCAGCCTTGAGTTACGTACTTCAAAAACGTGACGCTAGGCAACCCGTCAGGTCCCCTGATCACGACCTCTTCACACGAATGGTAACCGCAGCCGGCATGGGCGATCGGGTGAGGCGCCGGCTGCACGCAGAGTCATCTGCGCCACGCGCCTCAAAACCGTCGGTCGGCGATAACTACTCGAACGGTGTCCAGGTGTTTGCGTTGTTGGAGGAGCGGATGGCGGTTTCGATGAAGCGCATGCCGGCGAGGCCGTCGGCGAGCGTGGGGAAGGTCGCGGCCGGGTCGGGGGCGCGGCCCGCGCGCGCGGCCAGGATCGCCTCGGCGACCTCGGAATAGATGTTGGCAAAGCCCTCCAGGTAGCCTTCGGGATGGCCGGGCGGAATGCGCGACACTCGCCGGCTCGCCTCGCCGGCGCCGCTGCCGTTGCGCGTGATCAGCTGCTTGGGCTCGCCGAAGCGCGTCACCCACAGCCTGTTCGGCTCCTCCTGGCGCCATTCGAGGCCGCCCTTGGTGCCGTAGACCTTGAGCTGCACCGCGTTCTCGTTGCCCACCGCCACCTGGCTCGCCCAAAGAAGGCCCTTGGCCCCGCCCCGGTAGCGCAACAGCACCCGCACGTCGTCGTCGAGCGCGCGCCCCTCAACAAAGGTCGTCAGCTCGGCCAGAAGCGCTTCGGGCTCCAGGCCCGAGACGAAGGCGCCGAGGTTGAAGGCGTGCGTGCCGATGTCGCCGATGCACCCGCCGCCCCCCGAGCGCTTCGGATCGGTGCGCCATTCCGCCTGCTTGGAGCCGGACAGCTCGGCGCGCTCGGTCAGCCAGTCCTGCGCGTACTCCATCTGGACGAGCCGGATCGCGCCGAGCTCGCCGGCCTGAACCCGGGCTCTGGCCTCGCGCACCATGGGATAGCCGGTGTAGTTGTGGGTGAGGGCGACGATGCGCCCCGTTTGCCTCTGCAGCGCGATCAGCTCCTGCGCTTCAGCCACCGAGACGGCGAGCGGCTTGTCGCAGATGACGTGGATGCCGGCCTTCAGAAAGGCCGTGGCTGCCGGCACGTGCATGTGGTTGGGGGTGACGATCGACACCGCCTCGATGCCGTCGGGCCGGGCGGCTTCGCGCTCGGCCATCTCGGCAAAGGAGGCGTAGGCCCGCTCCGGATCGAGCCCCAGCGCCTCGCCCGAGGCGCGCGCGCGCTCGGGATCGGAGGAGAGCGCCCCGGCAACGAGCGCGTAGCGGTCGTCGAGGCGGGCGGCGATGCGGTGGACGGCGCCGATGAAGGCGCCCTGGCCCCCGCCCACCATGCCGAGGCGGATGCGGCCGCTGGCGGCGGTGTCGGTGCTGCGTCCGGCTTCGATGGCCATGCGTGGTTGTTCCCTTCCGGTGTCGATCAGCGCTCGAGGCCGAGCATGCGGCGGTTGGCGGCCTCGTCGGTGCCGGCGCCGGCGAAGTCGTCGAAGGCGCGCTCGGTGACGCGGATGATGTGGGCCTGGATGAAGGGGGCGCCCTCGCGCGCGCCGTCTTCCGGGTGCTTGAGGGCGCATTCCCATTCCAGAACCGCCCAGCCGTCGAAGCCGTGCTGGGTCAGCTTGGAGAACACGGCGGAAAAGTCGACCTGCCCGTCGCCGAGCGAGCGGAAGCGGCCGGCTCGGCGAAGCCAGGGCTGGAAGCCGCCGTAGACGCCCTGGCGCCCCGTCGGGTTGAACTCGGCGTCCTTGGCGTGAAAGGCGCGGATGCGCTCGTGGTAGATGTCGATGTAGGCGAGATAGTCGAGCTGCTGCAGGACGAAGTGGGAGGGATCGTAGAGGAGGTTGGCGCGCGGGTGATGCCCCACGCGCTCGAGAAACATCTCGTAGGAGTCGCCGTCGTGGAGGTCCTCGCCCGGATGGATCTCGTAGGCGAGGTCGACGCCCATCTCCTCGGCATGGTCGAGGATGGGGCGCCAGCGGCGGGCGAGCTCGTCGAAGGCGGCTTCCACGAGGCCGGCGGGGCGCTGGGGCCAGGGGTAGACGTAGGGCCAGGCGAGGGCGCCGGAGAAGGTGGCGTGGGCCTTGAGGCCGAGATGGCG
>CANJKV010000058.1 GCA_947474855.1 Aurantimonadaceae bacterium | reverse complement strand
GCCCGCCTCGCGCGCCTCGTCGACGACGTACTGGATGACGGGACGATCGACGACGGTGAGCATCTCCTTGGGGATCGCTTTCGTGGCCGGCAGGAACCGCGTGCCAAGACCCGCGACCGGAAACACCGCCTTGCGTACCTTCTTCATCATGGACTGTCCTACCCAATGAGAAACGCTCGCCCGGCGCAGCCGAGGGCTCGCCGGCAGCGTGCTTTGTGCATTGCAGCAAGGAGGGATAATCGGGATCGCGGCTCAGGAGGAGTCCCGGCGGCGAAAACACGGTCAGCCAGCCAATTTAATTTTCATGACTTAGCAATTCGTCCCGGACGGAACCCTCGACCCGAAGCCAGCGGGATGAATGTCTTGCGGCAGATCAGGCGGGTGGAATCGCACGCGACGCCACGCGCCTCAGGCCGTTCCGCGCCCTTCGACCATGGTCGCCTCGGACTTTTCGGCATTGCTGCAGCGCGGTAGATGGCGAACATGGAAGTCTCGGATATCGTGACGCACGGAGCAGCCCTCATGCAGCCTGGAGAGACCAAGTCGACGCGCCCGATCCGCCGGATCGCCGTCGGCATCGCGACGAGCGGCCGGCCGGCCATCCTGCACCAGACGCTCGAACTGCTCGCCCGGCAGAGCCGTCCGGCGGACGAAATCCTGGTCTGCCCGGCCAAGCCGGCCGATATCGGGGCCGAAACGTCGGTCGCCTTTCCGAGCCTGCGGGTCGTGCGGAGCGAGCCCGGACTGCCGGCCCAGCGCAACGCCATCCTCGCGGCCAGCGATGCGGATGTGCTCGCCTTCTTCGACGACGACTTCTTCGCTCATCCCGGTTATCTCGCCGAGGTGGAGGCCCTGTTTCACACCCATCCCGACATCGTCATGGCGACGGGAACCGTGATCGCGGACGGCATCCTCGGCCCAGGCCTGTCGCCCGCCGACGGTCACCGGCTGCTGGCCGCCGCGACGGCGCCCGCAGCCGAGCGCATCGACGATGTCCATAACGGCTACGGCTGCAATATGAGCGTGCGCATGGCACCGGTCCGCGAGGCCTCGCTCGTCTTCGACGAGACCCTGCCGCTCTACGGCTGGCTGGAAGACCTCGACTTCAGCCGCCGCCTCGCGCCGTCCGGCCGGATCGTGCGCTCGACGCGCCTCCTCGGCGTCCATCTCGGCAACAAGTCGGGCCGATCGAGCGGCGTACGCCTCGGATACTCGCAGGTGGCCAACCCCCTTTACATGGTCCGCAAGGGCACGCTTGCGCGCGGGCGGGCCTTCCGGCAAATCGGCCGCAACCTCGCGGCCAACATCGTCCGGACCCTGAAGCCCGAGCCCTGGGTCGACCGCCGCGGCCGCCTCGTCGGCAACCTCAAGGGCGTGGCGGACGCCTTGTCCGGGCAGATCGACCCTCGCCGCATCCTGAAGCTCTGACGCGCGCGCGAGGTTCGCGATCATCAGCAGCGGCATCCGGCGCCCGGACGGCGTCGGCTCCTGACAGTCCGGCTCGCGGTCGAGACAGGAGGCCGCGACGTCCGGTGCCGCGCGCACTCCGTGATATCATGTCGCGAGCAGCCGGCGCGTCAGCTCGACGTGGCGGTCGACGAAGCTCTCGCAGCCCAGTCGGCCCGGTGCCATCAGCGCCTGCGCGCGCTGCGCCTGCGCCGTCGCGGCAGCGGGATCGCCGCCGAGCGCCTCGACGGCCGCGCGCAGGGCATCCGGGTCGTTCGGCGGCACGAAGCCGACGGCGTCCGGGCCGAAATAGGCCTCGAGCCCGCCGGTGCGCGTCGCGACGACCGGCAGGCCGCGCAGGGTGGCTTCCTGGATCACCGTGATGCCGCTGGCGTGCCGGTTCGGCTTGAGCGGCACCACGACGAGGCTCGCCGCCTCGTAGGCGGCCAGGAGCTCGTCGTTGTTCGACACCCGGCGGATCGTGACGTTGCTCGACGACTCGGCGAGGCGGGCGGGCGCGCGCGCCGAGATGATGTCGAGAACGATGTTCGGCCGATCACGCAACGCCTCGACCACCGTCGCCCAGTCGCGGTGCTCGTCGTTGCCGACGCTGAGGACGCGGATCGGGCAGTCGGAGCGGAGCCTCGGGGGCCGCTTGTCCCCTTCCGGGATGCCGTAGAGCACCAGTTCCACCCACCGGTCCGGAAACGCCGCCCGCGCGACGCGCTCGTTCTCCGGCGAGTGTACGGTGAGAACGTCGACCCGTGCGATCAGCAGGCGATAGAAGAGCCGCCTCAGGCCGGACAGGCGCTCCCACCGGTCGAAGAGCCAGACGCTCTGTCCCAGGAGCTTCGGCCCCTCGCCGCGCGAGCCGGAAAGGAGGATGACCAGCGCGACGGCGAGGAACTGCGATTCGGTATGGGTCCAGACGACCTCCGATGCCCGGATGCCGGCGCGGTTGCGCCAGGCATGGAGGAAGTCGAACCCCAGCACCGCGCGAAGACCGAGGCGCAGAAGCCGGCCGAAGCGGCCCTCCGGCGCGTCCTTCGAGAAGGTGACGCGGCAGCCCTTGGCCTCGGCGCGCCCGTAGCCGTAAGGCGTCGGATCGTTGACGCCGACGAGCTCGCCCGACGCGTGCCGCCGCCGCCAAAGATCGGCGTCGAAGCCGTGCGCGAGATGCGCGAAGACGCGCACGCGGCTCGGCGGGGATGGCCCGTCGCGGTCCGGAATGCAGGAAGTCTGGCTCACCGGTCGGCCTTCTCGTCTGGCGGGCCGTGCCTCCGGGACGGGGCAACTTCCGCGACACATGGGCCGGATCGTCCTACGGGCGACCGGGCACGCGAACCGGTTTAAATGACCTCCATATTGCGATGCAACATTTACATATGCTAAGCATATCATCGCATCTACGCAGGGCGGAGCCGCCCCGCGGAGCGCTTCGGGCTTCAACCGCGCGAGCGGGAAGCCGAGACGATCATCGGGGTGGCCATCTCGGGCCGCGGGCACGAGGTCCGCAGGCTCGGCCCCCGCCCGGATCGTGGTCGGAACGTGTCGGCGAGACCGCTGTCGGAAGGGCTGCGATGACCATCGAAAGAGCCAACCTGGATTACCGGACCATGGCCGCGCCGGCCGTGCTGCAGGAGCCGCCGGTCTACGAGCCGGCCTCGGACATCACGCGCATCCTCGGCGTCGTGCGCCGCCGCTACAAGCTCGCACTCGCCGGCGCAGCGGTCGGGGCGATGCTGGCGGTCGGCTTCCTGTCGGTGATCGAGCCGACCTACCGCTCCTCCATCCGCATCCTCCTCGACCGCGAGCGGACCAAGCTCCTGACCGAGATTTCGGGCGAGCAGGCTCCCGACAGCGTCGACGAGTACATCGCCACCCAGATCGCGGTGATCAGTTCCGACATCGTCGCGCGCCGCGTCGTGCACAATCTCGGCCTGCGCTGGGACCCCGACGCCCGGCGGCTCGTCCTACCGCCGGACACGGCGCCGGCCCAGTCCGACAGGGAGGCCCGGGTCACGTCGGAGTTCCTGGCAACGGCCGAGACCGACCCGGCCGTCGTCGGCGTCGTGCAGGGAACCATGGCGGCCTATCAGGTCGACAAGAGCCTCGTGATCGAGATCGCGACGAGCGACCACGATCCCGAGATCGCCCAGAAGCTCGCGACAGCCTACGGGCAGGCCTACATCACCGACCAGTTGAGCGCTCGCTTCGAGGCCACCAAGAACGCTGGCGTCTGGCTGGAGGAGCGCATCAACACCCTGCGCGAGCAGTCGCTCGAGGCGAGCGCCGCGGTCGAGCGGTTCCGCGCCGAGAACAACCTCGTGTCCACCGACGGGCGCCTCGTGTCCGATCAGGCGCTCGGCAGCCTCAACGAGCAGCTGATCCAGGCGCGCCTGGCCGTGACGCGCGCCGCCGCCAAGGTCGGCGTGTTCCGCGCCGCGGTCGACGGGAACGACGTCGACGAGGTCATCAGCATCGTCGGCTCCTCCACCGAGATCGCCGAGAACGCGCCCATCCGGCAGATGCGCAGCGACTACCTCCAGGTCTCCAACCGCGCCCGCGACGTCACGGCGCGCTGGGGCGAGGACAACGAGCAGCTGCCGATCCTTACCGCGGAGGTCGAGCGTCAGGGCCAGATGATCCTGGCGGAAGCGCGGCGCATCCTGGCGGGCTACGAAAGCGAGCTTCGCACCGCCGAGACCGAGGCGGACGCGACGGCCTCGGCCGTGGCCTCGGCGACCGGGCGCTCGCAGGCCGACAATTCGACCCTCGTCGCCCTGCGCAGCCTGGAACAGCGCGCCAGCTCCTACAACGCGCTCTACCAGGACTACCTCGCCCGCTACCAGGAAGCGGTCCAGCAGCAGACGCTCTCGCTTACAACAGGCCGTCTCATCTCCGCGGCCGAAATGCCCGACCTGCCTGTCTTCCCGAACAAGAAGGTGATCCTCGCCTTCCTGCTGCTGCTCGGCGCGGGAGCGGGCGGGGCGATCGGCGTGGCGCGCGAGCTGCTCGACCGCACCTTCCGCTCGCGCTCGGACGTGGAGCAACTCGGCCTCGACTTCCTCGGCTACATCCCCCGCTCCGGCGAGGCGGTGCGGCGCCTGCGCCTGTCGCCCTTCCGCCGCAAGCGGCCGGCGGAAGCGGCCGATCCGGTGACACGGCGCGCCGCGGAGATCGGCGAGGCGGCGGCGACACTTGAGACGACGCGCATCGGCATCGAGATCCGCCGCCGCGGCTCGAACCGCGTCGTCGCCCTCCTGTCGCTCGAGCCGAGCCTGACACGCGCCTCGCTCGCCCTGGCGCTGGCCGCGCGCGAGGCGAGGACCGGCCGGCGCGTCCTCCTGATCGACGCGGACACGGGCGGCCGCCGTCTGTCGCAGGCCCTCGCCCGCGAGGACGGCCCGACGGTCGCCGACGTGTCGGCCAATCGTGTGCCCTTGTCCGACGCCGTCCGGCAGATCGAGCCGAACCTCGCCTTCCTGGCCGCGGCGGGCGGACAGGGCACGGCTGCGCCGCTCGCAGCCGACGCCCTGAAGCTCTGGGCGATGGACTACGATATGGTGGTCGTCGACCTGCCGCCCGCCGGCCCCATCTCGGAAGCCCGCTCGCTGGCCTCGGCCATCGACGGCTTCGTGTGCGCAGTGGAGTGGGGCCAGACGCCTCGCCACCTCCTCGCCGGGATGCTCCAGGCCAGCCCCAACGTCGAGGCCAAGATGGTGGGCGTCGTCGTCACCGACGTGAACCTCCATCAGCAGCGCCTCTACGATCCGGACTTCGCCCGGACCCTCCGCCGCACGACCGGGACCTGAGACGCCTCGAAGAACCGTCGCGGCCGCGCCCGGACCCGGCACCTGCGCAACCGCCGCCGTTGCAGGTGGCCAAAAAGAATGGCCGACGCCGAAGCGGCGGGGCCGCAGAAACAGGAGCCGACGACGACGATGACCGCGATCCCAATCGCCATCTACTGGTCGATCGCTCTCTGGGGACTCGCCTCGCGGCGCCCCGTGCTGCTCTACCTGTTCTTCGCGACCCTTCCCTTCGGCTCGCTGGCCGTGGTGCCGCCCGCCCTCACCGCCGGCCTGACCTTCGTGCCGACGCCGATGACGGGCCTCCTTCTGATCCTCAAGACCTTCGTCGACGGCCAGCGCCTCCTGATCGGCATCGGCTCGGCGCTGGATGTCAGACGGCTCGGCCTGCTCTTCGCCTTCTGGATCGTGGCGGTGATCGCGACCGTGTTCATGCCGCGCCTGTTCGAGGGCGTGATGATCATTCCCGTGCGCGGCGACGTGTCGGGCGCCGGCCCGCTCATGCCGACGACACAGAACTTCTCGCAGCTCGCCTATATCACCATCTCCATCCTGATGGTGTTCGCCTTCGCCCAGCTCTTGAAGACGCGGGCGATGCGCCAGTCGATCCTGCACGCTCTTGTGCTGGCGGCGGCGATCACCATCGCGACCGGCCTCCTCGACTACGCCTCGCAGTTCGTGCCGCTCTCGCCGCTCCTCGAGCCGTTCCGGACCGCCACCTATACGCTGCTCACCGAGGCCGAGGTGCTCGGGGGCAAGCGCGTCGTCGGCCTCATGCCCGAGGCCTCCTCCTTCGGCAGCCTTTGCTTGTCGCTGCTCTGCATCCTCTACTTCCTGCGCCGCGGCATCCTCGACGACCGGATGCGCGACCTCTACCTCCCGCCGCTGCTTCTCGGCCTGTTCGGCTTCAGCTGGCTGTCCACCTCCTCGGCCACCTATGTCGGCCTCGCGCTCTTTCTCGGCATGGCGGCGCTCGAATGGATCGTCCGCTTCTTCGAAACCCGCTTCAGCAGCCTGCGGCGCCGCCATCTCGGCCTGGAATTTGCACTCGTGGTCGCCGCCGTCGGAGGCGTTCTTCTCGTCGTCCTCTTCAAGCCCTCGCTGATCGACGCCTTCTACGCGACCATTGACCGGCTTGTTCTTACCAAGACCGGCACCTCGTCCTACGAGGAGCGCAACATGTGGACCGCCGTGTCGCTGGAAGCCCTCGTCCAGACCTACGGCATCGGCGTCGGGCTGGGCGGCACCCGCGCCTCCAACTCGGTCGTGGCGACCGTCAGCAACGTCGGCGTCGTCGGAGCGATCTTCTACTTCGGCTTCATCATCCAGTGCCTACTGCGCCGCGCCAGCGCCGCCGACACGGAGGGCCGTGTCCTGATCTCCGGCCTGCGCTTTGCCTTCGTGCCGCCCTTCGTCGTGGGCCTCCTCATCGGCACGACGGCCGACTTCGGCGCGCTTGGCGCCTTTAGGTATGGCTTGTTCACGGCGATTGGTTTGGGGGGCCTCTACAGTGCGCTGCAGACAACAAGCATCCAGCGCATAACACCAAGTGACCCTGTCTCGGCCTGGAGGAACGTCTGATGCTTGCGAGAAAAGCCGCTTCCGGCGCGATATGGCTGGCGGGCGGGCGCTTGCTCGCCAAGTCACTGGATCTCATCTCGCTTCTTGTCGTCGCGCGTTTGCTGACGCCGGCCGATTTTGGCTTGTTCGCTCTCGCCGCCACCGTTCTCTTGGTGTTGAATGCAATCACGGATCTGTCATTGGCGAACGCAATCGTCCAGATGAAAGATCCGCCCGCTCGGGTCTACGACACAGCCTTTACGCTGAGCTGCCTGCGCGGCCTCGTTGTGGGAGGCGCGCTCGCCGCCGTTGCATCGAGCTTCGCCGGCTATTACGGCGATGAGCGGCTGGCTCCGATACTCTATGCCTTGTGCGTCGTTCCGATGATTCGAGCACTCGCAAGCCCGCGCCTCGCCCATCTACAGCGAAAGATGCAGTTCCGGCAGACCTTCTTCATGGAAGTGGCAGGTCGATGCGCGGCATTCGCAGCATCAGTCATCGCCGCATGGCTCACGCAGTCCTATTGGGCCCTTGTCGCAGGCATGATCGCGGCTCCGCTTCTGTCGAGCCTGATCTCCTACGGCTTCGCACCATATCGGCCGCGCCTTGACCTGATACAGTGGCGGGCGATTTTCGCTTTTTCCGGCTGGCTGACGCTTTCCAATACGGTTAACACGATCAACTGGCAGGCGGACCGCTTGTTCATCGGCGGACAACTCGGGCCCGATATCCTTGGTCAATACACTGTCGGCAGCGAGCTTGCGAGCCTACCGACCAATACCCCAATCCTGCCCATCATGCAGTCGCTCTACGCGGCCTTCTCGAAACTTTCGCACGATCTAGACCGGCTCCGGGCAGCCTATTTAATGAGCCAAGCTGCGGTTCTCGCGCTCGCGCTGCCGATTGCCGTCACGGTATCGGTCTTCGCCCACGCGATCATCTCCATCGCCGTCGGTCCGCAATGGGCGGCAAGCGCCATCGTGATCGAGATCCTGGCGCCCGTCTTCGCCGTGCAGATGCTGACCGGGCCGGCCCAGTCGATCGCCATGGCGCAGGGCCGGACCGACACGATCCTTTATCGTGACCTTCTGGCTCTAGCAATTCGCTTGCCGCTGATACTGATCGGCCTGTATCTGGCCGGCCTCCAAGGTGTGATCTGGGCACGCGTCGCAAGCGGCTTAGCAATCATCCTTCTCAACTTGCTTCTGATACGCCGTATCCTGGGCATTGGCCTCATCAAGCAGATTTTCGCTCCATGGCGCTCCTTCGTCAGTGCCTCACTGCTTGCACTGTTCATGATCTTCGTGGACCGAGAGCTGGGCTTGAGGGAAGCGACGGACATCTCCGCTTTAGTCGGCATCAGCATTCTGTCAGCGGCGGGCTTCGCCTTGTACGGAGGTATTCATATTCTTCTTTGGAGCTTCACGCGGCCAATCGACAGCGCCGAGCAGAAGCTTCTTAATCTAACACGCTCACTTGGACGCGCTTGACATGAATCTGCTTAGTACCCTCTCGCTGCGGCTTGACGAGACGCTCCTTCCGCTCTTCGCCGGAACACCCGACACGATCTGCCTGCTGGATGCGCCCGACTATCCTAACGTCGGAGACCCAGCAATAATGCTCGGCACGACGTATTTTCTTCGCAAACACTTCCCCAAGACGAAAATTTTCTTGATCAGCAAGAATATCTACAATGATAGCGCGGACAGCATAATTGAGTCGTCCGATGCATTACTTCTTCAGGGAGGGGGTAGCTTCGGTGACATCTGGCCTTCACATCATGCTTTCCGCATGATGATTCTCGAGAAATTCGGCCACAAGAAGCTTATTCAGCTCTCCCAGAGCATACACTTCAAAGACCCAGCGGTTCTAGACAGATCGAAGCGATTGCTTGCAGGTGCCAGAGATTTTACGATTGTCGCTCGCGATAACGTATCCTTCGCATTTGCTCAGCAATCGTTCGACGCCCGGACAGTACTTGCCCCTGACATGGCTTTCGCCATGGGGCCGCTTAAGGCAACACCCGCCAATACGGATTATGCTTGCTTAATGCGTACCGACAAGGAGGTTCTGCAGGACAGCTGTGGAGACATACGTGCAATCCTGACCCAAGCGCAGGCATCCTTCGAGATTTCGGATTGGCTGGAAAATCGTTGGGGCTTGGATAAGCTTCATGGGGTCACGCGGCGAGCTGTGCGTCATGGGCTCTCGCCGGGCCTGCTAGCACGATACGGATCGATCGTCTTTGAGATCTACGCCCGCTCGCGGCTCAATCATGGAATATCGCTTCTGAGCAGCGGCCGAACGGTGATCACCGACCGCCTGCATGGACACATCTTGTCTACATTGCTCGGACGGCCGCGCATTCTTTTCGACTCGCTTGACGGAAAAGTTCGCTCCTTCCATGACACTTGGCTTTCGGGTGATAAGAATGCAGTTTTTCTGAGCAACATGGAAGAATTTCGAAACCATATTTTCGAAACCAGAGCCGCTGCTTGACACGAGGCGATGACGGTCATGACCCAGCCCCGAATTTCCTGTCTCATACCTATATACAACGGAGAAGCCTTCCTCGAAGCGGCCCTCGATTCATTGATCACCCAGACATTTCAGGATTTTGAGATTATCGCAGTGGATGATGGCAGCACCGACAAGACCGCCGCCATTCTAGCACGCTACGCTGAATCAGAGCCCAGGCTTCGCATCCTCTCCAAACCCAACGGCGGCATCGTGTCCGCTCTGAACCACGGGTTGGCAGCTTGTCGCGGCGCCTTTGTGGCACGCATGGATTGTGACGATCTCGCCGTTCCCGAGCGCTTTTCGATCCAGCTCGAAGCCTTCGCCAACCGGGCGGATGCCGTTGCGATTGGTGGACTTATCCAACACATCGACGATGTCGGTGCTGTTCACGGCGTCCCGAGCTCGCCGAGCCGCGTGGAGGCGACCGACTTGTCGAGCTTTCCCCCGGTCGTCGCCAACGTTCAGCACAGCGCCGGCATGTTCCGGCGCGACGCCATGGAGGCGATCGGCGGCTACCGCTCGACCTTCCCGCACGCCGAGGACTACGACCTCTACCTGCGCCTGGCCCAGCACGGCCGCTTCTTCAATCCTGACAAGCTCGTCCTCTACTACCGCGTCCATTCCAGCAGCCTGTCCATGCGCAACCTCGAACGGCAGGAAACGAGCGCGGTCCTGGCGGAGATCTCGGCCTATGCTCGCCGTGCCGGCCTGCCCGATCCGGGCGACGCGGGCGAGCCGCTTGGCATTGACGATTATGCAAGGGTGGTCGCCACGCTCTGCCCGGCCGAAACGATCCGCCGCTATATCGCCTTCCGGCTCTGGCGTCGGATCGCGGGAGCCGGCGGCGCCGACGAGCCGGCCCGCCGCGCCGCGGTGATCCGCGGCCTTCTCAGCCCCCGCAACCACGCCACCCGCTTCGACCGCGGGCTGAACCGGCGCATCGTCCTTTCGATGGGCCGCAAGCTCGTGCGCATCGCCCGCACCAACCCCATGCAGCTCCTCGGGCGCCGCCGCGCCGTGAAGCTCGCCCGATGATCGGCCGGCCGGACACGGCTCCGGGCAAGCGAAAGGTCGTCTGCATCTGATGGAAACGAGCATGCTGGAACGGGTCGTCGTGGTGAACGACGTGGCGACCGCGCGCGGCGGCGCGACGGGCCTCGCCCTCCTGTCCATCCGCCTCCTGCGAGCCGCCGGGGTTCCCGTGACCTTTGTTGTCGGGGACGAGGGCGACAATCCCGAGCTGGCGGCGCTCGGCGTCGAGGTCGTGGCGCTCGGCGGGCGCCATATCGCCAAGTCGAACCGCGCCGCGGCGCTCACCCGTGGCCTCTTCAACCCGGCGGCCCGCGACCTCCTCGCGGACTGGATCGCGGCCAAGGACACGCCCGGCACCGCTTATCACCTGCACGGCTGGTCGAAGATCCTGTCCCCGGCGATCCTGTCGGCCCTCGCGCCGGTTGCCGCGCGCACGGTGCTGCACGCGCACGACTTCTTCCTGGCCTGCCCGAACGGCGCCTTCCAGGACTATCGACGGGACGAAACGTGCCTGCGCGTGCCGCTCGGGCGCGACTGCCTGTCGACCAACTGCGACAAGCGTTCCTATCCCCAGAAGCTGTGGCGCGCGGCCCGCCAAGGAGCGGTGTCGGTGCTGCTCGGCCGCTCGTTCCAGAGCGTGCCGGTGCTGATGATCCACGACGGGATGGGCGCGTTCTTCGAGCGCGCCGGCTTCCGGCGCGAGCGGCTGACCGTTCTGCGCAACCCCGTCGAGCCCTTCCGCGCGAGCCGCGTCGAGGTCGAGCGCAACGAGGCCTTCGTGTTCGTCGGGCGCGTCGAGCGGGAAAAGGGCATCGAGGACGCGGCGGAAGCGGCAAGACGGGCGGGCGTGCGCCTGCGGGTCGTCGGCGACGGTCCCGAGCGCGCCGAGGTGGAAGCCCGCTATCCCGAGGTCGAGATCCTCGGCTGGTCGAGCCGCGAGCGCATCGGCGAACTCGTCGCCGACGCCCGCGCGCTGGTCATGCCCTCGCGCTATCCCGAACCCTTCGGCCTCGTCGCCGCGGAAGCCTCGCGCAGCGGCCTTCCCGTGGTTCTGTCGCGCAAGTCCTTCCTGGCCGGCGAGATCAAGCGCGAAGGTCTCGGCTTCGCCTGCGACACGCGAGACCCGGACGCCTTCGCGGCGGTTCTCAGGCAGATCGCCGACATGCCGGCCGAGGCCGTGCGGCGCGTGAGCGAGCGCGCCTTCGAAGGCACCGTCCCACTCGCGACGACGCCCGATGCCTGGCGAGACGCTCTCCTCGCCCTCTACGCCGCGCGGATCGAGGCGAGCGGCGCCGGGGCGCCCGCGCCCTCCCCGCCGGCCTCGCCGCCGCGCGCAAACGCCGGTGCCGGCGCCGGCGCCGGCGCCGGCGCCGGCCCGAGCCGTCCGCGCATCCGGCTGTTCAACGTCAAGTACAGCCCGAACCTCGGCGACGGCCTCCTGTCCGAGGCGCTGGAGACGGCGCTCGTGGAGCACGGGGCGGACGCGGCCGGGACCACCTCGGTCGACCTCGCGGCGCGCACCGCCTACCAGCCTGGCACCTCGTCGCGCGCCGCCATCCTGAAGACGCTGCACATGGCGCCGCCGACGCTGCGCCAGGCTGCCATCCGCGTGCCGCTGGAGATCATGCTGCGGCGACGCTGGCGCCCGCACTACGCCGCCGGTCTCGCCGGAGCCCAGGCCGTGGTGGTGGGCGGCGGCAACCTGTTCAGCGACATGGACCTGAATTTCCCCGTCAAGATGGCCGCGGCGCTGCGGCTCGCCGCCGAGCGCGGCCTTCCCGCCGCGATCTACGGCGTTGGAGTGGGCGAGGACTGGTCGGAGGCGGGCCTGCGGATCATGCGCGGCGCACTGCGCGCCGCGGCCCCCGCCTACGTGTCGGTGCGCGATGCCGCCTCGAAGGAGCGCTTCGATCGGCTCTTCGGGGAGGCCGCCGGCCGCCAGGCGCGGATCGTGCGCGATCCGGGCCTGCTGGTCAGCCGCTACGTCGAGGCCGCCCCCCGCTCGTCGGCTGACGCGCCGATCGGCCTCTGCGTCACGAGCGCGGTCGCCGTGAACTACCATTCCGACCTCGACATCGCGGGAACGGCGCTGGCCGACTGGTACGTCGCCCTGGCCGGTCGGCTCGGCGAGAGCGAGCGCGGCCTCGTCGCCTTCACCAACGGCAGCCCGGAGGACGAGCGCTTCCTGGACGGGATCGAGGCGCGCCTGCGCGAGGCGGCCGGACGGCTGGAGCGCCGCCGGGCCGCGACGCCGAGCGAGCTCGCGCGCCTCGTGTCCGGCTTCGGGCTCCTCGTCGCGCACCGGATGCACGCCCTCATCGCCGGCTTCTCCTACGGCGTGCCGGTGATCGCCCTGAGGTGGGACCGCAAGGTCGAGGCCTTCATGGCCTCGGTCGGCGCCGGCGACGACATGGCCGTCGCGCGGATGGAGGAACTGGACCGGGTGGTGGACGCGGCGGACCGGCTGCTCGCCGGCGCGCCGCAGGTGGCGCCGGCCTCGCGCGAGGCGGTACTGGCTGACGCGCTCGCCGACGTCGGCGGCTTGTGGGCGGCCCTCGCCGAGGCGATCGGGCACGCCGCCGCGGCGGGCGCCCGGCGCCTGGATCAGTCGCCCTTGCGGGCATAGGCCCGGACGTAGTCGACCTCCATTCGGGCCGGATCGGGCGCGTTCTCGATCGGCCACCCCGCGCCAAGCCCGAGATTGACGAGCAGGAACATCGGCTGCTTGTGCTCGGGCGGCGTTTCGACCGACCAGACCTCCTTCCGGTCGAGAAAGAACCGGATGCGGTCCTCCTCCACCGAGGCGCCATAGAGGTGGTAGCCGTCGCTGAGGCTGCCGGCCTCAACCGGCGTCTTCTGGGTTTCCGAGAACTTCTTCACGCCTTCGCCACGCGGCCAGACGTGGACGGAGGAGGAGAAGCTGGCGGGATCGCGGCCGTAATGCTCGACGATGTCGATCTCGGCGGTCGCCGTCGCGCCGTCCTTCAGGCGCTCGACGCCGATCAGCCAGAAGGCGGGCCAGACGCCCTCGCCGGCCGGGAACTTCGCGCGCATCTCGAAGTAGCCGTACTGCTGCGAGAAGCCTTGCCCCTTGCGGTCGACGCTGGCGAGAAGGCCCGAGCGCCAGACACCCTCCGGGTCCTTGCGCATCTCGATCGTCAGGACGCCGTCCTTGACGGTGAAGGGAAAATCCGGCCGCGGATTGGCGAACTTGGCGTCGCCGAAGTCGCCGTTCCAAGGCGTGTGGGCGATCCAGGTCGTGCCCGGCCCCCAATCCGACACGCTGATGGCGTCGAACTCGTCGGCGAAGGTCACGTCGTAGGCCGAGATGTCGAGGGCGGCGCCCTCCTCGGCCGACGCGGCGGCGGTGTGGAGGAGAAGCGCGGCGGCCAGCGCCGTCAGGGAGCGTTTCATGGACGTCGTCTCCGGTTGTTGGCGTGGGCCGCCACCGGACAAACGCAATGCAGCAAAACTATGTTGCGCTTGCTAATTCAACGGCCGGCGCGTCGCTCCGCGCTCGCGCGCCGCTACAGCACGAAGTCGCCCTCGTGGATGCCGACCACGTGGATCGCGCCCGACGCGTCCGCCAGCGTCAGGACAAGGCCGCCATGGACGGGATCGGTCGAGGCGCCGGTGCGGGCGTCGGCGTCGGCCTGCAGGTGGCGCGCCAGGAGGTCGAGCTCCTTGGCGCTCGATACGATGTTGTCGCGGCCGATGGCAGCGTCGAGGCCGACGAGGCCTTCGAAGACCAGCTTGTCGCCCTCGCCGAAGTTCAGGCCGTAGATCTCGACCCATTGCGCCGGCGCCTGTCCGCCCATGTCGGCGTGGCTCACCGGATCGGCCTTGTCCCGGGCCCGCACGACGTAGCGGTCGGCGCCCGCGCCGCCGCACAGGAGGTCGATGCCGCCGCCGCCGTTGAGGAAGTCGTCGCCGGCGCCGCCGAAGATCATGTCGTTGCCGGCGCCGCCGTGAAGCGTATCGTTGCCGGCCTCGCCGAAGATGAGGTCGTCGCCCTGGTCGCCGATGACCGTGTCGTTGCCGGCTCCGGCCCGGATCACGTCGTCGCCCTTATGGCCCTGCAGGCGGTCCGCTCCCGCGCTGCCGCGGATATCGTCGTTGCCGGCCGTCCCGACCAGCGTTCCGCCGTCGGCCTTGACGACGAGCGGCGGCTTGGCGGCCAGGGCCTCCCGCGCGGCGGCGTCGAAGAGGTCGGCGAAGCGGAACAGAAGCTCGGGCTCGGGAGCGGGCGCGGGCGGGGGCGTCGGGCTCACCACCGTCGAGCCGTCCGGGCCGACCGTGGGCGGCGGGAAGCCCGCTTCCTTGTAGGCGCGGATGTAGTCGATCGTCATGGTGGCGCCGTTCGGAGCCTTGTCGATCGGCCAGCCGCCGCCGAGGCCGAGATCGGCCAGGATCATCATCGGCTGCTTGTGCTCGTCCGGGGTATCCATCGTCCACTGCGCAACGCCGTCGAAGTAGAAGGTCATGACGTCCTCGCGGATCAGGACGCCGTAGGTATGGAAGCCGGAGTACAGCGCGCCGACGTCGACGGGCGTGCGGTGATAATCCCAGTCGTGGCCGCCGCTGCCGTCGCGCTGCCAGACGTGGACCTTGGAGCTGAAGGTGCCGGGCATGGCGCCGTAGTGCTCCATGATGTCGATCTCGGCCGTGAAGGTCGAGCCCTTCTCGAGCCGGTTCATGCCGACCAGCCAGAAGGCTGGCCAGACGCCCTGCCCCTGCGGAAGCTGGGCGCGCATCTCGAAGTAGCCGTACTGCTGCGAGAAGCCCTGCCCGTTCGGGTCGACGGAGGACAGGAGCCCCGAGGTCCACTTGCCCGCCTCGTTCTTCTGCGCCTTGATGTCGAGAAGACCGTTGCCGATGCTGAACGTGCCGTTGCGGTCGGAGCCCGCGAAGGTCGCCGAGCCGAAGTCTCCGTTCCAGGCGGTGCGATTGTACCAGGTCGCGTCGCTCTTGGGGTCGGACGACAGGCTCAGCGTGTTGAACTCGTCGGCGAAGGTCAGCGTCAGGTTCGAATAGTCGAGGGCGGCGGCCATGAGGTCGATCCGGTCGGAGGGGAACGTGACCGGATCTTGGGCTCGACGACTTAAGTGCCGCTTAAATTACGCTTTGCACATCTTGACGCAGGACGGACTTGCTTCGGCTCGGTTTGCGAGAGGTGAATCGAACACCTAGGATTGACGCGGCGCCGCAGCGGCATCCAGCGGGTCCGGCTGCGCCCGGCGCCAGGCAGAGCCCGGCAGGAGGAGCGCGACCGTCGCGAGGTAGGCGGCTGCGCCTAGGCCCGCCAGGACGCCGAAGCGGACCGGCAGGGACCAGGCGTCCGGCATGCCGGCGCGGGCGGCGAGAACCGCCGCGACCAGGGCGCCCGCGCCGAGGAAGCAGGGCAGGACGCCGCGCGTGAGCTGGCGCAGCGACAGGCCGCCCACCCGCTGCTGGAGGTGGAGGATGACCGGCAGCGTGACCAGCGTCGCCGCGAACTGCGCGACGGCGATCCAGCCGATGCCGAAGGGCGCGGCGGCGACGAGGGCGAGGAGCTTCACCAGCGACACGGCGAGCGTCACGGGCGGCACGAGGTCGATGCGGCCCTTGACGACGAAGAGCGGCTCGGTGATGACGCCGGCGACGCTGAGGAGGCCGGCCAGCGCGAAGGCCCCCAGGAGCGGCGCGCTCTCGCCCCAGCCGGGGCCGAGCAGGATATCGACCGCTTCCTCGGCAGTGACGGCAAGGCCGACGAAGAGCGGGGTCGAGACGAGAAGCGCGAGCGACAGGAGGCGGCCGGCGGCGCGCCCGGGATCGCCCTTGCGAAGATCCGACCAGGCCAGGAGCCGGAGCGGCTCGGCGACGAGCTCAAGGAGCGAGCCCGCCAGCCGCCCCGCGGCGCGGAACAGGCCCGCCCCTGCCGGGCCGACAAGGAAGCCGATGGCGAACAGCGAAGCGTTGTCCTGGGCGAAGGCGACGAGCCGCGTGGCCAGGATGCGGCGCGAGAAGTGGAAGGCTTCGCGGGCCTTCGCCGGCCGCAGCGGCGCGACCGGAAACCAGCGGGTCGCGAGAAGGCAGGCTGCGAGGACGCAGAGCTGGGATGCCAGCTTGGCCGCCACCAGCCCGAAGATGCCGCCGCCGGCCGCGAACACGGCGAGCGCGGCGGCGAAGCCCGCGAGCTCGCCCGCGATCTGGGTGATCGCCAGCGCGGCGAGTCGCCCGTCCCGCACGAGCGCGCCGGCCTGCGTCGCCGACAGCGTGGTCAGGAGCACCCACAGCGCCATCGGTGCCGTGACGGCAGCTCCGCGCGGTTCCTGCGCGACGAGGTAGAGCCAGCCCGAGGCCAGGATCCCGATCGCGAGGGCCGCGAGCCCGCACAGGAGGGCGAGGATGTTGGCCTGGGCGCGGGCCTCGGCGTCCTCAGCCGTCATCACGTATTCGCGCCAGCCCGCCTCCGAAACGCGCGCAAGGCCGATGGCGAGCGCCGACAGGAGCGCGAAGGCGCCGAAATCGGCGAGGTCCATGACGCGGGCGGCGGCCAGCATTGTGAGGAATTGGGCGCCCTGGGACACGAGCCGCGCCGCGACGACCCAGCTTCCCCTGCCCACGGTGCCGGACGCGCCGGCCGACGGCGGACCCGCGGATGCGAGCGGCAGGCCGCTCTCGACCAGGGTCGCGTCGCCCGCGCCGTCCTCGATCGCCCGCGCCGCGCCGAGGCCGCCCTTGCCTGCCGGCTGGTTCGCGGCCGGGCCGCTCACGCGACGGCGGTCTCGGCGGCGGTTCGGCCCGGCTCCGCCCGAGCCTCGCCGAACCGCTCCCGCCAAGCCGCGTCGACGAAGTCGCGCATGCGCCGGCGAAACAGCTCGGCCGAGAAGGTTTCGGCATGGGCGCGGATCGCGGCGGGGTCGAAGCCCGCCTCGCGTGCCTCGAAGCGGCTCACCGCCTCGACGAGGCCGGCCTCGCTCTGCTCGGCGAAGCGCACGCCCACCTCGGGCGTCGAAACGGTCTCGCGCGCGCCGCCGGAATCGTAGGCGATCACCGGCCGGCCGCAGGCCATGGCCTCGACGGGCAGGATGCCGAAGTCCTCCTCGCCGGGAAACACCAGCGCCCGGCACCGCGACAGGTAGTCGCGAAGCGCCGCGAAGGGCTGGTAGCCGAGAAGCTCCACCGTCGGGCCGGCGACCCGGCGCAGCTCCGCCATCTGCGGCCCCTCGCCGATCACGACGAGGCGCTTGTTCATCCGCGTGAAGGCCCGCACCGCAAGGTCCACCCGCTTGTAGGTCACGAGCTGGCCGGCGCAGAGGTAGAAGTCGCCGGTGTCGGCGGCCGGCGCGAAGTCGTTTACCGCGACCGGCGGATGGATCACGGCCGAGTCGCGATTGTAGACGCGGCGGATGCGCCGGGCGACGTGGGCGGAGTTGGCGACGAAGGCGTCGACGCGGGCGGCCGTGGTGACGTCCCAGGTCCGCAGCGCGGGCGCGGTGAGCGTCATCAGCGTGCGGGCGAGAAAGCCCGCCTCCTGCCGGTAGAGGTGGTAGTGGTCCCAGATGTAGCGCATCGGGGAGTGGCAGTAGCAGACGTGCAGCGCGTCGGGCCGCGCCACGACGCCCTTGGCCGGCCCAGACTCGCTGGAAATGACGATGTCGTACGCAGTGAGGTCGAGCTCCTCCAGCGCGAAGGGCATGAGCGGAAGGAGCTTCTGGTAGTGGCGGCGGGCGCCGGGCAGCTTCTGCAGGAACGACGTGCGGATGGTGCGCTCGCGCAGGAACGGGGACAGCTTCTCCGGATCGCAGACCAGGGTGAAGATGTCGGCCTGCGGATAAAGCCGGCACAGTTCCTCCACGACCTTCTCGCCGCCGCGCATGGTGACGAGCCAGTAATGGACGATCGCGACTCGTGGCGCCCGGCCGCCGGCCGCCGCGTCGAAGCGGGCTGCCGCGATGGGGGCCGGGGCGCCTGACGCCGGCTGAAAAGCGGTGGCGGATAGGGGTGCGGTCACTCGGTCGGAACCCTGCGATGCTCGGGTCCGCGGCAGCCTCGGCCGGGACGCGTTTCGGTTTGCTGCACCGCAACAGTGTAAGCCTTACTGATCGTCAGGGCAACGCCCGACGCGGCCGCGCCCGGCGCGCCTCAGTCCTCCAGCATGGCGTAGACCGCTTCCAGCCGGTCGACGTGGTTGTCCATGGAGAGCGGCGCACTCCAGTAGCGGTCGTAGATGGCCTGACCGTCGATCGGCGCCTCGCCGCTCGCGACGCGGTCGAGCGCCGCGGCGAGGGTCGATGCGTCCGAGCGGTCGTAGAGCACGCCGCAACGCTCGTCGGCCAGGCTCTCGGCCGCCGAGTTCCAGACGCCGCAGACCACGGGGACGCCCCGCGCCTGCGCCTCGTAGGCGACAAGGCCGAAGGTCTCGTACCAGACGCTGGGAAAGACGAGGCAACGGCTGCGGTCGAGCCAGGCCTGCACCTCGTGGGGCGCGACCCAGCCCACGATCTCGGCGTCCGGGTTGATCGCGCGGATGGCCGCCTCCTCGGGACCGCTGCCGATGAACACGGCGCGCACGTTCGCGCGCCGTGCCGCCTCGGCGAACAGGGCGCCGCCCTTTTCCGGGCTCAGCCGGCCGACGAAAAGAAAGATGTCGTTGGTTTCAATGGGTGCCCTTCGCCGCTTCTCGACCATGATCGGGTTGGGCACGCTGAAGAGCCGCGCTTCCCTGGGCAGGTAGGGCTCCATGGTGCGCAGCTGGGTCTGCGAGATGTAGATCACGTTGCGCAGCCTGCCCGGCAGCTTGCCGGCGGACCAGATCACGCCCTGCCGGACCACCCGCCAGGCCTTGTGCACGGCGTGGCGGGCGTCGCAGTTCGTGGTCAGGCAGGAGGCTCCGAGGGCGCGGCGCGTACAAATCTCGCGTTTCTGGAAATCGTAGAACCCGCCGTTCGGGCATGCCAGGAAGAACTCGTGCATCGTATAAACGTGCGGGATGCGCGAGCCCGTGATGACTGGGCCGATCGAGGCGGACAAAGCCTTCGCGAAGCCGTGGCAGTGTATGACGCTGGAGACCGGATCGAGCGGGGCGAGAAGAGCGCTCAGCGCCTCGGCCGCCCGCGGGTTCCAGATGCCGCGCGACATGGCGCGAAGAGCGGAGGGCTCGTCCAGGATGTCAGGCTGGTTCAGGCAGACCACCTCGACGCCGGATGCGAGGAGGTCGGCGTCGGGCGGCCCCGAGGCGCAGAAGAAGATCACGCGGTGCCCGCGCGCCTGCAGGCCCTTGGCGCTGTCGATCGCGACCTTCGCCTGCCCGCCATTGATGAAGCCGTGGTCGTTGATGACCACCACCGTCCGCCTTGCGCTCAAAGCCGCACGGTCCCGGACCGCGGGCGACGCGTCGCCACGGCCTCCTTGAAGTCTCGTTCGTCGCAACACCTCAACACGGCCGGCAAAACCATCCGAATACAGACCCGCCGGATCCTCGGCCGCGTCTTCGCTCGCCGCGGATGCCGCGCAGGAGATGCCGGCCCGCGTTTATCAATAGAAATCGCATTAAATTGTCAGGTACAGTTTCACCCTTCGTCCTTCCATATTGATCATCCACATCCGCCCGCAAGCCGGCTGACGCAGGGTCCGACAGCCTTTCTGATTTCTTAACAGGATTGTTATTATCGGACCGTCCGTAAAACACGTCGCGCGCCTCGATCGATCGGCGGCGGATTGAAATCCGTCAATTTGCCTGATTAAAAGGATGTCGATCCATGCGCCTGCCCGCCGGGCGCGACTTACGTTCGATGGCCGCCGAGGCGGCCTTCCGGAGGCAGCGATGCCGGCTTCGCACCGACTGCCGATCCGATGCGCGCGCCCGGTGCAGCCGGCCGCGCCGCTCGGTCTCGCGCCCCCTGCCCCTTCACCCATGATGCGGACCTTGCCCATGCGCCCCTTCGCCCTTCTCGTTTCCGCAGCCTGCCTCCTGGCAGCCGGCCTGCCCGCGGGAGCGGCGGGACCGGTGGACGCGCTGGCGCGGCAGGACCGGGTGCGGCTGATGGTGCTGGAATGGCTGCCGGCCAAGGGCGAATACAAGGAATGGGAGGCCGTCGGCGGCGACTACACCATCGCGCCCGACGACAGCCTTACCGTGCCGTTCGTTGGGCGCGTGCCGACGGCGGGCCGCTCGCTGAGCGAGCTGTCGGTCGACATCGGCGCCGCCCTCCAGCGCAGGCTCAGCCTTCCGACGCGGCCGGAGGTGAGGCTCGAAGTCGCGGCCCGGGCACCGGTCTACGTGCTCGGCGGCGTCGAGAACCCGGGCAAGGTCGAGTTCACCCCCGGTTTGCGCGCCATGGAGGCGGTCGCGCTCGCCGGCGGCTTTTATCGCGGCGGCGCCACGCTGCGGATCGAGCGCGACACGATCAACGCCGAGAGCGACCTAAGGGAAGCGCGCGAGGCGGCCTCGCGGCTCGAAGCCAAGATCATGCGCCTCGAAGCCGAGCTGGCCGACGCGCCGAGCTTCGAGGTCGATGCCGCCGAGGCGGCCGCCAAGGGCGTCGCGCCATTTCTCCCGGAGGAGAAGCAGCTCTTCGACGTTCGGCGCCAGGCCCGCCAGTCCCGCAGCGAGAGCCTGAAGAACCGGCGCCAGCTGGCAGTCGACCAGTTGAAGACGCTCGACGACAAGCTCGCCAACCTCGATCAGCAGATCGAGAACACCCGCAAGCAGCTCGGCGACGTGGAGTCGCTCGTGCGGCGCGGCCTCACCGTCACCACCCGCGCCTTCGACCTGGAGCGCACCCTGACCGACCTTGAGGGCCGCCGCCTCGATCTCGACATCGGGCGCCTCGCCACGAACCTCGAACTGAACGAGGCCGACCGCGACAGCGTCGATCTCGTGACTGAATTCCGCACCTCAGTCGCCGGCGAGCTGCAGGACGGACGCGCGGCGCTGGCGCAGCGGACTGTGGAGATCGACCGCGCGCTGGGGCTCGTCCGGGAAGCGGCGGGCGTCACGCGCGACGTCGTCGCCGACCGGGCCGGCAACGTCACGCTCGGCGCGAGGCTCTTCGTGACGCGCGTGGTGGAGGGCCGTTCCTCGACGACGGAGATCGATCGCGACGCCGTTCTCCAGTCCGGCGACACGCTCCAGATCCAGCTGGAGCTCGACGACGAGGCGCTGGCGGGCCGAGATCAGGCGGCAGGCGAGCGGCGCGTCACGGCCAACCGCTGACGCCAGGCACGCCGCGAGCCCGCGGGTGACGGCAGAGCCGTCGCCTTCGCTCCGGCTGCCGGCCGCTCCATCCGCCATCGCCGATCCGCAGACCAGGAGATGTGACCAATGACAGCCCTCCCCTCGCTCCTTCTCGCGCAGGCATGACGATGACGAACATCCTGGTTATCGGCGGTGCCGGCTACATCGGCTCGCACACCTGCCTCGATCTCTCGACCAAGGGCTTCACGCCGGTCGTCTACGACAACCTGTCGAACGGACACGCCGAGTTCTGCCGCTGGGGGCCGCTGGAACAGGGCGACCTCAAGGATCGCGAGCGCCTCGTCGCGGTCATGAAGCAGCACCGGCCGGCGGCCATCGTCCACTTCGCGGCCCTCATCGAGGTCGGCGAATCGATGAAGGACCCGCTCGCCTTCTACGAGAACAACGTCGCGGGCACCCTCACCCTGCTCTCCGCCGCGGCCGAGGCCGGGGTGGACAAGATCGTCTTCTCGTCGACCTGCGCGACCTACGGCGAGCCCGTC
>CANJKV010000057.1 GCA_947474855.1 Aurantimonadaceae bacterium | reverse complement strand
CTGATTGCTCCAGGGCATCCTCTTCCTTCCGAACGATGGGTATCGCCATCGCGGACGCGTGCCCGGGATGTCGACGAAAACCTGTGTTCGAACTTATAGGAATTGCCCCAACCATCTTCAACGCGGCGCGACGCCATTCGGATGCGCGGCGTACGGCATGATGAACGCGGCGTGGATCCGCTTACCGGTCGCCGCCGGCCCGCGCGAAGGCGAGATGGCGCGTATCGGCGCTGTCGCGAGGCCCCCGCGGCGCCGCTTCGTCCGACAGGCGGCGGAAGCGTGCGGGGTCGATCGCCGGCAAGCGCGCGTCGCCCTCGACTTCCATCTCGACCCGCGTCAGTTCGATGCGGTCGATCCGGTCCCAGAACAGCGCGTAGACCTCGCCTCCGCCGGCGATCACGATTTCGTCGGAACCGCGTGCACGGGCCGCTTCCGCCGCCTTTTCCAGCGCTTCGTCCGGCGAGCGCGCGAGAATCACGCCGTCGAAGGGCAGCGCCTGCGATCGCGTCAGGACGATCGTGTCCCGCCCGTCGAGAACGCGCCCGATCGACTCCAGCGTCTTGCGGCCCATGATCATCGGCTTGTTCATGGTTAGCCGCCGATAATGCTTCAGGTCGCTCGGCAGGCTCCAGGGCATCGCCCCGTCCCGCCCGATCACCCCGTTCCGGCTCGCCGCCACGACCGCGACGAGGGCGAGGCGCGCGGCGCTCAAACCGCCACCCTCGCCGCGATGTGCGCGTCGGGCTCGTAGCCTTCGATGGCGATGTCCTCGTAGCGGAAGTCGAAGAGGTCGCGCACCTCGGGGTTCAGCGTCAGCCGCGGCAGCGGGTGCGGCGTTCGCGCGAGCTGCGTCCGGGCCTGCTCGAAATGGTCGGCGTAAAGATGCGCGTCGCCGAAGGTGTGGACGAAGTCGCCGGGCTTCAGCCCCGTCACCTGCGCCACCATCGCCGTCAGGAGCGCGTAAGACGCGATGTTGAAGGGCACGCCGAGGAACACGTCGCCCGAGCGCTGGTAGAGCTGGCAGGAAAGCCGCCCCTCGGCCACGTAGAACTGGAACAGGCAATGGCAGGGCGGCAGCGCCATGGCGTCGACCTCCGCCGGGTTCCAGGCGGACACGACGAGCCGGCGCGAGTTCGGGTTGGCGCGGATCTGCTCGACCACCTTGGCGATCTGGTCGATCGTGCCCCCGCGCCCGTCCGGCCAGGAGCGCCACTGCGCCCCGTAGACGGGTCCGAGATCGCCGTTCTCGTCGGCCCACTCGTCCCAGATCCGGACGCCGTTCTCCTTGAGATAGCGGATGTTGGTCTCGCCCTTGAGGAACCAGAGCAGCTCGTGGATCACCGAGCGCAGGTGGATCTTCTTCGTCGTGACGAGCGGGAAGCCCTCGGCGAGGTCGAATCGCATCTGGTGGCCGAAGATCGAGCGCGTCCCCGTGCCCGTCCGGTCACCCCGGTCGACGCCCGTTTCCAGGACGCGGGCGAGAAGGTCGAGATATTGGCGCATGGGAGAACTCCGGGCTCGAACCCGAGAATGGAAGCGACCCGATCAATTTAAGCATCGATAAGCCATGCCGGCCGGCGCCGACTCATGCTTGACCGGAGCTTAACACAAGAGCGGCGGGCTTCGCAGCAGCTTGACCGATCCGCCGCATTAGGAAACGATCAACCATCGCTGTCCCAAGATTTCGGGCATCGACGCCGAGCTTCGCCGGCCCCGGCTGCAGCAGAAATCCACGGCCTTCATCGAATCGGCCAAGATCAGCGCACGTGAACGTGCCGGATCCCGACGACACGAGAGGACGACGCCATTTCCATGATCGAAGCCTTCGAGCAGGGTTATCTTGCCCGGCAGCGCGCCGAGCCGACCTCATCTTGCGAGCACGCCTCGGGATCCACGCATCAGCGCGCATGGGTGCGCGGCTGGACCGAGGCCCAGGCCGACGAGCGCACCGCCCTCGACGCGGACGGCGAGGCGAACTCCGACTGACGCGACGCGACAGGGCGGTGTCACGTCCCCTCGCCCGAGACTTCCCGCCGGCGCGTTTCGAGTTCCTCGCTGTAGCGCCGCAGGACATGGCTCTCGGTCAGGAGGCCTATGACGCGGGCGGCCTCCCCGCCGTCGACGACCGCCAGCGCCTCGCTTTCGGCCGCATCGAAGATGGTCATCGCCTCGCGCGCGGTCATCGCCGGTCTCAGCACCGCGTCCTTGAAGCGCAGAAGCGTCGAGACCGGCGCGTCGAGATCCTCGATCCCGTCGGCATAGGCGTCCGGCACGAGGACGATGCCGACATAGGCGCCGCTCGTCGGATCGATCGCAACGACGCGCTGGGCCGAACCGAGCGGGTAGTTGCGGCGGAAGGTCTTGAGCGGCGTGTCGGCCGGGACGGTGCGCACGTCGCGCCGCATCATCCGCCCGACCGTCAGGTTGCGGATCCAGCCGACGTCGTGGGCGCTGCGGATGCTTTCGCCGCGCAGGTGGAAGCGCCAAGTCGCGAATGAATAGCCGAAGGTCCGGCGCACGGTCAGCGAGCTCGTCACCACCGCCGCCAGCACCAAGGCCGTGATCGGGAAGTCGCCCGTCATCTCCAGCGCCAGGAAGGTCATGGTCAGCGGCCCGCCGATGATCGAGGCCGCGAGCGCGCTCATGCCGACCACTGCGAAGACGATCGGCGCGAGCGCCGTGTCCGGGAACACCAACGGCACGACCTCGGCGAAGAGCTTGCCGAGCAGCGCGCCCAGGAACAGCGAGGCGAAGAACAGGCCGCCGCGAAAGCCGCTGCCGATCGAGATCGCCGAGGCCACCGCCTTCAGGATCAGGAGCGTCGCGATGGCGAGGATGCCGGTGGGGTGATCGAGCTGGACGTGCAGTGCGCCGTGGCCGGAGGACAGGACCTGCGGCGTCACAAGGGCCAGGCCGCCGAGCAGAAGGCCGCCGACGAGCGGGCGAAGCGGCGCGGGCAGGCGCGAGCGGCGGAAACCCGCCTCGACGCTCGTCACGCCCTTCATGACGAGGATGCCGAGGCCTGCCGCCAGGATCGCGAGCACCAAAGCCGGCGCGTAGTCGAGCGTCGACACGATGCCCGGCTGGTCGATCTCGATGAGATAAGCGCTGCCGACGAAGAGCCGGGCCACGAAGACGCCCGACAGCGCCGCCGCGACCACGGGCGCGAGCGCCGCGATGGAATAGGTCCCGATGATCAGCTCGAAGGCGTAGAAGGCGCCCGTCAGCGGCGCGTTGAAGGCGGCGGCGATGGCACCCGCGGCGCCGCAGCCGACGAGGGTGCGCAGGTCGCCGCGCCGCAGCTCGAAGGACAGCCCGATGCGCGAGGCGAGCCCCGCCGAGATCTGCGTATAGGCCGCCTCCAGCCCGACCGAGGCGCCGAAGCCGTTGGATACGAGGTTCTGCAGGACGACGATCAGGCTGTCGCGGATCGACATGCGCCCGCCATGAAGCGCGTTCGCCTCGATCGGGTCGACCAGGGGACGCGTCTTGCGCCGCGAGAACCAGAAGAGGATCAGCCCGAGGACGGCTCCGCCCGCCGCCGGCACCAGCGCCAGCCAGGGCGAGGCGAGCTGGTCGAGGCCGCTCAGCCGCTCCTCGCTCGACATGAGAAAGAAGACGACGTGCAGCATCTGCGCCGCCCAGGCGATGGCGGTGACGAGAAGTCCGGCCAGCGCTCCCGCGACGCAGCCCACGGCGACGAGCCCGATCTCGCCCCCGCGCACCAGCGCGCGAAAGCGGCTCGGCGCCTGGACGCTCGCCGCGGGCGCCGTCGTGGTCGCCGGGCCTTGCGAGGAGGAAGCGGCGATGTCGGCGGCGATCTGGTCCATCGGGTCGGGCGTCGCGGGTGGGGCTCGATCTCCACTCCGCATCTAAGGCGCAGGGCCCGCTTGTCGCGCTTCCCGGCAGCGAGGGCGGCGCGAAGCTGGAGTCGTCCGTCGCGCACCGTCTTTTCAGGCCGGTGACGACCGCCTATATAGGGGATCGCCGGGGCAACCCGGCTATGGCGATAAACGGCCGATGCAATAAACCTTTCGGACCCGGGGGCGGTACCCGGCGCCTCCACCTGATCCCATCCGGGCGCGATGGGATGCGGCGGGGGCGAAATAGGATCGACGAGGGTGTAAAGATCGGACTTTCGCTCGGCATGGTACCACCGTCATCGGGCCGAAAAAGTAGTTGCCAACGACAACTATGCGGAAGCCCGTCTCGCCGCGTAAGCGGTGCGATAGCTTCGAATCAAGCCCTGGGGGTTCGCACTTCTAGGCGGGGCTCGGAGGTGCCTGGCAACAGAAACCTCCACTCATTTCACGGCCCGCCCGCCAGAGGGGGTGCGCGGCAGACACGACGAGTATTAGGGCACGCAATGGGTCAGGATCTCATTCGCTACGACGTTCTGGCCCAGGACGCCCTGCGCGGCGTGATCCGCAAGGTGCTGACCGAGATCGCCAAGACCGGTCTTCCCGGCGACCATCACTTCTTCATCACCTTCCTCACCACGGCTTCGGGCGTGCGTCTGTCCTCGCGCCTTCGCGAAAAATATCCGGAGCTGATGACGATCGTCATCCAGCACCAGTACTGGGACCTTCAGGTGACCGAGACCGCCTTCGAGGTCGGCCTCTCCTTTTCCGACATTCCCGAGCGCCTGCTGATCCCCTTCTCGGCGATCCGCGGCTTCTACGACCCGGCCGTCAATTTCGAGCTCGAATTCGAGGTCAAGGACGGCGAGAGCGCGTCCGCTCCCTCGGCCGAGACCAAGGCGCCGACGGCTCCGGCGCTCGCCGCGCCCGCTCCCGCGCCCGCCAAGCTCCAGCCGAAGACGGCGGCCAAGTCCGAGACGGCGCCCGCCAAGCTGCCCGCCGCCAAGGACAAGTCGGAGGCCGGAGAGGCCAAGGAAGAAAAGGCCGGCGAGAAGAAGGCCGAGGTCGTATCCCTCGACGCCTTCCGCAAGAAGACCTGATTTCGAGGCCGTCGTCGATGGGCGAGGTCGTCAACCTGCGCATCGCGCGCAAACGCGCCGCCCGCGCGGCCGACGAGAGGGCGGCCGAAGCCAATCGCGCCCGCCACGGCATCAGCGGGGCCGAGAAGAAGCGCCGGGCGAACGAGGACGCGCGCGCCGCCGCGCATCTCGACGGGCACCGGCTTTCCCCCGAGACCGACGGACAAACGAAGCGTTGAGCGCCAAGCGCTCGGTCTCCATCCGCGGACACCGCACCTCGTTCAGCGTCGAGAACCGGTTCTTCGCCGAGCTGAACCGCATCGCCCGCGAGCGCTCGCTGTCGCTCGCCGAACTCGTCGCGCATGTCGACGAGCACAGGCCCGCCGAGGCCAACCTGTCCAGCGCCATCCGCCTCTTCGTCGTCGACACGCTGATCGCCGAGCGCGATGCCGCTCGCGCGATCGCGCAGAGCGACCAGGGCTGACGCGTCAAAACTCCAACGGGTTCTCGACGCCCGGCAGGGACGGGAAATCGCTCGGCGCGGCGGGCGGGACCGCCGGAACGCGCGGGGCCGCAGCGTCGAAATCGAGCGCCGGCGGTGCGGCGGGCGCCGGCGTGCGCGCCGGAGCGGCCGGCGTCGTCCGGCGCCGCGTCGCGGGCGCAGAAGCCGGCGGCCGCGATGCCGCGGCCGGCAGCTGCGGCCGCTCGTCCGGCGTCGGAACGTTTCCGATGGCCGGAATCGCCGTCTCAGCGGGTTCGGCGGGTGGAGAGGGTGGCGACGGCGCGGGCTCCGGAACCGGCGCGTCCGGCGGCGGCAGCGCTGCCTCCTCGCTGGCGGCGGGCGGCGGCGCTTGCGCCGGCACAGCCTCGACGACGGCGGCGGGAGCAGGCGGGGTCGCGGGCGCGGCGCGGCGCGATTCGTCGTATTCCCTCTGCGCCCGCACGCGCGCTTCGGTGTCGGCGCGTACCGCTTCGATCCGGCGCTGCTGCGCCGCGGCGGCGGCGGCACGTCGCTCCGCCTCGGCCCGCTCGGCCTCGGCCACGCGCCAGCGGAAGAGGCGCACCTCCCGCCGCAGACGAGCGCTCTCCCGAGCCCGCTCGACAAGGGCGGCGACCTCCGCCTCCTCGCGCTGCAGGGCGCGCACCGACAGGTAGTTGGTGAGCGACTGCAGGTCGGCCGAAACCATCGGCTCGGCCAGCGTCCCCCCCACCGCGTAGGTGATCTCGGGGCTCGCGCCCTCGATGGCGTCGAGCCCTGCGTCGAAAGCGAGGCGAGCGCTCGCGCCGAGCGACAGGTCGGCAAGGCCGAGGCGTCCGTCGATCCCCAGCGTCGCGCCCGGTCCCGCGATCGTCAGCGGCGAAAGACGCAGAACGCCGCCGTCCACGGAGACTTGGCTGCCGACGGCGCCGAGCGGGAAGCCCGCACCGTCCTGGGTCGCCACCAAGCCCGCGACCGTTGGCTCGTCGACACGGAAGCCCTCCGCGTCGGCCGCTTCCAGGATCGGCCGAAGCCCCCCGGCCGGGACGCCCGCGAGCCGGGCGCCCGACAGGTCGATCCGCCCGGCGCCCGTCGCTCCGCGCACGAGGGCGGAGACCGAACTGCCGCTGGCCTCGAGCCCCAGCGTGCCGCCGAGCACGGCATCCGGCCCGAGCCTGTCGCCGAGACCGAGCGCCGCCGCCCGCAGCCCGCGCCCTTCCATCGTCAGCGTCAAGCCGCCGAGCCCCGCCGCGCGGCGCATCTCGATGTCGCCTGCCAGAGTTCCGCCGGCGAAGCGTCCGCGCGCGCCGACGAGCCCGAGCGAGCCGTTCCCTCCGTCGAGTCGCCCGCTCACCTCCTCCACCACCGCGGCCGGATCGAGCGCGAGCCGCGCGACTTGGATGTCCATCGAGAAGCGGCCGAGCCCGGCGAGTGCCGAGGACGCGCCATCCGGGAAGGGTGCCTCCGACCAGAAGCCGCCGCTTCCGTCGGCCGTCCGCGGCTCGCTGCCGTAGACGAGCCAGGAGGCCCAGGGCACGGACAGGTCGGATAGGGCGAGGCGCCCGCCGAGCAGCGCGTCGCCGCCGCCCTCGCGATGCAGTTCGCCCGACACGGCCGTGCCGGCTAGCGTTCCCTCGAGATCGGCGAGGCGCCAGCCCGCATCCGTCCAGCTCACTGTTCCCCCGAGATCGGCCGGCAGCAGCGAGAAGGGCGGCGCCAGGGCCACCGCGCCGGTGCGCAGCCAGGGACCGAGATCGTTGCTGCCGAGCGTCAGCCCGAGTTCGCCGCCCGCGATGCCGCTCGGCGACAGCGTCAGCTCGCCGTCGGCCGAGAGCTCGTTGTCGGGGGCGCGCAGGCTGCCGCTCGCCAGAACCGGCCCGCCCGCCGAAGCGGAGAGCGAAAGCTCAAGCTCCAGCGGCCCCGGCGCGCCGGCGTCGATCGCCTCGATACCGATCTGGCGGAGCAGCACGGCGGGCGAGTCGTTGTCCACGGTCAACTCGGCGCCGAAGCGGCCGCCCGTCAGCCGCGCCTGCAGCCCCTTCTCCAGCGCCGCCGACAGGTCGAAGCGCGAGCCGCCGGCGGAGCCATCGAGTCGCACCACCAGCGAGGGCGAGGCACCGTCGGCGTCGCGAGCGGTGCTGAGCGAGCCCGCGACGTCCAGCGGCCCGAGCTGTCCCGCCCGCCGGTCGAGGGCTTCCACGAGCGGCGACGCCGGCAGCCGCTCGCGGAGCAGCGCGAGGAAGCCCGCCGGCCGCTCCGCCTTCAGCGACAGCTCGATCGAGCCCGCGGCCTCCGGCCCCGGACCGTCGACGGAGCCGTTGAGCCGGAGGTCGGCCCCGGCGAGGTCGGCGATCGCGAGGTTCGCCAGGTCGAGCCGCTTGCCGTCGTAGCGCAGCCGCCCGTCGATGCGCCCCGCCGTCACGCCGCGCAGCGTCACCGGCCCGGCGGCGAGGTCGAGGTCGACGCGGTCGAGCCGCTCAAGGCCGGCCTTCTCGCCCTCGAACAGGGCCGCCAGCGCCAGCAGCGCGTCGGCGTCGACGCGTCCCCCCGCGATCTCGGCCGCGACCAGCGCGCCCGCCGCGCCGCTCGCCCGCTCCAGCCGCCCGCGAACCGTGTCGCCGCCGATGTTCAGTTCCAGGTTGTCGAAGCGCTGGCTGCGCTCGTCGAGATGGACCCGGGCGTCGAAGCCGGCAACGGCCAGGCGGCGGATCGCCGGATCCACCTCCCCGGCGATCCAGTCGGCGAACCCGGTCGGTTGGCGCGAGGCGAGGAGAACGTGGCCGTCGAAGGAGAAGCCCTCCTCGACGCTCACCGCGCCTTCGGCTTCGAGCACCGTGCGGCCCGGCAGCTCGGCCGACAGATTGGTGATCGCCCAGCCGCCCGCCACAGGCGCTGCGTCCAGCGTGACGTTGCGGATCGCCTGCTCGCCGGCGGAGACGACCGGCAGCGACAGCGCCACCTGACCCGGGATCGTCGGCTGCGGCACGGTTTCCAGGATCGAGCGCAGCACCGCCATGCGCCCTGCGAAGGAGGGCGGCTCGGACGCCACGGCGGGCTGAGGGTCACCCTCGTCCAGGATCAGCGGCTCGCCCTGAAGCGTCAGCGAGAAGCTCGGGACGGCGCGCAGGGTCAGGGATCCGCCGCCGGCGAGGACGTAGGGACGCTCGGCGCCGCCCGCCTCGATCCGCAGGTCCGTCACGACGGCCGAGGCCGGCGTCGCGTCGAGGCGCCCGTTGGCGCGAAGGCTCGCCCCCCCGTCGGTCCGGGGCTCCGGCGCGACGACGGGCGCGGCTTCCGGCTCGTCGCGCCACAGGATGCGGTCCACCAGCCGCTGCCAAAGGGAGCGCTCGTCGACCGGCGCACCGGCGATCTGCGGCTGGACCGCCGGCATCGGGCGGCGCAGGTCCGCGGTTCCCGCGAGGCGCGGCACGCCGGCCTCGAAGCGCAGGCTTCCGTCGAAGCCGAGCCGCGCGTCGAGGCTCGGCGCATCGAAGGCGATCTGCACCGTGGCGCCGTTCTTCGCCTCGTTGACCTGTCCCCGCAGGTCGAAGCGAGCCCGTGCTCCCGCGCCGTCGAGCGAGCCTTCGCCCGAAAAGGTCCCGGTGCCCGAGGCCGCCGCGAACGTCCCCTCGATGCCCGCGAGCGTGATCGACCCGCGCGCGGGATCCTCGATCACCACGCGCCCGTCGCCGACCGTCACCGCTTCAAGCGTCACCGCGCCGACGCGCTGCGGCAGCACCGGCTTCGAGAGGGGAAGCGTGACGGTTCCGTCGCCGCCGAGCGGCAGCAGCAGCACCGGCCGGTCGAGCCGCACCGAGAAGGCGCGGACCTCGCCGCCGAAGAGCGGAGCGACCTCGACGTCCATGGCGAAGCGGTCGATCGTCGCCAGCGCCTGGCCGTCCGGCCCGAGCACCGAGACGTCGGCGAGCTCCAGGGCCGGATAGGGAAGAAAGCGCGCCGAGATGGGTCCGCGGATCGCGACAGGTCGGCCGACGACCCGGCTCGCTTCGGCCTCGAAGGCAGCGCGCTGGGCGTTCCAGTCGATAAAGGGAGGCACGACGAGCAGGGCGAGGAGCGCCAGAACAAGAAGCCCGCCGAGCGCGACGAATGCCTTTGCCAGTTGCCTTTGCTCCCTGCCGCTGAGTCTTGCCGCGCCGAGGCTAACCTCTGGATGCCGACATGCCTATGGCGGATCGGCCTGTCACGGCAGGATCTTGCCGGGATTGAGGATGTTCTGCGGATCGAGCGCCCGCTTGATCGTCCGCATCACGGACACTGCGTCGCCGAGCTCGGCCTGGAGGAAGGAGCGCTTGCCCTGGCCGATGCCGTGCTCGCCGGTGCAGGTGCCGTCCATCGCGAGCGCCCGCCCGTTCAGCCGCGCGATGAAGGCTTCCGCCATCTCGATCTCAGCCGGCGATTCGACGTCGACCATCAGCTGGACGTGGAAGTTGCCATCGCCGACATGGCCGACGATCGGCGCGATCATGCCGCAGCGGCCGATGTCGTCGAGCGTGTCCGCGATGCAGTCCGACAGCCGCGAGACGGGAACGCAGACGTCCGTCGCCACCGCCCGGGCTCCCGGGCGCAGCAGCATGCCGGCCCAGTAGAAGCCGTGCCGCGCCTTCCACAGCCGCGCCCGCTCCTCCGTCAGCGTCGAGCCCTCGAAGGCGCCGCCGCCGTTTTCGGCCGCGATGGCGGCGAAGAACTCCGCCTGCTCGGCGACCGAGCTTGCCGAGCCGTGCAGCTCGACGAAGAGGTGCGGCGCTTCCGGCAATCCCAGCGCCGAGTGCATGTTCGCGGCGCGAATCGCCAGCGGATCGAGGAGCTCGATGCGCGCGACCGGGATGCCCGCCTGCACGGTCTGGATCACGGCGTCACAGGCGCCCTTCACCGACTCGAAGGCGCAGACGCCCGACAGCACCGTTTCGGGAATGCCGTAGAGCTTGAGGTTCAGGCTCGTGATGATGCCGAGCGTGCCTTCGGCCCCCACCAGAAGCCGCGTCAGGTCGTAGCCGGCGCTGGTTTTCTTCGCCCGCCGCGCGGTGCGCACGAGGCTCCCGTCGGCCATGACGGCCGTCAGCCCGATCACGTTGTCGCGCATCGTCCCGTAGCGAACGGCGTTGGTGCCGCTCGCCCGAGTCGCCGCCATGCCGCCGAGGCTGGCGTTTGCGCCGGGATCGATCGGGAAGAACAGGCCTGTGTCGCGCAGGTGCGCGTTCAGCGCCTCGCGGGTCACGCCCGGCTCCACCACGCAGTCCAGGTCTTCGGGGTGGACGGCGAGCACCCGATCCATGCGGCTGAGATCGAGCGAGACGCCGCCCTCCGGCGCGTTCACCTGACCCTCCAGCGAGGAGCCCGTGCCGAAGGGTATGATGGGCACGCCGTGCGCGGCGCACAGCCGCACCAGCGCCTGCACGTCCGCCTCGTACTGCGCGAACACGACGGCGTCCGGCATCTGGTTGGGCAGGTAGGTAGTGGTGTGCCCGTGCGCCCGCCGCACGTCCTCGCCGGTGGCAAGCCGGTCGCCGAACCGCTCGCGCAGGGCCGACAGAACCGCCGCGCCCACGCGCCTCTCGCTCGTTCCCTTGATCGCGTCCGCCAGCGCCATGCCCTGCTTCCTTCCTGCCGTTCGCCTTCCTTATGACGAAGCGCCGGCCGCCAGCCAAGGCCATGTTCCACTAGTGTTCCCCAGCGGATCGATTAGATAGGGGGGATGACGGATTCCGAGACGAGCCCCGCCCGCGCGCCTTCGCGCGCCACGCCGAACGACGCCGCGCCGGCCTCGCGCCCCGCGGGCCTCGGCATCGCCGCGCGCGCCATGGCCGCCCGCGGCGGCCCGGTGGCGCAGGGCGGGCCGCATTACCTCGTCGGCCTGAACGCCGAGCAGCGCGCCGCCGTCGAGACGACCGAAGGTCCGGTTCTCGTTCTCGCGGGCGCCGGCACCGGCAAGACGCGGGTGCTCACCACCCGCATCGCCCACATCCTCTCGCTCGGGCTCGCCTTCCCCTCCCAGATCCTCGCCGTCACCTTCACCAACAAGGCGGCGCGCGAGATGCGCCAGCGCATCGGCCTCCTCGTCGGCGAGCAGGTCGAGGGCATGCCCTGGCTCGGCACCTTCCACTCCATCGGCGTGAAGATCCTGCGCCGGCACGCCGAGCTGGTAGGCCTCAAGTCGAACTTCACCATCCTCGACACCGACGACCAGCTGCGGCTGGTCAAGCAGCTGATCCAGGCCGAGAACCTCGACGACAAGCGCTGGCCGGCCCGCACCTTCACCCAGATGATGGACGGCTGGAAGAACAAGGGGCTGACCCCCGACACCATCCCCGAAGGCGACGCCCGCGCCTTCGGCAACGGCAAGGGTCGCGAGCTCTTCCGCGCCTATCAGGACCGCCTCCTGCAGCTCAACGCAGCGGACTTCGGCGACCTCCTCCTCCACCCGATCCGCATCTTCCGCGAGAATCCGGACGTCCTCGCCGACTACCACCGCCGCTTCCGCTACATCCTCGTCGACGAGTACCAGGACACCAACGTCGCCCAATATCTCTGGCTGCGGCTTCTGGCTCAGCGCCCGAAGACGGGCGACGCCGCCCCGCCTCCGCCCAACGTCTGCTGCGTCGGCGACGATGACCAGTCGATCTATGGCTGGCGCGGCGCGGAGGTGGACAACATCCTGCGCTTCGAGAAGGACTTTCCCGGCGCCGCCGTCATCCGTCTGGAGCGCAATTACCGCTCCACCGCCCACATCCTCGGCGCCGCCGCCCACCTCATCGCCCACAACGAGGACCGTCTCGGCAAGACGCTGTTCACCGACACCTCTTCGCCCGAGGACGAGCGCGTCGCGGTGAATGCCGGCTGGGATTCGGAGGAGGAGGCGCGCGCCGTCGGCGAGGAGATCGAGCAGCTCCAGCGCCGCGGCCACAAGCTCAACGACATGGCGATCCTCGTTCGCGCCTCCTTCCAGATGCGCGAGTTCGAGGACCGCTTCGTCACGCTCGGCCTCAACTACCGCGTCGTCGGCGGTCCGCGCTTCTACGAGCGCCAGGAGATCCGCGACGCGATGGCGTATCTGCGCTGCGTCTGCCAGCCGGCCGACGACCTCGCCTTCGAACGCATCGTCAATGTGCCCAAGCGCGGCCTCGGCGACGCGACCGTCCGCCAGATCCACGACCATGCGCGCGCGAACGGCACGCCGATGATCGCGGCCGCCCTCGAGATGGTCGAGACCGAGGAGCTGAAGCCGAAGCCCCGCAACGCTCTGCGTTCGCTCGTCTTCAACCTCCGCCGCTGGTCCGAGCTTCTGCCCACCACCCGCCACACCGACCTCGCCGAGATGATCCTGGAGGAGTCCGGCTATACCGAGATGTGGCAGAACGACCGCTCCGCCGAGGCGCCGGGACGCCTGGAGAACCTGAAGGAACTCGTGCGCTCCATGGAGGAGTACGAGTCCCTTCCCGGCTTCCTGGAGCACGTCGCGCTCGTCATGGACACCGAGCAGAACGCCGAGTCCGACGCCGTCTCGCTGATGACGCTGCACTCCGCCAAGGGCCTGGAGTTCGAGACCGTCTTCTTGCCCGGCTGGGAGGAAGGCCTCTTCCCCCATCAGCGCGCCCTCGACGAGGGTGGCCGCTCGGGCCTCGAGGAGGAGCGGCGCCTCGCCTATGTCGGCATCACCCGCGGCAAGAAGCGGGTGAAGATCTGGTTCGTCTCGAACCGCCGCATCCACGGCCTCTGGCAGTCCACCATCCCCTCGCGCTTCCTCGACGAACTGCCCGAGGCCCATGTCGAGGTCATGGAGGCCAACACCTCCTATGGCGGATACGGCGGCTACGGCGCCTCGCGCTGGGACGGCGGCGCCTCCTTCGCGAGTGGCGGCTACCGCACGCCCGGCGCCCGCCGGGCCGCGGCCGCCGCCTCCGGCGGCAGCTACGGCGACGGCTGGGGCGGCGGGCGCGCCCGCGAGATCGCCTACGAGGAGGACGGCGTGAAGGCCAAGGCCGACCGCTACGCCCGCGCCGCCGGCCTCGGCGACTTCTCCGCCTCCGAGAACTCCGGCTTCGCCGGCCGCATGACGCCCGACCGCGGCCCCGCCCTCGGCCGCACGGCGCAGCGCGGCGCCAACCAGCCTCCCAGCCGCGGCGCCGGCCTTTATTCCTCGGCCCGGCAAGGCGGCCCGCGCGAGATCGCCGGCGAGCTCGTCGCCAAGTCCGTGGTGCCCCCCGAGGAAAGCCGTTACGCCGTCGGGACCCGCGTCTTCCACCAGAAGTTCGGCCCCGGCACCGTCGCCTCCGTCGAGGGCAACAAGCTCACCGTCGACTTCGACAAGGCCGGCCAGAAGCGCGTGTTGGACGGCTTCGTACAGCCTTGTTAAGCTTTCTCGCGCAAATATCCCCGGTGTGCGCCCCGATCGAAGGCAACCCCGCCTCGGCCCCGAGATGGATGGATCGTCCATGATGATCGAGAACGAGGAGCTTGGTCGGAACTACGACTACAAGCACCCCTCTCGAGGATTCTTCCGGGGCAGCACCGCGAGCTTGGTGCGCGAGCTCGCCGCCACCCCCGCCTTCGTCCGCCTGTCGGACATCCGCTTCCTCGGCGCTATCGACTACGCGCTGATCAAGCAGCCGAACGGCTATTCGACCAACCGGCGCTACACCCGCCACGAGCACAGCCTCGGCGTCGCCGCGCTCGCGGATTATTTCTGCGACCTCGCGGACCTTCCGGCCAGGAGCCGCAACCTCATCGTTGCGGCCGCGCTCCTGCACGACCTCGGCCATTCTCCGCTATCCCATTCGGTCGAGCCTGTCTTCAAGCGCCTGTTCGGTCTCGACCACCACCTGATGACCGAGCGGCTCATCCGGGGCGAGGCGGCGCTCTCCTTCGAGATCCCTGCCATCCTCTCGCGCCACGGGATCGACGCCGGCGAGGTCCTGGCCGTCCTCGACGGCCGGCGGCTCGGCGAAGGCGGCTTCTTCGCCGGCCCCATCAACTTCGACACGATCGAGGGCATCTCGCGCTCGCTCGCCTATGCGCGCCCGCGGCGACATTCCAGCCACCCGCGCTCGGTCGTGCGCTCCTCAGCCCTCCGCCTGTCGACGCGCGATCGGATGGTCGTGGACGACTTCTGGATGAACAAGGACAACGCCTATCTCTCGATCATCAACTCGAACATGGGAGCGGTGGCCGACGAGGCCGCGCGGCTCGTCTTGATCGAGCGGGAGGACGCGCTGTCGGAGGCCGACTTCCTTCTCGGTGAAGCCGGCCTCTTCGGAAAGTTTCCCCTGCTGCGCAAGGTCGTGTCGAGTGGTCAGGCCTGCGCCGCCTTTGTCGCCGAGCGCAGGCCGCAGATCCAGGTCACCAGGCGCCGTTTCTTCATCGACGAGGGTGTGGATTTCGCCTCGCGCGACGATCGGCGCCGCTATCTTCAATCAAAACGAGCAGCTACCCTGACGGTACAATCCATCATCGACGAGCCTTCGCACAATGCCTCCCTCGCATGGACCGAGATCGCTCAGGGCGATTGCTGACGCCCGCACGTTCTCCGAAGACAAGCTCTCGGCCCTTCGCCTTGCCCTGGCCGCCGTCGCCCCCGCGGAGGCCTGCGTGGTGACCTGCGGGTCCTATTCGCGCCGCGAAGCCTCGCCCTCCTCGGACATCGACTACTTCATCATCCTGCCCGGCGCCTTGGACGGCGGGCCGAAGGCGACGCAGCCCTGGCAGGACGATGTCGCGGCGACGATCGAGGAGATCGTTCCCCTCGCCCCGTCGTCGGGCGGCGCCTTCGCCCGCATCGAGCATGCCGACGACATGGTCCGGAACATCGGCGGCGAATCCGACAGCAACTCCAAGATCACCCGGCGGATGCTCATGCTGCTCGAAGGCGAGTGGCTGACGAACGAGAGCCGCCTAAGGAGGGTGCGCCGTAGCATTCTCGAACGCTACATCGGCGAGCATATCGGCGACCATCAGCTCGCCCTTTTTCTGCTCAACGACCTCATCCGCTATTATCGCACGATGATGGTCGACTACGAGTTCAAGACGATGGAGGGCAGCAAGCCCAAGCCCTGGGGCTTGCGGAACATCAAGCTCGTCTTCTCGCGCAAGCTGCTCTACGCCAGCGGCCTCTTCAGCGTCGCGATGACAGCCGACCGGAACCGGGAGCGCAAGATCGCGCGCCTGGAGGAGCTGTTCGACATGCCGGTGATCGACCGGATCGTCCATATCTGCGGGGACACGAGGTCGGAGCGGCTGCGCGAAAGCTACGCCCACTTCCTCGACAGGATCTCCCAGCCCGAAATCCGCACCGCGCTCGAAGCGCTGCCCCGCGAGCGCCGCGACGACGACCTCTTCCGCGACCTGAAGAACGAGGGCCACAACTTTACGCGCGAGATCATGAAGGTCTTCGAGCTGACTTTCGACTCGACTCACCCGATCCGCCGCGCGGTCCTGTTCTGAAGTACCTCGCGGCGAAACCGCTGTCCCAACGGCGGGAGCGAGGCTGGCTGGATGACGAGCCCCAACCCCGCCGCCCTCAGTTCACCGGGCCCTCGGCATTGAGGTGGCTCATCGAGCCGCCCGGCTTCTCGCCGCGCAAGCGCATGAAGGCGACCGTCAGTCCCCAGAGCGCGACGCCGATGGCGAGCAGGATGGCGGCGATGAGGTACTGGATGGGATCGCGGCCAGTCCAGGGGCCGACCAGGAAGCCGCAGGACAGGGCGCCGATCACCGGCAGGAAGGTCGGCGTGCGGAAGTGCTTGTGGGACACGGTGTCCCTGCGCAGCACGAGAACCGCGACGTTGACCACGGTGAAGACGCCGAGGAGGAGGAGCGCCGTCGTGCCGCCGAGCGCCGGCACCTCGCCGACGAAGGTGATGAGGCCGAAGGCGAGAAGCGTCGTGAAGAGGATGGCGACGTGCGGCGTGCGGCGGGTGCGGTTCACTTTGCCGAGCACGCCCGGCAGCACGTGCTCGCGGCTCATGCCGTAAACGAGGCGGCTCGCCATCAGCATGTTGATGAGCGCCGAGTTGGCCACCGCGAACATGGTGATGACGCCGAAGACGCCGATCGGAAAGTTCGGTGCGCCGGCCTCCACGACCTTCAGGAGCGGCGTGTCGCCCTCGCCGAGTTCGGCCGCGGGGACGAGCGTGATCGCCGAGATCGAGACGAGGACGTAGATGAGGCCGGTGATGAGGAGGCCGCCGAGCAGCACCTTGGGGAAGATGCGCACCGGGTCCTTGGTTTCCTCCGCCATGTTCACCGAGTCCTCGAAGCCGACCATCGCGAAGAAGGCGAGCGTCGTCGCGGCGATGACGCTCCAGAACATGCCCTTGTCGCCGGCCGGCTCGAAGGTCCAGACGCGGCTGACGTCGCCCTGGCCGCCCATGATCGCCCAAAGGCCGATGGCGATGATGATGAGGAGGCCGGTGAGCTCGACGAGGGTGAGAAGGACGTTGGCCTTCACGCTCTCGCCGACGCCGCGGAAGTTCACGATCGCCACCAGCGCCATGAAGCCGAGCGCGGCGAACGTGATGCCCCAGCCCGCGAGGTCGAGCCCGAAGGCGGCGCTCATGTTGGAGGCGAAGGCTCGGCTCGCCGTCGAGGCCGACGTGATGCCCGAGGCCATCACCGCGAAGGCGATCAGGAAGGTGACGAAGTGGATGCCGAAGGCCTTGTGCGTGTAGAGCGCCGCGCCCGCCGCCTTGGGATACTTCGTGACGAGTTCGAGATAGGAGAAGGCCGTCACCAGCGCGACGGCGAAGGCGACGAGGAAGGGCAGCCACACGACGCCCCCGACCTCCGCCGCGACCTGCCCCGTCAGCGCGTAGACGCCCGTTCCCAGGATGTCGCCGACGATGAAGAGAAGCAGCAGCTTCGGCCCCATCACCCGGTGGAGTTCGCCCTCCTGCGCCCCGCCCGCGCCGGCATCGGACCTGCCGCCTTCGTCAACGCTCGCAACCATGCTCGTCCCCCTTGCTCGATCGTGGCGAAAACATGTCGCACTTGCCGGAGATGGGAAGGTTGCCTCGCATCCCAACCGGAAGCTGCAACCTCACGGCAATGTTCAGGAACTGTTCAGGTGGGGCGCGGTTAGGATGCGTATGCTCGAACTCGTCCGGGAGGACTCCTCATGCGCATCTTGAAGGCATTCGGCGCCAAGAGCCTCGCCGTCGCGCTGGCACTGTCCATGGCGCCGGTTGCCGTGCCGGCCGGCACGCCGCTGCTCGGCGCCTCCAAAGCCAAGGCCCAGGACTTCTTCGTGGGCGGCCCGCGGCATTGGCGCGGCGATCGCGGCCACTGGCGCGGCGACCGCGGTCGCTGGCGCGACTGGGACCGCCCGCGCTACCGTCACCGCGACCGCGGCGACGCGGCTGCGGCGGCGATCGTCGGTGGCATCGTCGGTCTCGGCATCGGGGCGGCGCTTGCCAGCCCGCGCTATTACGAGCCGGCGCCCCGCTACTACGAGCCCGCGCCGCGCTATTACGAGCGCCGCGTTTATCGCCCCAAGCCGGTCTACCGGGCAGCGCCGCGCTGCGCTACTACTCGTCAAATGTCCTGCGCCCCTGGTCGCGCGAATGGTACGACTACTGCTCCGCCCGCTATCGTTCCTTCGATCCGCGCTCGGGCACGTTCCAGCCCTATCACGGCCCGCGGCAGTTCTGCCGCTGAGCCGCCCGAGGCCGCTCAGCTCCCGCCGAGCGGCCTCGTCGCCTCCGCCAGCCACGCCACGGCATCGGGCGTGAGGAGCGGACCGATCTCGTCGCGCACCCGCGCGTGGTAAGCGTCGAGCCAGGCGATGTCCTCCGGCGCCATCAGCGAGAGGTCCACGAGGGCGCGGTCGATCGGCGCGAGCGTCAGCGTCTCGAAGGCGTGCATCGGAAGGTCGCCGCCGGGAACCGGCGCGGCCTCCTCGACGAGAACGAGGTTTTCGATCCGAATGCCGTAGGCACCTTGCCGGTAGTAGCCGGGCTCGTTCGAGCAGATCATGCCGGCTTCCAGAACCGCCATGCCGCGGCGCGAGATCGACTGCGGCCCCTCGTGGACCGCGAGATAGGCGCCGACCCCGTGGCCCGTGCCGTGGGCGTAGTCGCAGCCGGCCTGCCAGAGGGCGACCCGCGCGAAGGCGTCGATGTCGATGCCGCGCGTGCCCTTCGGGTAGCGCAGCCGGGTGATCGCGATCATGCCCTTGAGGACGAGCGTGAAGCGCTGGCGCATCTCGGCCGTCGGCTCGCCCACGGCCACGGTCCGGGTGATGTCGGTCGTGCCGTCCTCGTACTGCCCGCCGGAATCGACGAGGAAGAGCTCGCCCGCCGCGACCGTCCGGTTGGTGGCTCGGTTGACGCGGTAGTGGATGATGGCGCCGTTCGGCCCGGTCCCGGCGATGGTGTCGAAGCTCACGTCCTTCAGCGGCATCTGGGCCGCTTCGCCTGTCTCGATGCGGAAACGCTCCAGCCTCTCGGCCGCATCGATCTCGGTGAAGGACCCGGGCGCCCGCGTCGACAGCCAGTGGAGAAATGCGGTGACGGCCGCGCCGTCGCGCCGGTGCGCGGCTCGCGAGCCGGCGATCTCGGCGGCGTTCTTGCGCGCGCGCGGCAGGCGAGCCGGATCGGCGAAAGCAACGACCGTGCCGCCGGCCGCCTCGACCGTCATTCGCAGCCGCTCGGCCGCCAGCGCCGAGTCGAGGCCGACGCGTCGGCCGGACGAGAGCGCGGCGAGCGCCGGCAGCAGTTCGGCCGGCGGCCGGATCTCGGCGAGCTCGCGCAGGACCGCGGCCACCTCGTCGGAGAGCTTGGCTGCGTCGATGAAGAGGCTCGGCCGACCGTCCGCGGGCAGGATCGCGAAGCCGAGCGGCAGCGGCGTATGGGCGACGTCCGAGCCGCGGATGTTGAAGACCCAGGCGATCGACGACGGGTCGGTCAACACCGTGAGGTCGATCCGATCCTCGCCCAGTGCGGCGCGCAGCCGCTTGAGCTTGGCCGCGGCCTCCTCGCCTGCGAGGCGGATCGGATGCAGCCGCACCGGTCCGACGGGAGCCTCCGGCCGGTCCGTCCAGATCGCGTCGACCGGGTTGGTCGCGAGCGGAACCAGCCGCCCACCGGCGGCCTCCAGCGCTTCGGACAGCGCGCGGACCTCGCCCACCGTGTGCAGCCAGGGATCGAAGCCGATGGCGAGCGGCGCGCGACGCTCGCGCAGAAAGGTCGGGAGCGGCGTCTCCACCGACCCGACCGGCTCGAAGACGGCGGTGTCGACCTGATCGCGCACCTGAAGCGTGTAGCGGCCGTCGACGAAGATGAATGCGGCGTCGCTCAGCACCAACGCCGTTCCGGCCGAGCCGGTGAAGCCCGTCAGCCATCCGAGACGCGCCGCGCTGTCGGCGATGTACTCGCCCTGGTGTTCGTCGGCGCGGGGCACGATGAAGCCGTCGAGGCCGGCCGGGCCGAACGTGGCGCGCAACCGGGCGACGCGCGCGGCGCTCTCGGCGTGGTCGGCCGTCACGTCGAAGGTCTGGAACATCGTCGCTTCACTCCTGCCTGTTCGAGGCCGGCACCATAGGGCCGACCGCCGTGCCCCGGAAGATGAACGCTTGATGAAGCGAGGGGCGATATTGCATTGCAGCATACGGGACGGTTCCATGCGCGTCCCGCATTGGTACAAGGCGGATCGATCAACCATATTGGCTCTCAGGGAGGGTAACTTCGTTTGCCCGGAGCAGCCACAATGACCGACATCGCGATGGCCACCGTGCCCACCCGCAGCCACAGCATCCTTCGCAGCGCCATGACGCGCGTGATGACCGTGCGCGAGCGCGAAGCGCGCGATTACCTCGCGCGCAGGTTCCCCTCGCTGGAGAGCGATCCCTTCGCTCAGACCCGCGTGCGTCGCGAGTCCTTGTTCGAGGTCGACGCGCCGGCGCGTTCGTAAAGCGCGTCAGCGCGACAAACGGATGGTGACCCAGTCTCCCCGGGTGATCGTCTGCCGGTGCGCGAAGCCGGCATCGACGTAGCTCGCGATGACGGCGCGGCGCTGGCCGACGAGGATCCCCGACAGGATCGCTTCGCCGCCGGAAACGATATGGCGCGCGAACTGGGGCGCCAGCGCCTGCAGCGGGCGAGCCAGGATATTGGCGACGACGAGATCGAAGGGTGCGGCCTGGCGGATCGCCGGCGCACCGAAGCCGGCCGCCACAGCCGTGTAGACCAGACCATCGACGCCGTTGCGCGCGGCGTTCTCCTGCGCGACGCGCACGGCGACCGGATCGATGTCGGTCGCGAGAACGGGGATGCGGGCGAGCTTGGCGAGGCCGATGGCGAGAACCGCGCTGCCGGTGCCGAGGTCCAGCGCCCGATGCACGCGACGCCGCCGCACCACCCGCTCGATCATCTCCAAACAGCCCGCCGTCGTGCCGTGATGGCCGGTGCCGAAGGCTTGGCCGGCATCAATCTCGATGGCGAGATCGTTGGCCAGTACCTTATCGCGATCGTGGCTGCCATGGACCAGGAAGCGCCCGGCGCGCACGGGCCTGAGGTCCGCCAGCACCTGGGCCATCCAGTCGACGTCCGTCGGCAAATCCTCGCGCCAGACCTCCACCGGCTCCCCGCCGGCCTCGCTCGCAGCCCGCGCGAATTCCTCGCGGCGATCCTCGCCCTCCGCCGTTTCCAGGTAGGCCGAGACCTCGAAGATCGCGGCGGCCTCGTCGATCTCGACGATGGCGATCGGAGCGCCTTCTTCCTCGTAGACCGTTTCGAGCGCCGCGAAGACCCGCTCCGCCAGGGCGCGCGAGCCCGAGAAGCCGTATCGAACCTGAACCATGCCCTATCCCCGTCCGCTCAGACGCCGGTCAGCTTGTTGAGCTTGGCCTGGGCCGTTTCCGGGTTCTCGCCGTAGGCGATGGTTCCGGCAAGCGCTCCGTCTGCGTCGAGGAGCAGCGTCGTCGCGGTGTGGTCCATGGCGTAGTCCGCTCCCTCGCCGACCTTGGCCGCGTAGATGCCCCAGCCCTTGAGCATCGAGGCTACGGCGGCCGGATCGCCGGTCAGCGCCGTGGCGTCCGGAGCGACGGGCGCGATGTAGGACTTCAGCACCTCGGGCGTATCGCGCTCGGGATCGACGGTGACCAGCACGATGCGGAAGTCACCTCCCTTGTCGCGCACGGCCTTCTGGTAGGCGTTGAGCTCGTAGAGCGTCGTCGGGCAGACGTCGGGGCAATGGGTGAAGCCGAAGAACATGGCGGACGGCTTGCCGCGCAGCGAGGCGTCCGTGACCGTCGCCCCGTTCTGGTCGACGAGCTGGAAGGGCGAGCCGAAGCGCGACACCGACGCGGCGTTCTCCGCCGGGCGCAGCAGCCAGAGCGCCGCGGCCGCGCCCGCGAACAGCGCGACCACGACCCAGAGGCCGATGCGGAAGAGCCGCGCGCCGCTCATCGCCTGACCCCGCAGGCGAGCGGGTTCGGTCGGTCGAGCAGGCGGTATCGGGTCATCGGAGAAGGCCGGTCGTGCGAGAGGGGGCGCGTCAGAAGCAGGTCGCCCAGGCGCCGCTCGCCAGCGACACAAGGATCGACTCGCCGTACTGCATCCAGCCGGCCGTCGCCGCCCCGGCGCCGAGCGCGAGGAGCGCGCCGGCGGCGAGACCGAGCAGGGCCGGACGAAAGATTGCCGCGCGGATCATGGCAGCCTTTATAGGAAGGGCGACGAGCGAG
>CANJKV010000056.1 GCA_947474855.1 Aurantimonadaceae bacterium | reverse complement strand
TTCGAGAAGAACGGCCATTCCCGCATGCCGGTCTACGGCGAAAGCCTCGACGATCCGCGCGGCATGATCCACATCCGCGACCTCCTCGCCCACCTCACGCGCTCGGCGCGCCCCGTGAAGCCGGCCGAGACCGGCGAGGCCGCGGCCAAGACCCGTGCCGACATCCGCCAGATCAACCTGTCCCGCCGCATCGACGAGCTGCGCCTCGTGCGCAAGGTCCTCTTCGTGCCGCCCTCCATGCTCGCCTCGGACCTGATGGCCCGCATGCAGGCGACGCGCACGCAGATGGCGCTCGTCATCGACGAGTACGGCGGCACCGACGGGCTCGTCTCGCTGGAGGACATCATCGAGCGCGTCGTCGGCGACATCGCCGACGAGCACGACGACGAGGCGCCGATGATCGTCGAGACCGCCGACGGCGTCTTCGCGGTGGACGCACGCGCCGACCTCTCGCACGTGCGCCGCGTCGTCGGCGAGGACTTCGACATCGCCGCCTTCGAGAACGAGGCGGACACGATCGGCGGCCTCCTCTTCTCCGAGCTCGGCCGCGTGCCGGCGCGCGGCGAGGTGGTGCAGGCCGTGCCGGGCTTCGAGTTCCAGGTGCTCGACGCCGATCCGCGCCGGGTGCGGCGCGTGCGCATCGTACGCCTGCGCCAGGGCGACAAGCGCCGCCGCGTCGTCCAGGCGCTGGCCGGAGAGTCGCGCAACTGATACTCGACCGGAGAGACCGGTCGCGCCGTGACGCGGCCGGAATGTCGGGAGAGCGGATGAGCGGGTGGGCGACGTGACCAGGATCGCGGCGGCCGGCGGGGCCGAACCGAAGCGCTCGGCGCTCGAACGATTGGCGGACCGCATCCTCCTCCTTGAGGGATGGCGACGCGCGCTCGTCGCTTTTCTGGCGGGCGCCCTGGCGGTGCTCGGCCTCGCGCCCTTCAACCTGCCGCTTGTCGGCTTCGTGTCCTTTCCCCTCCTGGTCTGGCTGCTCGACGGGGCGGCGGGCGACCCGCATCGCGGCGCGCTCGGCCGGCTCGGCCCCGCCTTCTTCACCGGCTGGTTCTTCGGCTTCGGCTACTTCGTCGCCGGTCTCTGGTGGCTGGCCGCGGCGGTGCTCGTCGGAGGCGACGCGTTCCTGTGGGCGCTTCCTTTCGCCGTCTTCGGCCTACCCGCGCTGCTCGCGATCTACTTCGGCCTCGCGGCCATTCTCGCGCGTCTCCTCTGGAGCGACGGCCCGCTGCGCATCTTCGCGCTCGCCTTCGCTTTCGCGCTCGCCGAGTTCGGCCGCGCCCGCCTTCTCACCGGCTTTCCCTGGAACGAGATCGGCGGGATGGCCGCCCCGGTGCCGCTCGCCATGCAGAGCCTCGCCTTCGTCGGGGTCCACGGGCTGACGCTCGGCGCCCTCGTGATCTTCGCGGCGCCCGCGGTTCTCGCCGACAGGCGCGGCCAGTGGCCGGTGCTGTGCATCGCCGGCCTCCTCCTCGCCGCCCATCTCGGCACCGGCGCCTGGCGCCTGTCCGGAGCGAGCGATGACGACGTGCAGGGCCTGACGCTGCGCGTCGTCCAACCCAACATCCAGCAGTCGACGAAGTGGGACGAGGCGGCGGCCGAGGCGAACTTCCAGCGCCTCCTCGACCTTACCCGCGCGCCCTCCCCCGAGATCGGGCGCATGCTCGTCATCTGGCCGGAGACCGCCTTTCCCTTTCTTCTCACCGAGCGTCCCGACGCGGTGGAGAAGCTCGCCGAAACGCTGCAGCCCGGCCAGACGCTCGTCGCCGGAGCCGTGCGGATCGAGGACCTGCCGAACAACGACTACCTCGCCTACAACTCCGTCTACGTCATCGACGAGACCGGCGAGATCCGCGACGCGCGCGACAAGCTGCACCTCGTGCCCTTCGGCGAATACCTGCCCTTCCAGGATCTCCTCGAATCCTGGGGGGTCAATCAGCTCACCAACATGCCGGGCGGGTTCAGCGCCGGCGCCGCCCGCCGGCCGGTGGCGATCGACGGCGCGCCGTCCTTTCTGCCGCTCATCTGCTACGAGATCATCTTTCCCGAAGAGATCACCGCGGGCGAGGGCGCGGACGGCGCGAGCTTCATCGTCAACGTGACCAATGACGCCTGGTACGGCAACACGCCCGGCCCCTACCAGCACCTGCGCCAGTCGCAGATGACGGCCGTCGCGCTCGGCCTGCCGCTCGTGCGCAGCGCCAATACCGGCATCTCCGTCGTGACCGACGCCTTCGGCCGCCTGCGAGACGGCCTCGCACTCGGCTCGACGGGCACCATCGACATTCCTCTTCCAGTTGCAGCCCCGCCGACGGCCTATGCGCGCTGGCGCGACCTGCCCTTTCTCGCCGGCCTCGCCCTTGCGGCCCTTGCCGCGCTGGGGGGACGGCTGCGGGAGCTGGCGCGGATATATTGACATTCCCCTAACCCAAGAGAAAACTTATGACGCGAATGTTATGCCGGCTCGACAATCCGGGGTCGGTTGCGGGATCGAAAATGTGCGCACAAGACTAGCCGGCAAACAAGGGACCGGGCGCGCCGTGTTTTGGCCCTTGGGGTTAGGGCTCCGTCGATGCAGTTGAACAAGAAGAAACCCAATCCGGTCGATAGCCACGTCGGCTCGCGGGTCAGGCTTCGTCGCACGATGCTCGGCATGAGTCAGGAAAAGCTCGGCGAGAGCCTCGGCATCACGTTCCAGCAGGTGCAGAAGTACGAGAAGGGCTCGAACCGCATCGGCGCGAGCCGGCTGCAGAAGATCTCCGAGGTCCTGAGCGTTCCCGTCGCCTTCTTCTTCGAGGAGCTTCCTTCCGGCGAAGCACAGATCGACGGCTTCGCCGAGGGAGGACAGGCCGACTACGTCGTCGACTTCCTGTCGACGGCCGAGGGCCTGCAGCTGAACCGCGCCTTTGTTCGGATCGGCGACCCCAAGGTCCGACGTCGAATCATCGACCTCGTGCGCACACTCGCCGACAGCGCGACCGGCGCGGACGACGCGCATTAGCCTGCGTGGCCCGGCTGCTTCGCGAGGGTTGAAAACGGTCGCCCGCGCCTGTCCGGACGGCTGATCGGCCGCTTCTCGCTTGCTTTTGGTCTCCGGGCCGGCCAAATGCGGTGCCCGCCTCGGATCCGCGCCATCCTGTTTCCCGCGACAGCCCGATCGGTGGGCGGACGGTTTCACCGCCCGCGCCGGCACCTCGCCCGCGCAGAGGCGGCGACTTCCGTCCTGACCGCAACGACGCAGAGGGCACGGAACCCTTCATGGCACGCAGCGAATACCTGTTCACGAGCGAGAGCGTTTCCGAAGGGCACCCGGACAAGGTCTGCGATCGCATCTCGGACGAGATCGTCGACCTCGTCTACAAGGAGGCCAAGAAGGCCGGCATCGATCCCTGGACCGTCCGCATCGCATGCGAAACGCTGGCCACCACCAACCGCGTGGTGATCGCCGGCGAGGTTCGCCTTCCCCCGACGCTGATGAAGCCCGGCAAGAACGGCGAACAGGTCATCAATCCCTCCAAGTTCAAGTCGGTCGCCCGCAAGGCCATCCGCGACATCGGCTACGAGCAGGGCGGCTTCAACTGGAAGACCGCCAAGATCGACGTGCTCCTTCATTCGCAGTCGGCCGACATCGCCCAGGGCGTCGATCGGGCGGCGGACGCCGACAATTCGGAAGGCGCGGGCGACCAGGGCATCATGTTCGGTTATGCCTGCCGTGAAACGCCGGAATTGATGCCGGCGCCGATCTTCTACGCCCACAAGATCCTGGAGCTTCTCTCGGCCGCCCGGAAAAAGGGCGAGGGCGAGGCCGGCAAGCTCGGACCCGACGCCAAGAGCCAGGTGACGGTGCGCTACAAGGACGGCAAGCCCGCCGAGGTGACGCAGATCGTCCTGTCGACGCAGCACCTCGACGAGAGCTGGGATTCGGCGAAGGTCCGCTCGGTCGTGGAGCCCTATATCCGCGAAGCGCTCGGCGACCTTCCGGTGGCCGACGACGCCAAGTGGTACATCAACCCGACCGGCAAGTTCGTGATCGGCGGCCCGGACGGCGACGCCGGGCTGACGGGTCGCAAGATCATCGTCGACACCTACGGCGGCGCGGCCCCGCACGGCGGCGGCGCCTTCTCCGGCAAGGACACGACCAAGGTCGACCGCTCAGCGGCCTATGCCGCGCGCTATCTCGCCAAGAACGTCGTCGCGGCCAAGCTCGCCGACAAGTGCACGATCCAGATCGCCTACGCGATCGGCGTCGCCCAGCCGCTGGCGATCTACGTCGACCTCCACGAGACCGGCAACAAGGTGACCGAGGACGAGGTCGAGGATGCGATCCGCAAGGTCATGGACCTGTCGCCGTCGGGCATCCGGCGCCATCTCGACCTGAACAAGCCGATCTACGCCCGGACGTCCGCCTACGGCCATTTCGGCCGCAAGGCGGGCCGGGACGGATCCTTCTCCTGGGAGAAGACCGACCTCGCGCCCAAGCTGAAGGCGGCCCTCGCCTCCTGAGGACGACAAGAGCCGTGACGAACGAGGACGAGACGGCGGCGGGCGCGCCCCGCCGCTTCCGCCAGCGCGAAGGCTTCTTCGGCCGCACGCGCGGCAAGACGCTCACCGAGCGGCAGGCCCGGCTCGTGGACGAGCTCCTGCCGCGCCTGTCCGTCGACGTGTCGCGGCCCGCGCCCGCTGACCTCGCCGCGCTCTTCGACGCGCCCGTTTCGGGCGTTCGCGTCGAGATCGGCTTCGGCGGCGGCGAGCACCTGCGCTCCATGGCCGACCGCTTTCCCGATACCGGCTTCATCGGCATCGAACCCTTCCGCAACGGCATGGCGAAGATGCTCGTCGCCCTGGAGGAAGAGCCGCGCCCGAACGTGCGGCTCTCGGAAGAGGACGCGCTGGTCGTCCTCGACTGGCTGCCGGAGGGCTCGATCGCCGGGCTCGACCTCCTCTACCCCGATCCCTGGCGCAAGAAGCGCCATTGGAAGCGCCGCTTCGTGTCCTCGGCCAATCTCGACCGGATCGCGCGCGCGCTTCGGCCCGGGGCGCCGTTCCGCTTCGCGTCGGACATCGACACCTACGTCAACTGGACATTGCGCCACTGCGCCGCGCATCCCGCGTTCGAATGGACCGCGGAGCGCGCCAGCGACTGGCACGATCCCTACGCGGGCTGGCCGGGCACGCGATACGAGGAGAAGGCGATCCGCGAGGGCCGGCGCCCGGCCTATCTCTCCTTTCGGCGCCTCTGACGTCCCTTCCTTGAGCCCTCGCCCCGCAGCCCCGGTTCCGGCCCCGTGCCGTGCGCCACCGCACGCCCTTTCCGTCCGACCGCACCAACGCCCTCAATTGCTCACTCTTGGGTTGCGGCCGACATTTCGCCGGCTATGATGCACGTTCCTTAGGCGGTCATGGGATCTGCTCAAAAGAGCGACGCCGCCGTGGGCACGGCCGGGGCGTGAGGGTACGATGATGAATCTCGGGATGCGCGCGGCGCTCGCCGCGCTGGCGTGTTCGGTCTGCGGTCCCGCTTGGGGACAGGCCTCCGGGTTCGGCGACTTCGCGATGGAAACGCTGCGCCCCCTCGTTATCGACTTCCCCGGGCGCACGAGCGGGTCGGCGGCTTTCGCGGGGGCGTCCGACCTGATGGAGCGGCGTTTCACGCTCGGGGGCCTCGACGTCAAGCGTGAGGACTTCAGGACGCGCGCCAACCGGCCTTCGCAGAACGTCATCGGCACGATCGCGGGCGCCTCGCAGGATTTCATCCTCGTCGGCGCCCATTTCGACGCGGCGACGGCGCGGCTCCAGGGGGTCGACGACAACGGGTCGGGCGCTGCGGTCCTCACCGAACTGGCGGCGCATCTCTCCGGGCTGGAACTGGAGACCGGCCTCGTCTTCAACGCCTTCGGCGCCGAGGAAACCGGGCTCGAAGGATCCGACTTCTACCGCCGGCAGCAGCAGGCGAGCGGGGAGATCGCCGATCTCAAGGGCATGATCAACATCGACAGCCTGGTCACCGGCGACTTCATGTATGCCCATGCCGGCACGAACTATCTCGCCGACCCGGCACTGAAGTCCTACTGGACGCGGGTCCATGCGATCGCGGGCGAGCTCGGCATCGACCTGCGCAGCAATCCCGGCCTCAACCCGGACTATCCGATCGACACCGGCTGCTGCAGCGACGGCGCCTCCTTCGAGAGCCTCGACATTCCGGTCCTGTGGCTGGAATCCACCAACTGGGACATCGGCGATCTCGACGGCTACACGCAGACCGCCAATCCTCTGATTCCCGGCGGCGCGACCTGGCACGACCCGGCGGAGGACAACTGGGCGTTCCTGGAAGCCGCGCTCGGCACCGAACGCATTCCGGACCGGCTGGCGGCCTATTCGCAGCTCCTGACCCATCTGCTCCTGCAACTGAGCGGAGCCGATCTAGCGGCCTCCGCCCGCTCGGGCGCCGCGATCTCGCTTGGCATGGCGGACCAGCTCATGCGGCAGAACGAGGCCTTCCAGGCGGCGGCGGACCGCGCGACGCTGCGCCTCCTGGCGATGCGGCCGGCGGTGGGCGAGGTGGGCGGCAGCGCCTTCGTGGAGGGACTGTGGCGGCCGAAGGGCACGTTCGACGCCGACGCGGTGCCGGGCGAGAAGGAGATCGGCGGCCGCATCGCGCTGCGCGGCGACTACCAGTATTCCGCCCTTCTCGGTCTCGGGGCCGATCTCCACCTGTCGCGCAGCCGCGACGATCTCGCCGACGGCTCCGATCTCGACGCGACCACGGTCGCGCTCGGCCTCGACCTTCTCATCAGCGACGGCACGCCGCCCTGGCTCGCCGCCTCCCTGTCGGGCGCCTACACCCGCTTCGACGGAACGCGCGACTTCCTGCTGCGCTCCGGTCTCGGCGCGACGCTCGTCGACGGGCGCTTCGGCTTCGACGCCGATGCGACGACGCTCGGTGCGCGCGTCGAGGGCGGCTACGATTTCTCGGTCGCCGGGATCGCCACGGGGCCCGTCGCGGGCCTGTCCTACGTCCATTACCGCATCGACGCGTTCCGCGAGGGCGGCGGGCGGCGGACTGCGCTCGGCTACGACGCGCAGAGCTTCGATTCGCTGGAAGGCGAACTCGGCTGGCGCGTGCGCGGACGCTACACCCTCTCCGATACGATCGTGCTGTCGCCTTACGGGCGGATCGGCTTCGTGCGCGACTTCACCGACGGGCGGCCGGGAAGCGCGGGCTTCGTGGCGCTCGCAGACGGCTCGGCCCGCACCGTGAGCTTCGCCGCGCTGGACCGGTCCTTCGGGCGCGCGAGCCTCGGCGCGGAACTCGCCTTCGACGAGGCCGTCTCGACCTTCGTCGAGATCGGCACGCGCTTCGCCCACGACGACGGCGAGGCGACGTCGCTCTCATTCGGCCTCGGCGTGACGTTCTGACCCCGGCCGCCCGGCCGGTCCGCGCGAAAACGGGTTGATCCGGCCGGGCTTCTTCTGTATATCGGCTTCAAATTCTCTGCGATGAAGCGAGAGTGGGTCCCGCCGGTCCCGCTCTTTTTTATTGCCGGCGCGGGTCCGAGTCCCCCTGGCGCGTTTCGCAGGCGAAAGGAAATGCGCCCCCGCGGCGCCTGGGACTGGAAAGCCGGTTTGAGCGAAGCACGCATCGTCAAGGAACAGGGACTGGAGGCCCAGGTCGCCGCGGTCGTGGAGCCCGTGATCGAGCAGGTGGGCTACCGCCTCGTCCGGGTGCGGCTGTCCAACATGAACGGCGCGACGCTGCAGATCATGGCCGAGCGGCCGGACGGGACCATGACCGTCGAGGATTGCGAGGCCGTCTCGCGGGCGATCTCTCCCATTCTGGATATGGATGATCCGATCGATCGGGCGTATCATCTCGAGGTCTCCTCGCCGGGCATCGACCGGCCGCTGGTGCGGATCGGGGACTTCCGGCTCTGGGCCGGACACCTGATGAAGCTCGAGACCAACCGGCTGCTCAACGAGCGCAAGCGCTTCCGCGGCAAGGTGGTCGAGGTCACGGACACGGAATTCGTGCTCGACCGCGACCAGGTCGCCTACGGCGAGGAGCGCAGCGTGCGCATTCCCTTCGACGCCGTCGGCGAAGCCCGCCTCGTTCTCACCGACGAGCTCATCGACGCCTCGCTCAAGGCCGACAAGGCGGCGCGCAAGGCGCGCGGCGAGAGCGGACCCGACGACCCGGACGACGCGCCCAGCGCGCGCAACTGAATAACGGAATTCATCGCGGCCCGGCCCGACACACGAGAGATGCGGCGCCGGCCGGGACCTCAGGAGACCATCCGATGGCAGTCAGTGCGAACAGGCTCGAGCTTCTGCAGATCGCGGACGCGGTCGCGCGCGAAAAGTCGATCGACCGCGAAATCGTGATCGAGGCGATGGCCGACGCCATCCAGAAGGCGGCCCGTTCGCGCTACGGCCAGGAAACCAACATCCGCGTCGACATCAACACGCGCACCGGCGAGATGAAGCTCCAGCGCCTGCTGGAGGTCGTCGAGCAGGTCGAGGACCCCAACACCCAGATCTACCTGGATCTGGCCCGCGACAAGAACCCCGACGCCGAGCCCGGCGATTTCATCGCCGAGCAGCTGCCGCCGATGGACTTCGGCCGAATCGCCGCCCAGTCGGCAAAGCAAGTGATCGTCCAGAAGGTGCGCGAGGCCGAGCGCGACAAGCAGTACGACGAGTTCAAGGACCGCGTCGGCGAGATCGTCAACGGCACGGTGAAGCGGGTCGAATACGGCAACGTCATCGTCGATCTCGGCAAGGGCGAGGGCATCATCCGCCGCGACGAGCAGATCCCGCGCGAGCTGTTCCGCTACGGCGACCGGGTGCGCGCCTATATCTACGACGTGCGCCGCGAGCAGCGCGGGCCGCAGATCTTCCTGAGCCGCACCCATCCGCAGTTCATGGCGAAGCTCTTCACCATGGAAGTGCCGGAAATCTACGACGGCATCATCACCGTGAAGGCGGTCGCCCGCGATCCGGGCTCGCGCGCCAAGATCGCCGTGGTCTCGAACGACTCCTCCGTGGATCCGGTCGGCGCCTGTGTCGGCATGCGAGGGAGCCGCGTCCAGGCGGTCGTCGCCGAGCTCCAGGGCGAGAAGATCGACATCATTCCCTGGTCGCCGGACGCCGCTTCCTTCCTCGTCAACGCCCTGCAGCCGGCGGAAGTGGCCAAGGTCGTGCTCGACGAGGACGCCGAGCGCATTGAAGTCGTGGTTCCCGATGACCAACTATCCCTTGCGATCGGTCGCCGCGGACAGAACGTGCGCCTCGCCTCGCAGCTGACGGGCTGGGACATCGACATCCTCACCGAGCAGGAAGAGTCCGAGCGCCGCCAGAAGGAATTCGCCGAGCGCTCCGCCCTGTTCATGGACGCGCTCAACGTCGACGAGATGGTCGGCCAGCTTCTCGCTTCCGAAGGCTTCCGCACGGTCGAGGAAGTCGCCTACGTCGACGCCGACGAGGTCGCCTCGATCGAAGGCTTCGACGAGGACACCGCCGCCGAGATCCAGGCGCGCGCCCGCGAGCATCTCGACGCCCGCGAGGCCGAGTTCGACGCCAAGCGCAAGGAGCTCGGCGTCGAGGACACGCTGAAGGAGATCGACGGGCTGACGACGCCGATGCTCGTCGCGCTCGGCGAAGAAGGCATCAAGACGCTCGAGGACTTCGCGGGCTGCGCCGCCGACGACCTCGTCGGCTGGACCGAGCGCAAGGACGGAGAGGTCAAGCGCTTCCCCGGCGCGCTCGCCGCCTTCGAGGTCAGCCGCCAGGATGCTGAAGCCATGATCATGCAGGCGCGCCTCAAGGCCGGTTGGATCGAGGCCGAGGACGAGCCCGCCGAAGCCGAGATCGAGGACGAGGCGGAAACCGCCTGAGGAACGACCGAGGCGGAAAGAGCCTTTAAGGACGGAGACGCATGGCCGAGGCGGTGGATATCGAGCGGGACGAGGAGGCTGACGGGATCGTGAACGAGCGTCAGTGCATCGTCTCGCGCGCCCGCCTCGCCCCCGAGGCGATGATCCGCTTCGTGCGCGCGCCCGACGGACGCGTCGTGCCGGACCTGCGGCGGCGCCTGCCGGGACGCGGCGCCAACGTCGAGAACCGCCGCGCCGCCGTCGAGACGGCGGTCAAGCGCCGGCTCTTCGGCCGGGCCCTGAAGGCCGAGGTGCGCGCCGACGAGACGCTGGCCGACGAGGTCGACCGGCTGCTCGCCCAGAGCGCGCTGGGAAGCATGGGTCTCGCCCGCAAGGCGGGACAGGTCGTGTCGGGCGCGGCCAAGGTCGAGGCGGCCGTGCGCTCGGGCAAGGCGCTCGTTCTCGTCCAGGCGTCGGACGGCGCCCCGGACGGCCTGCGCAAGATGGACGGCGCCCGCCGCGCCGCCGCGAACGGGGATGCCGATGCGGCAATTCCCCGGTTTCGTTTGTTCGAGTCGGCCGAAATGAGTTTGGCCATCGGCGGGGTGAATGTGATACATGCGGCCATCCTTGCCGGAAGCGCGGGCTTGGCTTGCTTGAAGCGCTTGGAAGCGCTCGCGATTTACCGGGGCGACAGCCCGGACGATGTGGATGATTGGCGTGGGCCGACCCCCGCGCAGGAAACGGAAGCGTAAATGAGCGATACCAAGTCCGGCGACGACAAGACGCTGAGCGTGAATACGAAGAAGCCCCTGTCCTTGAAGCCGGGTGGCGTCCAGCAGTCGACTGTCCGGCAGAACTTCAGCCACGGTCGGACGAAGAACGTCGTGGTCGAGACCAAGAAGAGCCGTCTGCCGGCCAAGCCCGCGGCGCCCGTCGCGGCGGCGCCCGCTGTCGCGGCCGGTCTCAAGCCGCGCGCCCCCGGCGCGACGCCGGAGGCTGTCTCGACGACGGCGCCGGTGACGGCTGCCCCCGAGGCGCCGGTCGCGGCTTCGGCTGCCCCGTCGAGCCCGGCTCCGGCACCCGCCGCGGCGCCCCCTGAGGCGCCGACGGCGACCGCCGCCGCGCCAGCCGCGCAGGCCCCTTCCCCCGCATCGACGCCGGTCGAGGCGCCCGCAGCCGAGAGCGCCGCTCGGGCGCCCGTCGCTGCCGCCCCGGCGGCCGAGCCTAAGGCTCCGGCCACCCCCGCCGCGCCGGCGGCTGCCGCACCGGCTCCCGAGGCTCCGGCAGCGCCCGTTGCCGCCGCGCCGTCGAGCCCGGCTGCGAATGCTGCACCGGTCGCCTCCCCGGCGCCCGCCGCCGCCGAGCCGAGCGCGCCTGCCGCGACGGCGCCCGCTGCCCAGGCCCCGGCGATGTCCGCAGCTCCCGCCGCGGCGCAGCGCCCGGCAGCGCCTTCGGCTCCGGCCGCTCCGGCGCGTCCCGCCGCTTCGGCGCCGACCGGCGCGCCGCCCCGCCCCGCCGGCAGCGCGCCCGCGCGTCCCGGCCAGGGCGCGCCGTCGGGCTACGGGCAGCGCCCGGGCCAGACCTCGTCCAACAACCGTCCGGGCCAGCCCGGCGGCCCGAACCGCAATGCCGGCCCCGGCGGCCAGCGTCCGGGACAGCCCAGCGGCAATCGTCCCGGCGGCCGTGACGACCGTCGCCCGCAGAGCGGCGCGCCCGGTGCCCGCCAGCCGCGCGGCGCGGTGCTGTCCGATCTGTCCTCGAAGGAGATGGACGCGCGTCGTCGCGCCCTCGAGCTGGCGCGCCAGCGCGAGGTCGAAGACCGTCGCCTGTTCCTCGAGGCCGAAGCCCGCCGCATCGCGGAGGACGAGCGCCGCCGCGCCGAGCGCGAGGAATCCGAGCGCCGCCAGGCCGAGGAGGCCGCGCGCCTGGAGGCCGAGGCCGCCGCCAAGAAGAAGGCCGAGGCCGATGCGGCGCGCAGAGCTGCCGCCAAGCCGACCACGACCGGCTCGAAGGCCACGCCCGTCGTCGTCAATCCGGCCGATGCCGAGGCCGCGGCCGCCCGCACCGTGCGCGGCGACGCGCGCCGTCGCACCGCCGACGAGGACGATCGCGGGGCCGCTCGCGGTCCCGCCGGCGCGCGCCGCGGCGTCGCGGCCAAGGCTCCCGGCAGCGATCCCGCCAAGCCCGCGCGCCCCGGCCGCGAGGATGCGGGCCGCCGTTCCGGCAAGCTGACGCTCGACCGCGCCCTCGTCGGCGACGACGGCGCGCGCGGACGCTCGCTCTCCTCGATCCGGCGCCGGCAGGAGAAGTTCAAGCGCTCGCAGCAGAACCAGACACGCGAGAAGATTGCGCGCGAAGTGATTATTCCAGAGACCATCAGCATCCAGGAACTCGCCAACCGCATGTCGGAGCGGGCCGTGGACGTCATCAAGTTCCTGATGGCGCAGGGTCAGATGTTGAAGCCCGGCGACATCATCGACGCCGACCTCGCGGAACTCATCGCGGCCGAGTTCGGCCACACGGTCCGCCGCGTGGCTGAGTCGGACGTCGAAGAAGGCATCTTCAACGTCGCCGACAATCCGGAGCTCCTGCAGGCGCGTCCGCCGGTCGTCACCATCATGGGCCACGTCGACCACGGCAAGACCTCGCTCCTCGACGCGATCCGCAAGACCAGCGTCGTATCGGGCGAGGCCGGCGGCATCACGCAGCACATCGGCGCCTATCAGGTCGACCACGACGGTCAGAAGATCTCGTTCATCGACACGCCCGGCCACGCCGCCTTCACGGCGATGCGCGCCCGCGGCGCCCAGGCCACCGACATCGCCATCCTGGTGGTGGCGGCGGACGATTCGGTCATGCCGCAGACGATCGAGTCGATCAGCCATGCCAAGGCGGCGGGCGTCCCGATCATCGTGGCGATCAACAAGGTCGACAAGCCGGCCGCCGATCCCCAGCGGGTGCGCACGCAGCTCCTCCAGCACGAGGTGTTCGTGGAATCCATGGGCGGCGAGGTGCTCGACGTCGAGGTGTCCGCCAAGACCGGCGCCGGCCTCGACAAGCTCCTGGAGGCGATCATCCTCCAGGCCGAGCTGATGGACCTGCGCGCCGATCCGGCCCGCACCGCCGAGGGCGTCGTCATCGAGGCGCAGCTCGACAAGGGCCGCGGCGCGGTCGCGACCGTGCTCGTCCAGGCCGGCACGCTGAAGACCGGCGACATCATCGTCGCCGGCGACCAGTGGGGCCGCGTGCGCGCCCTCGTCGACGACAAGGGCAAGCAGCTCAAGGCCGCCCCGCCCTCCATGCCCGTCGAGGTGCTCGGCATGCAGGGCACGCCGCAGGCCGGCGACCGCTTCGCGGTGGTCGAGAACGAGGCCAAGGCGCGCGAGATCGCCGAGTACCGCCAGCGGCTCGCCCGCGAGAAGGCGGTGGCCAAGTCGGCCGGCCAGCGCGGCTCGCTCGAGCAGATGATGAGTCAGCTCACCGACGCGGGTCTCAAGACCTTCCCGCTCGTCATCAAGGGCGACGTTCAGGGTTCGGTCGAGGCCATCGCGACGGCGCTCGAAAAGCTCGGCACGGACGAGGTTCAGGCCCGGATCGTTCATTCCGGCGCCGGCGCGATCACCGAGTCGGACGTGTCGCTCGCCGCCGCCTCCAACGCCGCGATCATCGGCTTCAACGTCCGCGCCAACGCGCAGGCGCGACAGGCCGCCGAGCGCGAGGGGATCGAGCTTCGCTACTACAACATCATCTACGACCTCGTGGATGACGTGAAGCAGGCGATGTCGGGCCTCCTGTCGCCGGAGCGCCGCGAAACCTTCCTCGGCAATGCCGAGATCCTGGAGGTCTTCCAGATCACCAAGATCGGCAAGGTCGCGGGCTGCCGCGTCACCGAAGGCAAGGTCGAGCGCGGTGCGGGCGTGCGCCTCATCCGCGAGGGCGTCGTCATCCACGAAGGCACGCTCAAGACCCTCAAGCGCTTCAAGGACGAAGTCGCCGAGGTTCCCGGCGGCCAGGAGTGCGGCATGGCCTTCCAGAACTACGAGGACATCCGCCAGGGCGACATCATCGAGTGCTTCCGCGTGGAGCACGTCGCCCGCACGCTCTGATCCACCACGGGGCGCGAGCCGTCGCGCCCCAGCATCCTTTCGCGAAAGCCCGGCGGAAACGCCGGGCTTCTTGCATGCGTTTGTCCCCGAACGGCGAAGGCGTCCGATCCGCCTCCCGCTCCGGCAGGAAGAAGAATCATGGCCAAGCATAATCAAACCCCGAAAGGGCCCTCCCAGCGCCAGCTCTCCGTCGGCGAGAAGGTCCGCCACGCCCTGACCGAGGTTCTCGGTCGCGGCGAGATGCGCGACCCCGAGCTCGAGGGCGCGCTCGTCTCCGTCTCCGAGGTCCGCATGTCGCCGGACCTCAAGCTCGCGACCGCCTACGTCACCGTTCTCGGCCGCACCGACACGAGCCGCGAGATCGAGGCCCTCAACCGCAACGCCCGTTTCATCCGCGGCCGGCTTTCCCCGGCCCTGCGGCAGATGAAGTACATGCCCGAAGTGCGATTCCGACCCGACACCTCCTTCGACAACTTCGCCCGCATCGACGCGCTTCTGCGCTCGCCGGAGGTCGCCCGCGACCTCGGAGCCGACGCCTCCGACGAGGCCGGCGGCGAGGAGAGCCGCTGATGGCGCGCCAGGGACGCAAGCCCAAGGGCCGGCCGGTCAACGGCTGGGTGATCTTCGACAAGCCGCGCGGCATGGGCTCGACCGAGGCGGTGTCGCGCATCAAGTGGCTGTTCTTCGCCCAGAAGGCGGGGCACGCCGGCACGCTCGACCCCCTGGCTTCCGGCATGCTGCCGATCGCGCTGGGCGACGCGACGAAGACCGTGCCCTTCGTCATGGACGGCGAGAAGACCTACCGCTTCACCGTCCGCTGGGGCGCCGAAACCACGACTGACGACCTCGAAGGGCCGCAGGTCCGCACCTCCGAGGCGCGTCCGAGCCGCGCCGAGATCGAGGCGCTGATCCCGCGCTACGTCGGCGAGATTTCGCAGGTGCCCCCGACCTTCTCGGCGATCAAGATCGAAGGCAACCGCGCCTACGACCTCGCCCGCGACGGCGAGACGGTGGAGATCCCCGCGCGCACCGTCACCGTCCATAGCCTCGTCGTCGTCGACATGCCGGACGAAGCCACCACCGTGTTCGAGGCCGAGTGCGGCAAGGGCACCTACGTGCGCGCCATCGCCCGCGACATGGGCCGCGATCTCGGCTGCTTCGGCCACATCGTCGATCTGCGCCGCACGGCGGTGGGCGCCTTCGACGAGGACGACCTCGTCACCGTCGCCGAGATCGACGCGGCGGCCGATGCCGGCCTCGAAGCGCTCGACGCCGAAGCGGTGGAGGCGGGCGCCAAGGCGCGGGTCACCGACTTCCGGCCGCTGGATTCGCTGATGCTGCCGGTCGAGACGGCGCTGTCCGAACTCTACGAGGTGCAGCTGACGCCCGATCAGGCCTCGCGGGTTCTCGCCGGCAACCCGGTGCTCCTGCGCGGCCGCGACGCGCCGGCCTTCATGGACGAGGCCTATGCCGTCGGGCACGGCCGCCTCGTCGCGCTGGGCAGCGTCGAGGAAGGCGCCTTCAAGCCCAAGCGCGTCTTCGGCGGCAAGGGATGACGGCCAAGGGGCGGCGCCGCGCGGGGCTCGCCGCCGCCACGATCCTCCTCGCGGCCGGTGCCGGCTGGGCCGTCGACCGGGGCCTCGGCACCTGCGAGTGGCTCGACCGCTGGCTGGAGCGCAGCGGCTGCGTCGCCAAGGCGCACATCGCCGATTTCCAGCCGCTGCCCTTCACGACGATGATGCCGGCGGGCGAGGAGCGGATGCGCATCTTCGGGATGCGCGCCGGCCCCGGCAGCCTCCTCCAGCCCGTCCAGCTGGTCTTCGACCTCGCCGAAAACCGGGAAGCCGAGCGCGCCGACCTGCCCTTCTCGCGCGTCGACATCTTCGCGCGGCCCTCGCCCGACGGCGAGGAGGCGATCGTCGGCTGCATCATCGGCAATGTCTGCGACGAGCTGCGTCCTCAGGCCGTGATCCTGTCGGCCCGCGACGGCACGCTTCTTCGGACCGTCGACAGGCTGGAGGACCGCTGGGCGTTTCCCGGCACCGTACCGATCATCTTCGAAGAGGACCATCTGCCGGGAACGGGAACCGTCCTGGCTCCCGATCGCGCGACGGGCGGACTGCGCCAGCGCGATCCCGCGTCCTCCGACAGCGAGGGCGGGCCCTTCGCGGTCCCGCCCGAGCCGACTCCCCTTCCCGGCTACGGCCCGGAAAGCGCGGCCGTGCGGGTCGCGCCGACGGGCGGGCGCGCCGCCCTGATCGACAGCTTCGGCAAAACGGACGGGACCGGCACACGGGTCGACGTCTGGGACACGGCGACGCGGGCGCACGTCGCGCGGCTCGTCACCGATGCCGACCACTACCTGCGCACCAACGCCGCCTGGACCGCGGACGGCCGCCACCTCGTCGCCTTCCGAAGCGGCGGATCGCGGGCCCCGAACGAGGGCGTTGACCTCTACGTCTTCCGCCTGCGCTAAAAGACAGGCGCCGCGTGTGGCGCGGCAACCGAACGGTGCGCCGCGCATTGCGGACGGGCATTCCCGCTCGCCCGGAGACGTCCCTCGTGACCATCGACCCGCAAGCCCAGGCCGTTCTCGACGCCATCGCGAAAGCCGGTCGCGACGAGCCGCAGCCCAAATCCGACGCGGACCGGCTCGCCAGGGCGCGGCGCGACGCCGCCGGCCTCGCCCGCTTCTCCGGCGAGCCGGTCTGCGTTGCCTCCGTCACCGACGTCGAGGCGACCGGGCCGGACGGCGCGCCTCTGCCGATCCGGCTGTACCGGCCGGCGCGCGGCGAGGACCTGCCCGTTCTCCTCTGGTGCCACGGCGGCGGCGCGATCGCCGGCTCGGTCGAGACCCACGACCCGGCGTTGCGGGCGCTCGCCGACAGCACCGGCTGGGCGATCGCGGCCGTCGAGTACCGCCTCGCCCCCGAGCACCCCTTCCCCGCCCAGCACGAGGACTGCATGGCGGCGTTGGGCTTCCTGGCCGCCGACGGCGAGCGGCTCGGCCTCGACGCCGCGCGCCTCGTCGTCGGCGGCGATTCGATCGGCGGGCTCTACGCGACGACCCTTGCGCGCCTCGCCCGCGACGCCGGCGGCCCGGCGCTTCTCGGCCAGGTCATCCTTTATCCCAACACGGACCTGCGGCTCGACCGCGACTGGCCCTCGCTCGCCGAGAACGAAGGGAACGTCATGACGCGCGATTCGCTCGCCTTCGAGATTTCCTCCACCGTTCCGGACGCGGCGACCCGCGCGAGTCCCCTCGCCTCGCCGCTCCTTTGCGACGATCTCGCCGGCCTGCCGCCGGCGCTTCTCGTCACCTGCGGTCTCGATCCCCTGCGCGACGAGGGCATCGCCTATGGCGACAAGCTGGCGGCGACGGGCGTCGGCGTCGAGCACCGGCACCATCCGCGCATGATCCACGCCTTTCTCCAGATGGGCGGCTGGATCGCCGACACGAACCGGCTGCAGGGCGAGATCGCCGAATTCCTCTCCCGGGTCGGGGTCGTTCGCCCGGCCTAGCATTCGTCGGACCGATCGCTTATATCGGCGGCGGGCACTTGTCCGGGGCCGCTCCCTCAGGGGAACGCGGCCCTTTGCCCGTTTCGCGACCCGCGCTGGACGACATCCCGGCGCCGGGCGAACCCGAACCCTCACCACCGAAGAAAGGGGAACACGATGTCGATCACGCCCGAGCGCAAGGCCGAGCTGCTCAAGGAATACGCCACCAAGGAAGGCGATACCGGTTCGCCGGAAGTCCAGGTGGCGCTGCTCTCCGAGCGCATCGCCAACCTCACCGAGCACTTCAAGGACCACAAGAAGGACAACCACTCCCGTCGTGGTCTCCTGAAGATGGTCTCGCAGCGCCGTCGCCTCCTCGATTATCTGAAGTCGCGCGAGGAAGACCGCTACCAGGCGCTCATCGGCCGCCTCGGCCTGCGCCGCTAAGGCCGCACGGCTCCCGCGCCGCTCGCCAAGAGACGGGCGCGGCACGATCCGGCCTTCGGCGCTGGGAGCGAAGCGCTCCCCCGCCGCGGGCCACCCCAGCTCATGCCCCGCCCGGTACAGATCCGCGACGTGACGCGGGACGCCGGGCGAGACCGCATCAACCGACGGTCATGGGGCAGGATTGCCGGACGCTCGCTCCCCTTCGTTTCCGAGCGTCCCGTCGTCTTGCCCGTGGCCCGTTCAACGAGATCCTGCGCCGGCGGGCGGTTTCCGCCGCTTTTCGGTTTCGAGAACCGATCCGGCGCCAAGCAAAGGCAAGACATGTCCATGTTCAAGACGCACAAGGTCGAAGTCGACTGGGCCGGCCGCCCGCTCACCCTCGAAACCGGCAAGGTCGCGCGCCAGGCCGACGGCGCTGTCGTCGCCACCTACGGCGAGACGGTCGTTCTCGCCACCGTCGTATCCGAGAAGCAGCCGAAGCCCGGCTTCGACTTCTTCCCGCTGACGGTGAACTACCAGGAGAAGACCTACGCCGCGGGCAAGATCCCCGGCGGCTTCTTCAAGCGCGAAGGTCGCCCCTCCGAGAAGGAGACGCTGGTCTCCCGCCTCATCGACCGACCGATCCGCCCGCTCTTCGCGACCGGCTACAAGAACGACACCCAGGTCGTCGTCACCGTCCTCCAGCATGACCTGGAGAACGATCCCGACGTCCTCGCCATGGTCGCGGCCTCGGCCGCCCTCACGCTTTCGGGCGTGCCCTTCATGGGCCCGATCGGCGCGGCCCGCGTCGGCTACATCGGCGGCGAGTACAAGCTGAACCCGCACGTCGACGAGATGAGCGAGTCGAAGCTCGACCTCGTCGTCGCCGGCACCGACGAGGCCGTGCTCATGGTCGAGTCGGAGGCGCAGGAGCTCTCCGAGGAGATCATGCTCGGCGCCGTGACCTTCGGCCACAAGGGCTTCCAGCCGGTGATCGACGCGATCATCAAGCTGGCCGAGCACGCCGCCAAGGAGCCGCGCGAGCACAAGGCGCCGGACTATTCGGCTCTCGAGACCGAGATGCTGGGCGTCGTCGAGGGCGACCTGCGCGACGCCTACAAGATCACCGACAAGCAGGCGCGCTACGCCGCCGTCGACGCCGCCAAGAAGAAGGTGACGTCGCACTTCCTTCCCGAGGGTGCCGAGGCTCCGGCCTACACCAAGGAGCAGGTCGGCTCGGTGTTCAAGGAGCTCCAGGCGAAGATCGTCCGCTGGAACATCCTCGATACCGGCTCGCGCATCGACGGCCGCGACCTCAAGACGGTCCGCCAGATCGTCGCCGAGGCCGGCATCCTGCCGCGCACCCACGGCTCGGCGCTCTTCACCCGCGGCGAGACGCAGGCGCTGGTCATCGCCACCCTCGGCACCGGCGAGGACGAGCAGTTCGTGGATGCCCTGACCGGCACCTACAAGGAGCGCTTCCTCCTCCACTACAACTTCCCGCCCTTCTCCGTCGGCGAGACGGGCCGCATGGGCTCGCCCGGCCGCCGCGAGATCGGCCACGGCAAGCTCGCCTGGCGCGCCATCCGCCCGATGCTGCCGGCTCCCGAGCAGTTCCCCTACACGATCCGCGCGGTCTCCGAGATCACCGAGTCCAACGGCTCGTCCTCCATGGCCACCGTCTGCGGCACCTCGCTGGCCCTCATGGACGCGGGCGTTCCGCTGCAGCGCCCGGTCGCGGGCATCGCCATGGGCCTGATCCTCGAGGGTGAGCGCTTCGCGGTGCTCTCCGATATCCTCGGCGACGAGGACCATCTCGGCGACATGGACTTCAAGGTGGCCGGCACCGCCAACGGCATCACCTCGCTGCAGATGGACATCAAGATCCAGGGCATCACCGAGGAGATCATGAAGATCGCCCTCGAACAGGCCGAGGGCGGCCGCCTGCACATCCTCGAGGAGATGTCGAAGGCCCTGGGCGAGGCGCGCGCCGAGCTCGGCGAGTTCGCGCCGCGGATCGAGGTCATGCAGATCCCGACCGACAAGATCCGCGACGTGATCGGCTCGGGCGGCAAGGTGATCCGCGAGATCGTCGAGAAGACCGGCGCCAAGATCAACATCGAGGACGACGGCACGGTGAAGATCGCCTCGGCGTCGGGCAAGGAGATCGAGGCGGCCCGCAAGTGGATCCACTCGATCGTGGCCGAGCCCGAGATCGGCGCGATCTACGAGGGCACGGTCGTCAAGTGCGTCGAGTTCGGCGCCTTCGTGAACTTCTTCGGTTCGCGCGACGGTCTCGTCCACATCTCGCAGCTCGCCGCCGACCGGGTCCAGAAGACGCAGGACGTCGTCAAGGAAGGTCAGAAGGTCTGGGTCAAACTCATGGGCTTCGACGAGCGCGGCAAGGTCCGCCTCTCCATGAAGGTCGTCGATCAGGCGACCGGCGAGGAGATCAAGAAGTCCGGCAACGACGACGCGGCGGCATAAGGCCGGGATCGTGCGAAATGACATGACGAAGGGCGGCGCCGCGAGGCGCCGCCCTTTCTCGTTGGGCGGCTCCAGTCCGGAGGAGGCACCGCCCCTTGCCCCGCTTGCGGGAGGGGGGTCCGAAGGACGGGCGAGACGAGCGACTCGCCCAGGGGCCCGAAGGGCCGAGTGAGGGTGTCGGCCGCGCAGGCGGCCATTGATCGACGGCGCGCAGCGTCCTTTCGGCTGCGTCTCGCCCGTCCTTGCGGACCCCTCATCCGCCCGCCGGCACCTTCTCCCGCCAGCGGGAAAAAGGGAGCAGCGTCGGCGTCCGTGGTTATGCCGCGAAGCGGTCCGCAGCCTCGCCGTAGTGGCCGACATAGCGGGGGTTGATGCGCTCGCGCAGGAGGACGACGAGGACGTCCGTCGTGCCGAAGCGGCCGTCGACCACGGGCTCGGGGGAGATGAAGCCGCCGAGGCGGAGATAGCCTTTCAGGAGCGGCGGCAGGGTCGTCATCGCGCGGCGCGGATCGGCGCAGGCGGCACCCGCCGGCAGGACGGCGGCGCGGCCGGGCCGAGCGGGCACGCGCCATTCCGCGGGTGGGGCCGCGTGCTCGCGCAGAAAGGCGAGCGGCTCGGCGAGCGCGGCGGGGTCGACGCCCTCCAGCGAGGCGCAGCCGAACAGGACGTCGATGCGGTTGGCGACGACGTAGGACCAGATGCCCTGCCAGAGAAGCTCCACGGTGCGCTTGCCACGATAAGGCTTGAGGACGCAGGAGCGGCCGAGCTCCAGGAAGCGGCGGTCGGGGTGGCGGCGCAGGAGCGGGCCGAGGTCGAACTCGTCCTCCGAATAATAGCGGCGCGCCTTCGCCGCGGCCTCGGGCCCGAGCAGGCGGTAGGTGCCGACGATGCGCTCGGCGTCCGGGCCAGGCAGCGTCTCGTCGATGACGAGGAGGTGGTCGCAGAAGCGGTCGAAAGGATCGGAGTCGCGCTTCGTCAGGCGCTGGATCGCCGAGGGCTTGGCGCTCATCTCCTCGAAGAACACGGCGTAGCGCAAGGCCTGCGCGGCGCGCAGCTCGGCCGCCGAGCGCGCGAGGCGCACGACGAGCGGGCCGATGCGGCCGAGAAGCGGCGCCTGGGGGTCCAAGCGGCGCTGGCGCGGCCCCGCGGAGGCGAGGCCGCCCATCAGCGGGACCAGGGCACGGCGCAGGAGGGTCCGCGGCGCCTCGAACGGTGCCTCGGGGCGCGCGGGACGATCGATCGTGTCGGCCGAAACAGTGCTCATCAGATGGCTCAGCTCCCAGCATCGCGGCGTTCAGCGGCGGTCGCGCCGCACGCGCCCCTCCTAACGGTGCGGAGCGAAACTTTTGTGACCCGACAGCGGTGGCGGTGGCGGCACGGCCGACCGGGTCCCCGCCTCAGTCCCGCGCCATGTCGACCACGACGCGGCCGCGCACCCGACCCTCGACGATGGCGCGGGCGATCTCCTCGACCTGCGAAAAGCCGATCGTGCGCGTCATCGCGGCGAGCGTGCCGCGATCGAGGTCGGCGGCGAGACGCGCCCAGGCTTCCTCGCGGCGCGCGAGCGGGGCCATGACCGAATCGATGCCGAGAAGCGAAACGCCGCGCAGGATGAAGGGCGCGACCGTGGCGGGAAGGTCCATGCTCTGGGCGAGCCCGCAGGCGGCGATCGCCCCGTGATAGCGCGTCGAGGCCAACGCGTTGGCGAGGGTCCGGCCGCCGACGGCGTCGATGCCGCCCGCCCAGCGCTCCTTCATCAAGGGCTTGCCCTCCCCGGCAAGCTCCGAGCGCTCGATGATCTCGGCCGCGCCGAGGCCGCGAAGGTAGTCGCCCTCCTCCGACGCGCGCCCTGTGGAGGCGACGACGTGCCAGCCGAGCCGGGCGAGGAGCGCGACCGCGACCGAGCCGACGCCGCCCGCCGCGCCCGTCAC